>CAIVDM010000102.1 GCA_903904735.1 uncultured delta proteobacterium
CGGCTAGAATCGCCACTTCCTCATCGAGCACCTGACGGTGCGTTGGTAGATCGGTCGCGACTAAGGGTGTTCCGGAATGAAGGTAGGAGTATATCTTCATGGGGGTGTTATTCCCCTTGATGCGAGGCGACACAAGGATATCCGCTGAAACTAAGAGATCTCGCAGGTCCGTGAGAGGCTTCGGTCCGAGCAGGGACACCTGACGCGCGCAATCAAGGCGTTTGCATTTATCTTGATAGCGGCGGATTGATTCCTGATCGCCACCCACAACGACAAGATGAGGTTGAGTGGAGTGATCTTTTACGAGGGCGAAGGACTCGAGGAGCAGATCGATGCCCTGATACGACTCCAAATTACCCACATACAGGATAACAGGTTGTCCATCGCCGACGCGTTCTCCAAAGAGAATCGAACGCGTATTGCCACAGCCCCGCTCCTCCGGCAGAAGAGACACATCTCGAAGCATAATGGTGTTAGTGGAGCCGTGCTGATGGGCTATCACCTCAAGTGCGTCGCACACGGGCGCGACCGCGAGGCTGCCACGCACAGCTACTCCTTCAAAGAACTGCAATGTGGCGAGAAGCGGTTTGCACCAGCGCCATTTCTCAGTCACCTGGAGCGCCAGAGATGAGTCCATGTCGTAAATATACGGAACGCCAAAAATCTGCTTCGCGAGCCACGCCACAAACACAGATTCCTCAACGGCGTGAATGACTCGATATTGATCACCGCGAGCTCTCCAGAGAAGAATAAACGTGTGGACCAAAAAGAACAGGTCGCAGATTAGCTTCTTGCACGAGATGCCGGGGCGTATGCCGTTTAGGCACTTTGGAGTCCGTAAGCGAATAATTCGCACTCCGGGGATCTCAATGTCCTGTCCCTCGGCGTACACAAGCAGGTCGATGACAGGTTGAGCATCCTTGGCTAAACCGAGCGCGCGCGATAGCGTCTCAAGCGCCAAGCGCACGGCGATAGGAGTGCCTCTCTCCTGATAAAATGGTTGTGGGGCAAGTACGAGGGTCTTCATTTTACCGCCTTCCAACTACACCACGACGAAGACGTGCCCAATTGTCTCGGACAAAAAAACGAAGCGAGCGTCGCTTTGAGTTGAGCCATAAGAGTCCATATCCGAAGTTGGAGAGCGTGAGTCGCAGCACATATCCTCGTAGCCGTGGGAGATGGCAGAAAATATGGGTGAACATATGGATCTCAGTTTTGATGAACTGCTTGCCTGATTGGCGAGGGAAACGAAAGCCGTGAGGACCGTATGCTGGGATCGGTTTCCCTTGTCGGCGCAGGGTCTCGATAACCCGAAACGCCCTCCAGCGTTTCTCGGTTCCCATCATGCGGTTACAAGCCAGCGCCTCTCGTCGAGTGACCGGCTCGTTGACGATAGCTCCGTCGGAGAGCGCCTGCGCCACCGCCGCTTGCCCTCGTGGGGAGCGCACAAGACCGAAACTCCAGCCTTTGTAAAAATCAACTCCCTCGTGCGGAGGCGCCATCCACGGATCGCCCACGGCGATGTCGGCGAACTCAGCGCTCGCGTCAAAGCAGGTTAAGCATCGCGCGGGTGTATAGAGGCGATAGACGATGTTAATCACCTCCATTGATGATGGTCGGTATCCCTTCTTCTCGCCGAAGTACACGGGATACAATGAGTTATCGTTCATCTGAAGGTGAGGGGTGCCGGGGTGTTTGCCCACACGCGAGATGTATTTCGTCGCGTTCCGCGCTTTGTCGCCGAGGCTCTTCCAGATGATTTTAAGAGCGTCATGCTCAACCGCGGCGTGGCAGAAAAGACCTATGGTGAGGACAATACGTTCCTTGAGTCTCTGGTCGAGCTCGGCGGCTTTGACGAATCCATGAATCTGACACGGTAACCCGACAAGGGCGTATCGTCCGGGAATGGCTCGGATCTCCCCGAACACTGAGTTGGTGGGGCAGATGGCGTATTTTGATTTCATCGCTGAGAGGATTTGCTCCTCGTTGCGAGCGACAATCGCCTTGCCTTTCCAGAGCTGTTCTGAGTCCGATACGATTACGACAGCGCCATCAATCTCTCCTCGACGAAGGAGATTGAGCAGAATCGCGGTGACGAGACCGCCGCTCGTCGATTTCTCGCGAATCTCTGGATCTGTGGCGTACGAAATAAACGAGTCCGTGAAATGACCGTGAGTCGAAGTGACATCAGGCGAAACTCCGAAAGTGCTGTGATACGCCTCGCTCAGATTGAACTCATCCCCGGGGCAGACTTTGACGCACAATTCACAGTCTGTGCAGGCTGAGAGGTTCTCGACCGCCGGATAATCGTCAGAGTCGAGACCGAGCACGCCTGTTGGACAGATTCCGACGCACGAACCGCAGCGATGGCACAGGCCGCCATCAACTATCTTACTAAGGGCGCGTAGAGCTCGAGGGGTCTGGTCATCTCGGTCGTTCTGCCAGGTGAGAGGATCGACGAAGGGTCCAGAGCCTCGCAGTGAAGTGACGGCCGTATCTCCTTGAATCACGCGCAGACTGTTCTTTGCGCGTGAGCTTGGCTTGTCAGTGATATTGGTCAACGAGGAGCTCTCAGTCATCCGTTTGCTTCCTATCAAAAGCGATCACTACAGGTGAACCAAATAGACGAGTGAGAAGAAGGGCTCTCGCTATTCCCTCAATCACTTTTGACAATCGTGGGCTCTTAAGAGCCCTATGAAGACCCATGGGACAAAAGAATTGTTTGCGCATAGCCGTGCGTTTGAACCCATGTGCCCGAAATTCCCGCTCTAGCTCGCGAGTGGTAAAAATTTTGTACAGACGAGTATTACCCTCGATCCTTTTCTTGATAGAGAAAAACAGAGGGGTTAGGAAATTAGAGCTGCACCAGACCGGGTAGTCGAAAACAACAGTGCTATCCGCTACCCTGCACATTTCAGCGACGAGTCGTTTCCAAGCGGTGCAATGACTCATCAAACGGAAACTCACAACTCCGTCAAACGATCTATCTCGAAACGGCAACTCAACAAGGTTTCCACACTTGAATGATATCGTTCCGTTCTCAATCTGGTGACGCATACGTTTCGCGCAGACGGGAGAGCTTCCCAGGATGGTGACAGATCGACCAAGATTTGAGAGTGGAAGTGCGATTTGCCCGTGTCCCCCTCCAATGTCGAGCACTGTCCGAACGTGAGTCGAGAGCATGTGGGAGAGCGCGATTTCCTGGACACTCAACATCCACTCACCCACAGATCCTCCGAATCGACGGGCATATTCGTCCGACGATGCGTGCACATCCGCGTTCTCGGTCCCGCAGATTTCATCGAGGCCTGCTTCAAAATGGAGTGGGGCGGTAGTTGTCATCTTTCGAATCGGTGGTAATTGAAATTATCGTTGGAGAAGCGAAAAACGTAGGAAGTATAGAGGGTTAATGCCTAAAAAAGCAAGTTGCTCGTACTCAAATGGCCTCTCTCGGAGTAGAGAGGTGAAGTGATTGGGATCGGCGAAATACCTTGTTTCTGACCAGTAAGCGAGGATAACTGATTGTTTTTACGAAGACCCCACTGATTACACGAGTTCCCCATAGAGCAGAGGACCGCTCGAGCAGGGAGCACCGATGATGGCGAATATAGCGAGCCTCAAATTTTCCGTCTTTCCCTCTAATAAGTCCCTTTGATTTGCCGACTTACAGCCCGATTCGACTCTGCCTGGAGAGACGAGGGGCCTAAAGCTTTATTCGGTGACTGCCGAACTTAGTGATATGGCGACTCGGACACTCATCGGGTCGTCACGATCAACTTTAGGGGTTTGAAAGGGGCGGATATGGAGTTTCCTACCGAGATCATAGGCGATAAGGGGTATATTCACATCACAAGTGATCTTGATACAGAGGTAGCGGGCGAAGCGCTTCGCTCCGCGTTCAATGAAATTTATGAGCAGGGCAAGCGCACGATTATTCTCGATCTCTCCGGTGCCCAGATTATTAACAGTTATGGGATTGGAAAAGTGCTGAGTTGTTATCAGCGTCTCAAGGCTGATCACGGAGTCCTCATGGTGAAGCCGCTCGATGGCTTTGTGAAAGAGACGTTCGAGCTACTCATGCTCGACAAATTGTTGCCGGTCGAAAAATAACTGTCCATAGAAGCGGAACGTAATGCAATCGTCTCAACCCCATATTCTCCTAGCCGACGGCGACGCCGAGAGCCAGGAGAAATTCCGCGCGTTCTTCAAGCGCCGCGGTTGGGAAGTTGAGATCGTGCGCGACGCGAGTCATCTTGGAGAAGCGCTCGAGGTCACTGATTACGATGTCATTATCGCGGATGCGACCATGCCGGGCCTAAACCCCAGCATGTTATTAGGGCAGGCGTTTCGGAAGCGCCCAACCCAGGCGCTGGTGATGATTGGAGAGTCTCCCGAAAGCGATGATGGCGTTCGGCTACTTCGTTCAGGTACGACTGACGTTATCACAAAGCCGGTGGACTTCGCGTGGCTTGAGCGATGCGTAGAACAAGCATGCAGTGTTCGGCGGCAAGATGAGCGTGAGAGACAAACGTACGCCTTTGTCACCAGCGAACGAACGGTCATGGAGTTTTCATGCAAGCAGCTTCGCGAAATCCAGGCGATTTCGTTGCCGATTGTTGGCCGATTGCTCGCTGGCGGCCTGATCAGCGAGAGCGACGCGCTGCGCATACGCTTAGCGGTGCAAGAGGCCGTGCTTAACGCGCTTGAGCACGGAAACCTAGAGCTCGACTCGCGTTGGAAAGAGATTGAGGGTGAGGAGGGTCTCGATAAGTTCGCTTCGATTCGTCGCCAACGCATGGGAGATCCTATATACGCTGATCGTTGTGTCCGGGTAACTAGCATCTTTGAGGAAGATCGGTTTGAAATCATGATTAAAGATGAGGGGAAGGGTTTTCTCAATTCTCGACAGCCTATTATTCCCGTCGCTCAAAATCTCTCATGTTTTGGAAGAGGGATGACGTTGATAAATAACGCGGTAGATGAAGTGCGATTTAATGACAATGGTTCGGAAGTTACCCTAGTTAAATATCTCAAATGCGCTAGGAGCTAAAAGGATATGGCACTCAAGTTTCGAGTTAAAGGATTAGCGGAGACGTTCCTCGAGGGCATCGCGTGCCCGTGCTGTGGTGTGGCCGGACCCGATGACCAATATTTCGCCACAGAGTTCACGAAAGTGACTCTCGAGGGGATCATCGTGGTCGTACAGTGTAAGATGTGTCGAGAGATATTCGTGCCATCGTCACAGCGTCTTGGGGTGCTGGACTATTCTGCGCTGTGTGCCGCCGTCGAGAAGGATAGTGTCGAGAGTGGTGAGGCTGTTCTGACAGGAATAGCGGCAGTGCGACTCAACGCGGAAAAAATGAACGCCCAACGAAAGGGCGCCGTTCACTGACGCTCTTTTGTTGGGCGGAGTAGCTTTCGACGAAAATTCGCGTCAGAGCTTACTTGGTAACGTCCGAGAGCGAGAGGTTGAACTTCTTCAACGCACCTACGAATCCCAGCTTGTCGATCGTGCGGAGAACTCGAGTGGAAACTCGGATCCGCACCGTCTTGCCTAACTCTGCGACAAATAGCCGCTTAGTCTGAAGATTCGATTCAAACTTGTGGTGGGTCTTGTTGTTCGCGTGGCTTACGCGATGACCGTTTTGGTGAGTAACTCCTGAGATAACACAACGACGCGCCATATAACTTCTCTTCAAAAAAAATAGCGAGGTGAGCTTATATGCCCTTGAAGATATTGTCAAAGAGCCATCTACAGAACATTGAACTTGGACACAAATAAGGAACCGTGTCGTGTAACACTTTGATTATATTGCGGAAATAGTATCGACTCCCCCGCTGTCTATTGAAATCGGAGAGAATTGTTCCGTCAGTAGACCAGAAAGTCCTTAACCTCGGGTAGCCTACCGCTTTTCTCCTCCAGGTACGCACTGGCGAAGAAAGAGGGATTGGAAGCGGTGGTGCCGTATTCGACCTTAACTATAACGCTGAAGATGTTGGCTTTATTGGTGAGCTTGGGTTTGATTCTATCCGCGACGCTTGGCGTAATGCAGGCGTTTATTTGAGTGCGGTAGCTCTGATTGTAGGGGCCGCCGTTGGCCGGATCTCGGCACTGAATGAGTTTGTCAGCCTCAGTCTCAGCAGCTCCTCCCGCGGATGTCGGATCTAGTCCCTCGATAAGCGCGCGGAGCACACGCCTCGGCGCGGCGTTGATATTTATTTGCGCTTTCCGGTGAATTGAGACGTAAGGCAGGATTTGCTGAACTCGCAATGGGGTAAATCCTGGGATCGAGGTCAATTCACTCTGAAGAGATTCTATGCGGCCGACGTTAGGGAACTCGGTGCCCTGGGGAAGCTCGCTCTCTATCCCCTGAAAACCGTTGTCGGAGTAACTCACTTGATCGTTGTCGAGATAATCAATGAGGTTAGCGACCATTTCTTTGGAAGAGTACGCTCGTGATGGAGTTTCTCCGGCGGGCTCGTTCGTGTTTGTTGGGTTATCGAAGCCTAGGTCTTGAAAGAGAGACACGAGAACATCCCTCCAGGCGGCATCCACCCCTAAAGACTGAACGACCTCGACCAGTGGAATTTTTGAGTTTTCCGGAGCGATCATGAGCGAGATTCTTACATTCGGCTCCGAGATCCCGACCAGCTCGCCTGGGACCTCACGACCCTCTCGAAACTGCATCCAGTCATCTCTTGAGGGATCATCAAACTCAGTGGAATCATTTTGGATCAGTACGCGGGCGAAGTTAACCGCCGACTTCATGAAGTACTCCGCTTTGACCCTCTGCTCCGTGGTTCGGTTGAGTCGCATTGCTGTGTACGTCGAGTCGCTTAAGGACACAAGAATCGCTGAGCAGAGAACTATCATGAAGATCACCATTATCAGGGCGACCCCTTGCTCTTGATTTTCCGCACGGCGTTTCATTGGACGCATGATAATTCGCCCGCAGACCGTCAGCAAGTCGCTGAAACCAGTGTTTTCGACCTGGTTCACATGATGCCGCGCAGGAAGGAGGGCCGGAGCGCGCTGGGATGATCTTTGTGTCTTGCTTCCCTCGCATCGATGATTCAAGATCTTTAGCGTGGTGTATCAAGCAGTATGTGTTGTCGGAAATTATTTTCGTGACTGTGTAGGTGTTTTAGACCGCATCCTCGTGGGTATAGAGGTTGCCCCTTTATCTCTTTCACGGCGCATATTTGAAGGGTGGATCCTGTGGTAACCGCGGTGATTGTTGAGGATGATGTATTAACCCGCGTTACTTTATCAGAGCTTCTTGAGGGCGAAGGTTTCGCCGTACGCGCGTTCGGCGACACTGATGAGGCTTTGCGAGCGTGTGTGGCTTCGCCACCAGAAGTCTTGATTACTGATCTGTGTGTTCCTGGCTCATTAACGACGCGAGATCTGGTTCGATATGTGCGCGATACGTTTGGAGAGACCAAAATTATCTTCATGACCGGGTACGACAGTGAGGAGATTGACCAGGGCGCGCCTGATCTAGCTGATATTGAGCGTTACGCGAAACCACTAGATTTCGACGCGCTTGTCTCGTCATTGAAAGGACCCGCGGCGAAACGCGACGACACCTGTGTTCAGGGTAATTGCGCGATCTAATCGCGGTCATAGGCGCTATCAAGAGTGCTTGTATGCTTAAGCACTCTCAACGCAGACTGCGAGGTGCCTGTGCGATACTCAACGTTGGAAATGGTGCTCGATGAGCAACTTCGCGAAATATTCGTGGGAGAGCTTCACATAGCTCGACACCTGCCGAGACTCGTCGTTGATGTCTCATCATCGGAATTAAAGAGCCAAATCGGCAAAGCTCTAGAGCAGTGCCATGTGCGCATCGAGCGCCTTGAACGTTTGTTAAAGACGAGAAATCTGATGGTGGAGACCGCGCAGTCGCGAGTTGTCGATACCCTTATGAAGCAAGCCTCTGAAGTTGTGCAGCATCGAGGGGATGATCTGCTCTTGGATTATGGACTCGTCGTGATTCTTAGACATTTAGAGAGCTATCAGAAATCAGTGTACGAGAGCGCTCGTGAGGTCGCCAATGGGCTTAGCGTCACGGATGTAGCCGCGACTCTCGAGCTCGATCTTGAGGATCATGGGCGCATGGAGCGCTATTTCACGGTCCTTGAGGAGGATATGCTCGACTCTATAGTCGCCAGACGGGGCACTAACGATAAGACAAGACACCCCTGGGAGGCGACGACACGATGAACGCGAAAGACTATGTCGAAAAAATTATGGCTGAGCTGACCTCACCTAAGCGAAAAAACGCCACGGCTATGCGAGGGGCGTTTCTCGGCGCTGCCCTGCAAATTATCCGTGAAGTGGAATCGCCACTAAAGGAAGAAGCGTTGGTAACCTTAGCTACCCTTGAGTTTCATACCGCTAGACGAGACTCGTTACCGCGCAGGAAAATAGCCTGAAGCTCGGTAAGCTCTACCTTCATCCATACGCCAGTCTCTTGTACAACCACGCTCTCGCGGAGGCGTGATTAGGCGTAGCTATAAAAGCCGCGACCGGTCTTTTTCCCAAACCAACCTGCCTCAACGTATTTCGTTAGAAGCGGGCAGGGGCGATATTTATCTTCTCCTAACTCCCTGTGGAGGAGTTGCAGGATGTACAGTAGCGTATCGAGACCAACAAAATCAGCGAGGGTTAGGGGACCCATGGGATGATTTGTTCCGAGCTTCATAGCGTTATCGATATCCTCAGGGCGAACGCCCTCCTGAACCAGAAATATCGCCTCATTAATCATAGGGCAAAGGATCCGATTCACGATGAAACCGGGGGTATCGATACCGAGTACCGTGGTCTTTTGTATCCTCTCGCAGAAACTCACGATCGCGTCGTAGGTCTCAGTGCTTGTCTGTAGTCCTTTGATCAGCTCAACGAGCTTCATGACCGGAACGGGATTCATAAAATGCACACCCATAACCTTTTCCGGACGAGAAGTGCTAGCCGCTATTCGGGTGATTGAGATGGAGGACGTGTTTGATACGAGTAAACTATCCGGTTTGACGATGGAGTCGAGCTCCTTGAAAAGTGTGGCTTTAATCTCAAAGTTCTCAATGATCGCCTCAATCACTAGATCACAATCGGCGAAGTCGTTAAGTCCTTTTGCCGCCGCTAAGTTGCGTTTCGTCTGATCTCGGCCGCTGGCGTCGAGTTTGCCTTTCTCCACCGCCTGATCGAGGCGCTTGTGAATACCCTCTATGCTTCGTGATAAAGCGTCGGTCTGAGCGTCAAAGAGTATTGTTGACAGGCCAGCTGTCGCTATTACTTGAGCGATTCCTGCCCCCATTTGCCCCGCGCCGATGACTCCAATTCGTGTAAACATATTCTTCGCCCCGTTTTACGAGTATGAGGTTAGTATGTAGCGCAGAACTATGAGCACTAAGCGCGCCATATCATTCTGCCAGGCTCGGTCCCGTTAAGGACGCCATAAGAGCCAATAGTATGATACCCGGGGTGGCGGGTTCAGGCACGGTCCTTTTTCTCCCTCGGGGCTAAAACGTATTCAACGCCACTTGAACAATAATTGAGGAATGATGGGCTTCTAATTTGATGATTTTGTGGAAGATGGGCGTCGCTAGAGAGCTTAAGAGGGAACTCGTACCATATGTGGCACCGAAAGTCCGTGAACCACGCGGTCTTTCTGGCGCGCGAAACTTTTCCCTAGTCGTTTATTAGCCCTAAATTTGTACTCTATACGGGAGATGTGGCACTCTTCTTATTTGTGTCTTCCATCTCTCTGAGGGGCGTAAAATGAAGCGAATGTTTGCCCGCGATATCGCAATCGATCTGGGAACCGCCAATACCCTTATATACGAAAAGGGTAGGGGAATCGTCCTTAACGAGCCTTCCATGGTTGCTCTCAAGGAGGTCAATGGTCGCCGACAGCCGGTCGCTTTTGGAGCTGAGGCGAAGGCGATGCTTGGCAAAACGCCAGAAGGAGTTGAGGTGATTCGACCGGTTCGAACCGGCGTGATCGCGGATTTCGAGGTGGCGAGCATGATGCTTCGGCATTTTATTTCCCGCGTTCGTTCGCTTTCTTGGTCAATGATTAAACCCCGAGTGATGGTTGGGGTACCCTGTGGAATCACCGAAGTAGAGAAGAGAGCCATACGTGAGGCCGTGCAAGATCAGGCTCGAGAAGTTCGATTGATCGATGAGGCGATGGCGGCGGCCATCGGCTGTAATTTGCCCGTGACGGAAGCCAGCGGTAGCTTGGTGATAGATATGGGGGGAGGAACAACCGATATAGCCGTGATCAGCCTCAAAGACGTTGTCTACTCAGTTTCTGTCAGACAGGGTGGAGATGCCCTTGATGAGGCGATTATCAACTACATAAGAAGGCGACATCACCTTCTTATCGGAGAGGCTACGGCGGAACAGATTAAGAAGTCTGTCGGAACAGCCCATCAAGATTATGATCATGAAGTCATGGATATACGTGGACGCTCCTTGATTCTTGGAACCCCTACGACGTTGACCGTATCTGGTGGCGAGATCCGCGAGGCGATGAGCGAGGTAATTTCACAGATTGTGCTAGCGGTTCGCCAAGCGCTTGAGCACACGCCGCCGGAGCTATCTGGTGATATCATCAATCGAGGGGTAGCGCTCGCTGGAGGCGGTGCCTTGGTGCGAGGGCTCGGTAAACGCCTGGCGGAGGAGCTCGAGATGGAGGTCACGATTCCCGCCGATCCTCTCGGAGTAGTGGCTGAGGGCGCTGGGAGATGCCTTGATCACGGTGATGTTTTTAAGGACATCTGGATATAATTAGGCCTGTTCTCGCAAAGCTCCTCTGTCGCGGTAGCGATATGGTGTCACGAGTTTCTACATTCTAGCTTGAGGTCACTTGAGTCAAGAGTTGCGACCCTTGGTCTTTCGACTATCTCCGCGTTTTTTCACGTACAGCGCAGTGACTCTTTCGATGGAGCCTGTATTCAATATCCAGCCTGTTTGATGAGTTGACGCCTACGAGACTAACGCTGAGTCGGAGATCTGTTCGGTATTGAGATTTTTAGGCGCCTTTAGTAACCGCAAGTCTCCTGATATTAGAGCCACAATTCCACCTATGGCGCTTGTTACCGTGACCGCGAGCAACCACAGCGCTCCAAACGCAGCCGCTTGTTCCTTCGTAACAAGCGCAGGAGCCGCGGTGAGAAAAAACATGTAGGAGTTCTCCCGCACGCCAAGACCATTCCAGCTAATCGGTAGACTACTGGCGATGTTCACGAGTGGTATCACAACGAACATTGTGGCGAGTGGTATTTCCGCGCCTAACGCTGAAGCCATTACCGCGTGTAGGAATATCTGTGTAACGTGAAAGATAACCGATATTCCAGTGATGACTATGAGTGTTTGGGAGTCACGAGGAAATATTTCCGCCACCTGGCGAAGCTTCCGCACTAACTTCGATTCTCCTGGGAGAAACGTGAGAAGTCGCGGTCCGATTATCCATCCACCGATAAAACTAACCACGAGACCCAGGAGCGATAAAATGATGAAGGTTGGAACTCTGTCGGTGTGAAACAGGAAGCTCGTCACCAGAGCGATAACACTTAGTACGGTCAAGCCGTGGATTCGGTCGGCGATGACCGCCGCTACTCCTTCCGTCTTTTTGGGTAGCGAACCCGCTACGATTATTCCTCGGGCGACATCTCCACCAACTGTTCCCAGTCCAGATCCGAAGCAATTGACGAACATGCCGATGAAGTAGGCCTTAAGAGCCGTGCGATAGGGCACATCGATTCCCCCCGAGCGAACGAGTGTCCACCATTTGAGCGAGCTCAACAGCTGTCCGGCCGTATATCCAGCAACAACGATACACGCGGTATTAAAGCTAATTGAACTAACCGTGATGAGGAACTTGTCCCAAGAAACGGAGTACACCACCACGAGGAGCAGGGCGATGGTTACCGCGATCTTTATGAGGCTCTTTGCTTTCATGAGACTTATAGTAACTATTTCAGATCTCATGGGATTTTTCAAATCCTCGCGACGACCTCCTCGGGTAGGCACGATAGGGGTATAGTGCTATCATTGAAAACAGGTCGATAGCCGCCGTGAAAACTCCTTAAATGACGGCTAGATCTCAAACAAGGGTAGGAAATCAGTGAAGAGAAGACCCGGGCAGCCGATAGAGAGAACCGAAGAGACCTTTGAGGTGGGTTTGGATCGACATGCGAAGCAGAATAGTCGGCTTCCATCATGGCTCGTCGATTATGGCGTTTGGATCTTCGTAGGCTTCCTGTTTCTTATCGTAGTCCTTCCCTTTTCCGTATTTGGCTCTCGCGGCATCTTTGGAGGCTCTGTGCAGCTTCCGCAAGGTCCGCCCGCGCAACTTTCAATCGTCTCGGTACCGATAAAGGTCTGGATGGAAGGCTCACGGACGAGATTAAAGAGTGTTCAGGTAAAGGTAGGCAACAGGGGAAGAGGAGAAGCTTCCGGGGTTGAGGTTATGGCAGCAATTCGCGGCGAGCTTTTCCACCTGCAGGGACCGGCCAAGCTTTCGTCCGGTAGCGTCGCTCAGTACGCGGGACCCTCAGAGGCCCCGATCGCTGAGAACGAAACTATACAAATTGTTCTTAGATGCGACACCTGCGCGCAGTAGATCACAGGTGACGTGGTGGTAAGTGATAAGATTTCGAACCTTCTGTTTCTGTTTGGAGTATCTGGCGCGGGCAAAACGTTTGTCGGTGAGTTGATAGCGAGAAATCTTGGATATTTTCACTACGATTTGGACCAAGATTTGACTCCGGCGATGCGCGCCGCGATCGCGGCGAAGCGTTCATTCACCGAGGCGGAGCGAGATGAATACTTTGAAGTCGCGCGAAATCGTATAAATGAGATAGCGGCACAATATTCAACCGTGGTCTTTACACAGGGAGCATACAAAGAGCGTCATCGAGAATTTCTCCGTCAACATATACCCGTATTGCAGACGATCTGGATTAAAGCTCCGCGCGATGTGATTCACGAGAGATTGCAGGCTCGAGAGGGAGGAGTACCAGCGGATTACGCGGAAACAATCGAACGGAACTTTGAGATGCCCCTTTCGGGGATGGCTCTGCTCAACGATGCTGTGTCCGCGGAAGAGTTGTGGAAGAGATTTAACGGGCTGTTCCGCCGAGATTGAGACCTTCTTAAGAACATTATAAATTGTCGTCTTCACATCCGCCGGGAGCGCCTCCATTACGTGAGTTTTTCGTGAAGCTCTGTTGGACGCGTGAGATTGATGCCAAGCGTTTTGTCTCTGGTATCAACGAGCTCATCATTTTTCCGAATGAGCGCCGACACGGTAATCAATGCCTAGATAGGCTCAAATGCTTCTAAGGTTAGTCTAACGGTCGTACCAAACGAGGAGGTGTGTCATGACAATTATTTGGACAATTATAATCGGTTTCGTCATTGGGCTCCTAGCTCGTGCTCTTATGCCAGGTCGAGATCCGGGTGGTTTTATTATTACAACGATAATTGGAATCGCTGGAGCTTTAGTTGGGTCATTCGTAGGGCAAGCTTTGGGTTTCTACGCGCAGGGTGAACCTGTGGGGATGATTATGTCAGTGCTTGGAGCTATTTTGCTGTTGGTCGGTTATCGTTATTTGGTGCCAACAACTTCGACAAGTCGGTTGTAGGCGAAAAGCAGTCCGTGGATTGAGTTAGAAAAGTAGTAACAGCGCGACAATAATGACATCCTGTCTTGTCGCAGAGCCGAGTGTCCCGAGGTCGCGTGAGCGGTCTCGGGCTCTCTGCGTGTGACACAAAGATTTTTTGTTTCCCAAGCGGCGGGGATGCTCGACGGTTGACCTCGGTCGAGTCAGGCAAGACCGCGAACTTGCCGCCAGTGGTGTCTGACGGGTGTTGACCACTTCTCCAAAAGAGCTAGTCAGCTTTAATTTTCCGAGCCAAGTTCGCCACATGTCGACCCTGCGCTCGAGCGACAGCTAATTCGTTTGATGTTGGCACTCTCTCTCCCTTGGCTCCCGCGATTGTGGACGCGCCATACGGAGAGCCTCCCGTAATCTCCTCCATGGAGAGCAGCTCTCGAGCACTATAGGGCACACCGGCGAAAGTCATCCCCTGGTGAAGGAAGAACGTGGCGAGAGACAGCAAAGTGGTTTCCTGACCACCGTGTTGACTAGCCGTTGAGGTAAAAGCCGCTCCGACCTTACCAATCAACTCACCCTTCACCCATTGACTACCGGTGGCATCAATGAAAGCTCGCATTTGAGCCGTCGCCCCGCCGTATCTCGTGGGAGAACCAAGGATGATTCCATCGGCTTCAGATAACTTCTTTGGATCCGCGATCGGCACATGACTGAAACGATTTCTTAGCTCTAAAGCCCCCATTTTCTCCAGAATCGGGGACGAAAGCGTCTCCGCGACCTGGAACATTTCCGCGTCGACTTCCGATATCTCACGACAGCCCTGGGCGATTGCCTCCGCTAGCGCGTACGTATGACCATAGGTGCTGTAGAATATAACGTGAATCTTGCTAGGCATAACGAACTCTTCATAAAACGCTACAAATAGGGCGCATTTCATTACTTTTACCGCTTTCGCGCTCGGTCTGGAAATGAGCGTTGTCATTTGAATTCTCTGGCCACTCTTGTATTTCCATGCCTTCCATCCACTGCAAATCCACTTTTGGGAGACCATTGTGAACATCAATCTGAAGCCAATTAGTCAACAGGTAATAGTGATAACGGGAGCTTCGAGCGGCATAGGTCTCACGACAGCCAGAATGGCGGCGCGACGAGGAGCTCGACTAGTTCTCGCGGCTCGAAGTGGGGAGGCCCTGCATCAATTACAAGAAGAAATCGTCCAGCACGGCGGACACGCTATATACGTTGAGGCGGACGTGGGGCATGAGGGGGACGTTGAGCGGATAGCGGCGGCGGCAGAGGATGAATTTGGGGGTTTTGATACATGGGTGAATAACGCGGGCGCGAGTATTTACGGAAAGTTAGCGGATGTTCCAATAGGGGACTTCCGGAAGCTCTTTGAAACTAACTTTTGGGGGGTTGTGTATGGTTCATTGTCAGCACTGCGGCAATTGAGAACTCGCGGTGGTGCGATTATAAACCTGGGCAGCGTCGCCTCTGATTCCGCCATACCGCTTCAAGGCACGTATTCAGCCACGAAACACGCCGTGAAGGGATTCACTGATGCTCTCCGAATGGAGGTCGAAGCAGACCGACTTCCTATCTCTGTTACCTTAATTAAACCGAGCGCCATCGATACTCCCTACTCACAGCACGCCAAAAATTATCTTGGGGATGAGCCCGCAAATCCATCGCCCTTATACACGCCTGAGGTCGTTGCTCAGACAATCCTTCGTTGCGCCGAACGACCATGTGGGGAAGTCATCGTTGGAGGCGTTGGAAAATTGATGTCACTCGCGGGTCGGTACACGCCACGTCTCCGTGATTGGATATTCGAACGCGCTGTGATTCCCGGTCAACGCAGCGGTGTTTCCGCGCGAGATGACCAACATAGGGCACTCGAGCATCCAACCAACGCTCTGAGAGAACGCGGAGATCAGGATCGACTTTGCCTGAAATCGAGTCTTTATACCCAAGCGTCCTTCCATCCCGTTATGTCAGGTTTGTTGATTCTTGGAGGCACTGTGGCGATCACTGCCTTGATGCGTGGAGTTGGCAATGCGAGACACGGTTCCTACATCAGCAATCCAGATGGTAGCTCCGATTTACCTGAACATAGAGTTTAACAATGACTGTCACTGACCAACCATCCAACCCTCGTGAGCATCCAGTACGAGGACCCTTTCCTCGCCAGAAACAAGGAATTCCAGGGCAGGAGTCAGAAATGCGCCCCCGCCCTGACTTCGGGGAGGAGACATACGTTGGAACCGGAAAATTACCGGGCAGAGTCGCGATAATTACCGGAGGCGATAGTGGCATTGGTCGAGCTGTCGCAGTGGCTTTCGCTCGTGAAGGCGCTGATGTGGTTATCGCTTACCTCAATGAGCATGCTGACGCCGAACAGACAGCTCGAGTGGTTCGTGACGCTGGGCGACGAGCCATCGTGATAGCTGGGGATATCCAGCAAGAACGACATTGCGTTGAGATTGTCACTCGATGCGTTATGGAGTTTGGTCGAGTGGACATCCTCGTCAACAACGCCGCGCACCAGGTCTCCCATGAGAGGTTCACGGAAGTGACGGCGGAGGAGATAGAAACTACCTATCGGACGAATGTCTTTGCGTGTTTTTATCTGGCGAAGGCATGTCTTTTTCATATGCGACCGGGAAGCTCGATTATTAACGTAGCTTCGATACAAGCCTATCAGCCCAAACCTCACATCCTAACGTATGCCTCCACCAAGGGGGCTTTGGTCACGTTCTCTAAGGGGTTGGCTCAAGAGCTGATTCAACGTGGTATTCGAGTAAACGTGGTGGCGCCAGGGCCGGTTTGGACGCCCCTTATTATCTCCACCATGTCTCCCCAAAAGACTGAGCATTTCGGCGAAAAGACCCCAATTGGACGTGCGGCCCAACCAGCCGAGTTAGCCCCTACGTTCGTTTTTCTGGCAAGTGACGATTCCCGATATATTACCGGTGAGGTTATCGGTGTAACCGGTGGTGAATTGACGATGTAGTGGCGTGATATTCACGGTTATCCGCGTCTTAATTTTCGAGGTAGAGCGCGCCTAAGCGAGAGGCATATGACCGCCTCTTGCCGGACCCGCTTGTGAGTCCGGCAAGAAGTTATGTTAGATTGAGGCAGACGGAGGAGGCCGACGCGTGGGCTCAATATCGATGTTCTCTATGTCCTCGGCGCTGCGAGATTCGTGTGTGGACGCGATATCCGTCGCGCCAGCCCTCTCAAGGATTCCCTTGGCTTTGTCTCGCCAATCAGAGTCCATGCAGTGCACTGATATCAGTAATCCACCACCTTTCACCTGACCTTCATAACGCTTCGCTTCATACTCAGGAAATCCGAACCCGATTAATCCACCAGCGAGGCCCCCAATAGCGCTCCCGCCACCGAGCCCAGCAAGAGCGGCCACAATTGGACCAGCCGCGATGAGAACCCCAAGTCCTGGAATAGCGAGTGTGCCGGCTCCAACGAGCCATCCAAGCATTCCTCCCGCCACGGCTCCCACAGCGGCTCCCGCTGAGACTCCCTCGGGTGCCTTCGTTCCGGCCGTGTGTCCAAAGTCATGAACTGACTCAGGTTGAGGTATCAAAGCCGATATATCACCGTTGACGAATCCATTTACTCGTAGATCTGCGATCCCGTTTTCCATGGCGGTTCGAGATTGAAATATCCCCATCACCACATAGTTTCTCTCGCGAGGACTTGTCGGAATGTCACTTTCTCTAACCATGAGCTGCTCCTCTTGTTGTCTCTTCATTCTTTACTACTAGTTGGTTATCCACTTGCCCACCGGGCGCGTTGTTTCGCGCAATCTGTTCCAGCTGCTGGCGTTCCGCGGAGGATTTTACCGGTCCTCGTAAAGTCACGGCGCCATTCTCGTCAGTGATAACTTTAACGTTCCTCGCCGCTGTGGAGAGCTCTCGTTGCTCCATGATTTGCTTTCTTATCTGTCGAGTGATCTGCAATGACTCAGGTCGTGTGGACTGGTTTTGGGCGGTTGACTTCGACGCTCGCTTATCATCCATCGGCTCCCTGTGACCCGCCGTGGTCTCCGCACCTTCTTGCGAGCCCCCGAGGCTACCAACATCTGGTCCTTCCGGAAGATTCCGATCAATAGTTTGAGGATCAGTTGGGAGACCTCGTTCCTGCGCCTGAGCGCTCAGGACTCCGACCACCTGTGTGGACGAGACTATCAGTGACAAAAAATACGGCACGCTCCTCATGGGTATGTGTTCCTTTTGAGTATACAATTCGAGCCATTCACGTCTTCATGAACTTTGCTTGATTTGATACCAGCGCTCCAGAAATCCCTCCATGATCTGCGTTACGATACTACGGCGACTCAAGAGGAAGGTTTGATATAGGGAGGGTACTGCGCACTCTCATAACGAAGAGCCAAGCTTCCCTTCAAGATGCGAACAGGAAGTACTTTTCCTATTCATAAAATCAGGAGCGCATATGGCAACCACATCATCATCTGAACTCATCCAGAGATATCTACAAGACGTTATCGCTTCGGAGAAGGCGTTTGAGTCGCAACTTCGATCGATGGCTAAAGACAGCGACAACGCGCGTATTGAAGAGCTATTTGTCACTCATGCTGACGAAACCAAGCGACAATATGGTCGATTGACTTCTCGATTGCAGGTGTTGGGCGGAAGCCCATCTACGACAAAAAGTTTCATGGCGCACATTTTCAACGCCGTGCCGAGAGCCGGGCAAATAGGGCAGAGAGAGGAGGATCGAAACACTCAGAACTTGATTATCGCCTACGCCATCGAGCAAAGCGAAGC
>CAIVDM010000103.1 GCA_903904735.1 uncultured delta proteobacterium
ACCAAAGTGGCCGGTTTTATGCCGCTTTGTGCCTACGATCGAAGAACCATCTTTAAGTGGCTATAATCATTGCGTTTTGCTGAGCTGGCCTTACCACTAACAAAGCTAGACGACACTTGTGGTGTGCATTTTACCCATTGCAACTTTTCATGCTTTGTTTTACAAAGCACATCAATCACTTACAAAACCTCCCCTGTGTGTTTAATGTCCACCGAGAATCGCTCCGCATCCATTTTGGTTGAGCTTCTGCGACCCGCCGTTCGGTTCGCGCTTCGTCGTGGCATTAAGGTGCGCGCACTCGTCGAAGAGTTAAAGCACCTCTTAGTTGAGGAGGCGAACCGAGAGCTGGCGCGATCCAAAGAGAGCCTCACAGTCAGCAAGCTTGCGGTGATGACCGGTCTGCAACGAAGGGACGTGCAGCGACTCGCCTCTCCCGCCTCGGAATCAGCTCAACACCTTGATCTCATGACCAGAGTTATTGGAGCATGGTGCGCCAATCCTAAATTTTCCAAAGCGACTCGACCGCTTGAGCTCTCCCTCGAAGGAGGCGAGAACGACTTTCCTAGTCTCGTGCGCGGCGTCAGCCAAGACGTGAACCCCTCAACGGTGCTGTTCGAATTAGAACGTTTGAGGTTGGTTGAGCGCTCAGGCGGTAAGCTGCGGCTCTTGTGGAACAGTTACCAGATCAGCGGAGATATAGACGACGCCTACGTACTTCTTCAGCGAGATATCCACGCGCTTGTGGAGGGAGTTGATTCTAACATTCGACAAACATCTTCCATCCCGAACCTTCACATATCCACCCACTTTGATAATGTCTCAGCCGAAGCGGTGCCGCGTGTTCGTGAGTGGCTGCTGCAAAAGGGCGCTGCTTTCCAGGCTGAAGTTCGTGAATTCGTCGGATCGTTCGATAAAGATATCAATCCCTCTCGCTATGCCGAACCTGGTGGCGTCCGTGTCACCGTCGGCTCGTTTAGCCTCTGCCAAGAAGCGGAGGAATCCCATGACTAAATCCGACAATATTTTCTTGGGATTCTTCTCGCTCCTTCTCGTCATCGTGCTCGCTCTCATGGGATGCGGCGGCGGCTCGGCGGGAACAGGAACGGGTCCAGTCGTGGTGGTGCAAGGCGCGGTGCTTGATGAGTCTGGCGCTCCCGTTGAGAACGTCGATGTTCGCGTGGTCGAGACGGGGAATGAAGATACCACGTCCGAGAGCGGGGAATTCGAGATCCTTACCACTCCTGAAGGTGAGAATGTAACCCTTGAGATATCTTCTGAGACAGGCACGGCGTACATCACTATCAAAATCCCCGAGGAAGGAGGAACCGTCTCGGTCACCCTCACCGTGAACCCCGAACTCTCAAAAGTAGACGCCGATACCCTTGAGATGGGCGCCGCGATAGTCGGCCGATGCGACATCTACTTTGAGAACAGACTCACCATTCGGCAGTCTAATCGCGTCCCAGGTGGCTTGAAGTGCGTGGCGCGCGTCACGGTGTCTGCGGAGGCAAGAATGCTCGCGCAGATTCCGATAGCTATCCAATACCGTGACTGCGATGGTCTCAACCCATGGACTACGATCGCGGCGGGCTCCACCATGGACAAGCCAAACTTAGGCGTTGGTCAGGTGCGGTTCCCGTTCATCGACGATGAAACACACTGCGTATATCGAATCGTCTCACCGTTTGGGGTACCAAACCTACCCGAGCTTGAGCGAACGATCGTCACCAGCACATATCAGCGTCGCCAGTAAGATTTAACCGGAAATGAGCGCGACCCGAGCTCGCTCGACTGGTGAGAACGATGCTCCTGAGATCCGTGCGAGCAACTCAGCGGACTCAACGCTTCTAAAGGGCATCCGATCGTCTAACATCAATTGAAACTCATGCCGCGCTTCATCAAAGAAACCATTTGAGGCGAGCGCGATAACCACCCTACTCCTGCACCCAGACGCGCGCTCGTCGTTAGTTCGATAACAAGCCTCCGCATGGGAGCGTATGCGAGTCGGATCAAGCTCAATGAACGGCGCGCCAAACTGACCGAACCAATCAAGCGTGCCCCCAATCGTCTCGATCTTCTCCGGCTGTAGCGGTGCCTCTTTCGCGCCACGAACGACACTTCGATACGCCGCCATCACCTCCGCAGGCACCTCTGGAGCCG
>CAIVDM010000104.1 GCA_903904735.1 uncultured delta proteobacterium
CCCAACGATCGAAAGTGAGGTATCCTCTATCAAGACTGGGTTGTAGCCCTGGTGAATCGCGGCCTGGGCCTTGGCGATAACAACCTTTCGCGGCTCAAGCTCCTGGATCTCGGGCAGGTCGAGGTCCACGTGGCGCATCTTACCCAATACCGCTTCCACCTCTCGGAGCTTGTGGCTGTTGCCGGTGACGAAAAACACCTCCTGCAACACCTTGTCTATGTGATCCCAACGCCCCGTCATGCTCTTACCATTGTACACGCATCGACCCGACCGCGCCGAGCCCAAGACCGCACTAGGAGGCGGTTGTTAATTCTTCAAGCAACTTATCGTAAATTGGAGCGATTAGGTAGTTGGAGGACTTATGACTGATAATTCCCTACTTCGACTGGATCTTGGAAATCTGATTTACCTTATTCGTGGACACAAAGTTATGCTCGACGAGGACTTAGCTCGACTATATGACGTCGAAACCAGACTCCTCACCAGAGCCGTCAGGCGCAATCACGACCGTTTCCCGAGCGACTTCATGTTTCAGTTGTCAGATCAGGAGCTTGCCAACTTGAGATCCCAAATTGGGATCTCAAACTCATCGCATGGCGGACGCCGATATAATCCGCTCGTGTTCACGGAGCAGGGTATCGCCATGCTCTCGACAGTGTTGCGAAGTGAAAGGGCTGTAAAGGTAAACATTGAAATAATACGAGCATTCGTCCAGTTAAGGGGATTGATTTCGTCGAACCAAACCCTAGCTCGTAAACTCGCTGAGCTAGAGCAGCGCTACGATCAACAGTTCAAAGTGGTCTTCGACGCGATTCGAGAGCTGATGTCGCCGTCGAGCCTACCGAAAAAGCGCCGAATCGGCTTCGGAGGAGAAACAGATACATAAACACCGCCCCCTGAATTACCCAATATGCACAACTACCCGTCTTTTATGGGGTCCTCGTCGGTGCTCCCATAGGTAAATCCCCTGCCATGTCCCAAGAACGAGCGATCCCTCAAACACCGGAATGGAGAGCGAAACATTCGTCAGAATGGCTTTGATGTGCGCAGGCATATCATCGGGCCCCTCTGTCGTATGCGTGTACAACGAGTCGTTCTCTGGCACGAGACGATTAAGCCACCGCTCGAGATCTCGCTTCGCGGATGGGTCGGCGTTCTCTTGAATCGTGAGGCTCGCTGACGTGTGTTGAACGAATACGGTGCAAAGCCCCTGCAAGCACTTTGACTCGTACACGACACGACACACCTGATCGGTTATCTCGTGAAGTCCCTGGCCGGGGGTATGTATGACGAGCTGACGTATCACAAACTACCGAGACGAGAGCCACTCGTTGATAGAGGCGATCTCACGCTGCTCCTTCGTTTGGATATCTTTTACTTTGATCTGACGAGTGCCCGAGTCGATGAAGAACACGTATCGCATCCCCTTTGACTCCGCGTACTCGATCTGTTTCCCGAGCTTTGGCGCCTTGAAGTACACCTCGGTCGGAACCCCTGCTGTTCGTAACTGATGCGCGACTGAATTGCAAAAAGCACGGTCAGACTCATCATAGACGGTAACAAGCGCTACCGAGGGG
>CAIVDM010000105.1 GCA_903904735.1 uncultured delta proteobacterium
ACCACGTCTCGTCGAGCGGATCTTTTCGCCGAACGTCGACGTTAGCGACTGCCTTCACGGAGACCTCTTCAGCTAATCCAACTCGAACTTCGTCCGCCAATCTTCTCGCTCCTGCCATTTGGGCTGCTCCTCTTTCAACATGACGATGTTGCCGATAACCAACGCGTCCATATGGGTGCGCATGAAACACGCGTACGCGTCCGCGGGCGTACACACTATAGGCTCTCCGCGGACATTAAAGCTAGTGTTGACCAAAACTGGGCACCCAGTCTTAGCCTTAAATGCCGACAACAACTTGTAAAAACCAGGGTGCTGGGTAGCTGATACGGTTTGGATGCGTGCCGAATAGTCGACATGAGTTACCGCCGGAATATCAGACTTCGGGATATTGAGCTTAGCGATACCGAAGAGCTTCTCTTGATCCTCTGTCATGGGTAAGCGCCTGGATTCCGCCACTGGCGCCACGAGAAGCATGTACGGGGAGTCAGAGTTAATGTCGAAGTACTCCGAGACGTGCTCACGCATCACCGCTGGAGCGAACGGTCGGAACGACTCACGGAACTTAATCTTTAAGTTCATGTTCGCCTGCATCGATGTCGAGCGAGGATCGCCGATGATACTGCGGTTGCCGAGCGCGCGTGGACCGAACTCCATGCGCCCTTGGAACCAACCAACTATCTTTTCTTGCGCTAAGATATCAGCGGTGACTTTATACAGATCATCATTGCTCACACGACGAGTCACGGCGCCGAACTGCTGCAACTGCGCGAGCGTCTCATCATCGCTAAACTCTGGTCCTAGGAGCGACTGCTTCTGTGAATCCGTCTGCTCGTTCGTCACGCGGGGCTTATCGAGGTAACCGAACCATGTGCACAACGCTGCGCCAAGCGCTCCGCCGGCATCTCCCGCCGCGGGTTGAATCCAGATATTTTTGAAGATGCCGCTCTTGAGGAGCTTGCCGTTACCAACGCAGTTAAGCGCCACACCGCCGGCCATACAGAGGTTCTCGAGTCCGGTCTCTTTGCGAAGGTACTTCGCCTGCCGCACCATCGTCTCCTCAACCACGACCTGAATTGACGCCGCGAGATCCATCTCACGCTGCGTAAGCGGGCTCTCTGGCTTGCGACGTGGGCCATCGAAGAGCTTTTCAAACTTGTCGTTGGTCATTGAGAGACCCGACATGTAATTGAAGTATTTCAAGTTCAGGTGATACGAGCCGTCTTCTTTGAGATCGAGGAGATTATCGTAGATCTGCTGGGCGTACTTAGGCTCACCGTACGGAGCGAGTCCCATCACCTTGTACTCACCCGAGTTCACCTTAAATCCAGTGAAGTAAGTAAATGCCGAGTAGAGAAGCCCGATTGAGTGCGGAAACTTGATCTCTCGAATGATCGAGAACTTGTTACCCCTTCCAACGCCAAGGCTGTTAGTGGTCCACTCGCCTACTCCATCGATGGTTAGAATCGCCGCGTCTTGGTAGGGCGATGGATAGAACGCCGATCCCGCGTGGCTCTGATGGTGTTCCGTGAACAACACCTCTCCGTCGTAGTCCAACTCCGTCTTAATCGTGTCGGGGATCCACAGCTTGTGCTTCAGCCACAGCGGCATCGCGCGGGCGTAGGATGTAAAACCTTGCGGGGCTGTCGCGAGATACGTCTCGAGAAGTCGCTCGAACTTTAAGAGAGGTTTGTCGTAAAACGCGACGAAATCGACATCCTTAATTGTCAGTCCAGCCTGCTTGAGGCAATAAGCGGCGGCGTGCTTTGGGAAATCCGGATCGTGCTTCTTGCGGGTGAATCGTTCCTCTTGAGCGGCGGCGACAATCTTGCCGTCTGACACGAGACAAGCGGCGCTATCATGATAGAAGGCGGAGATTCCAAGGATGTTCATACGGTTTCGCGTGTCCTTCAACGTGTTTCGGCGCGTAGGCATGGGGAAATTCAGGCCTATCGGCAGACCCTGGTTGTACAATGAAGTCCATAGGTTGTCGACTACAAACGGTCAAAAAACGGCGCGTCTGACAACCGACAACACCTTGCATTTACCCCAAGATGCCTATTCAATATCAGGATGACCGAGACCGCCCGTTCCTCCATCTCCGCGTTTGTGATCTGCTGTAACGAAGAAGCCCAGATCCGCCGCTGTCTCGAGAGCATCACGTGGTGCGATGAGATTATCGTAATCGATAGCGGCTCGATCGATCGCACTGTGGAGATATGCAAAGAGTACACCCCGCATATTCGCCACAACGACTGGCCAGGGTACCTTAAGCAGAAAGAGTTTGGTCTCTCGCTGTGCAAAAATGAGTGGGTGTTGAACGTCGACGCCGATGAGGAGGTCTCACCTGAGCTCGCTCAAGAGATTCAACAGATCTTGGCGGCTGACCATCGTGGAGAGGTCTCGGCTAACGGTTACAACCTCAGTCGCCTTGTTTTCTTCCTCAATCGTTGGTGGAACAAGGGAGGCTGGCACCCCGAGTACCGTCTACGGCTACTACGCCGCTCGGCGGCCTCGTGGGGAGGATTGTGCCCTCACGAAAAAGCGATCGTGTCGGGAAAAGTCGAGAAATGCCACGGCGACATCTATCACTACTCGTTCACTGACCTCACAGACTTCGCCAGACGCTCAAATACCTTAGCGTCAAACACCGCCGCGTCACTTGTGGCACTTGGACGAACCACAAAGCTCGCAGATCTGATCATTCGACCGGTCACTAGATTTTTCAAGTTTTTCGTCATCAAGAAGGGCTACCGTGAGGGTTTCGCGGGACTAATCGTGGCGCTTATCGAGGCTAACAGCACCATGCTCAAGTACGCCAAAGTTTGGGAGGCTACGGTCGTAAACAAGCGATCCACGCCGAAAAAACCGTCAAAGACCCTTACTACAACAAACTCGTAACACTCTGTACTGTAAGAACAAAACAGGCTGTGCGGAATCTTTTCCGTTTATCTGCGCCCTCGGACCTACTTTGGCATCATAACTGTTGTACCAGAGGTTTATCCCCCTGGAGGATTGCCATATGGACCACCGAAGGATTCGACACATTTCCGCGCTAACGATGCTCTGTATGAGCGCTATTCTACTTGGCTGGGCGATCCTCTCAAACTGGACTCAGCGCTACACAGTTGCCGGAGATTCAAACACAAGCACTCGAGAGCGTCCACCCTCATCCTCTGTACGAGACACACTGCCCCCACCCCTCGACTCACGCAGCGTGAAGGCGTCCCTTAATCTTCCCACGATGAAGTCTCGGGGTCCGCAACCTAGCAATGATCTCGTGGCGAAGCCACTTACTCCCGCCGATACGTCTCCACGATAAGGCTGACTGGATTCTTCATGGGAGCGCGGAGCTTCTAGCTCCGCTCACCTTAAAGCAGAGCTAGAAGCTCTGCGCTCCAGAAAAGCCGTTGTTCCCGATTGCGCCCCACTCGGACCGCGGAGCTTCTAGCTCCGCTCACCTTTAAACAGAGGTGGAAGCTCTGCGGTCCAAAAAATCCCGAGCTCCCTGTAAGAGTACTCCCCTCTGCGGTCCAGAAGCCCCTAGAAGACTCCAGGTCGACGGGAGCTGCTATACGAGGACCCGATGGCACATGAGCGCGTGGTGGTGGACTGATGAGCTAGAGGCGATTTCAAGGGTTGCGACGGTCGCTCGATTACACAAGCCCTCTCAGTATATTCGTGGTGGTTCCGTTACCGTCAAAGACCGTACTAATATACTTGTCTTTAAGAGGTGAACAGGCCTCCAACGGAATTTTAAGATGATTCTTAAGAAGAGCCGCCATAATTTCGCGATAATCGATTTTGACCTTCAGGGCACGACTGCCGTTCGTCCCCTCGAAATTCGTCAAATCCCAAGCCGTTGGCATTCCCGAGATCCTCGATCGACTGATCCGCTTGCCCATAACGATCATCGCGCCGCCACGACCATGGTCTGTACCAAGCGACTGATTTCCGACGACAGTTCGGCCAAACTCTGACATCACGACAACCACCGTGTCCTGCGACATCTTCAGATAAAGGTCGTTGAGTCCATCGGCGAGGTCCTGTACCTTGGCATACAGGGCCGAGTTTTGCACTTTTGGATGTTCCCCAAAGTGATGATCCCAACCTGGAAAATCGATCGTCATGATCGCCGGATTAAAGCTCGCGTTTGTTAGCTCCGCCGCGAAGGAACACGCCTCCTTGAAGGTTGATCCCTTCGCTGAGGAAGATTCCTTTAGATCCTGCTCCAGCTGCGCGTACATCGCCTGCGCGCCTTTGGCTGTCTTACACAATCCGCCGCTTTCACAATTTGTATCTGGCATATTTCGGAAATAGTCCAAGCGATCTTCTAAGTCCATGCCACTAAGTAGCTCCCCGCTCTTCTCGTAATGAGCGGCATAGACTCTCCCGGCGACAGACCGCGGACCCTTAACATCACCGGCGGAAAGCAGCAAAGGCACATCGGCACCGGTTAGACTTTTTGGTACGTTTCCCCCTATAGCGACAGCATGCCTTCCCTCCTCCAACAAGGACGCGGCTCGCGCGAGATAGCCAGTTGGGAATTTAGACCTATCGGATCCACTCTCAATCATGTCCTGCTGATCAAAGTGCGAGCGGCTCTCATTAATCGACCCTGTATGCAGCAGTATAGCCACATTATCAGTCGCGAGAACCGGCCTCATGGCGCTAAATCCGGGATGGAAATCGATTGGGTAGTCAGCGAACTCCAGAGGCGCGTTAGGCGAACCCGCTACGTAGTCTCCAAACGGAAAGGCCGAGGAGCCGAAGAGAAATGACTCACACATCTTCTCTGTGAGACCGCGGTATTCGTAAAGCGGATGATTTCTATAATCTCTCCTTGCATTGCCAACAAGCGGCAGACCATTCAGCTTAGGCGGGAAGATGCTCAAAAAGTCAGCCCCACCTCGAAGGAAGATATAGATTAATTTTTCTCTGCGCCCGTCAACGGCGAAGGCGGGAATCGAATAGAGCTTTAAACCTAGAGCTCCTGCCCCTAACAGCGAGTATCGAAGAAAGTCACGACGGTTCATAGCTGCCCCTCTGTAGAACTATTGTCTTAGAAATCTAGGCGACGCGGTAATGCTGGTAAGCCCCGACTTAACGCAACTTGGCTCCCAGTCTCCATTAAACTTCTGCTTGACCATGAGATAGCTCTTGCCTGTGCCGGCCGAACCATCCTTTGACATCATGCGCTCTGTCTTAACTCGAATCAGACTTGCCTCAATTCTCGCATCTCCATAGCCAAGAAGCTGCCGAACAAACTCGTACCGCTTCTTGCCATCCGGCTGATTATTACTGTCGACTAGTGCCCTGCACTGCTCTTCTTTACTTCTCGGCAAGCCGCCAGCACTCAGTATTCCCATGATCGGCGCGTACTGTTCGGCTACTCTCACACCAGAGCGTGATTCAAGATAGCTGGCGAGTCTAAATGAGGAGGAGATCCAGCGCACGAGATACCCCTGACTTATCCAACCAAATCGCTCGTTATATCCTGTGGGAGTCATCCATTGCCTGTACGGAAGTCCGAGGTAATCGATCTCCGCTTTCAGTTTCGCTCCAAGCGCCACTACCTCTTTCGCGTCGATGAAATCCTTTACTGTCACTCCGGACGCGCGTATCGCCGAGATGACGAGGTCATTGGGATTTTTAGTCATTCTTTGGTAGTTGTGCGCCGCCCACACCTGCGGGCTTGTCAAAATCGCTCTGTATATCGCCTTCAGATCACCATTCTGGCCCCACGCCGCGATGCAACGATCGACCACCGCGGATCTCTGAAACTCAACCCTAGATTCATCAATGCGGGTCGCTGGATCATCAACAACGCCTGTCGGTCTGTAGTAGGGTACAACAAACCGAGTCACCAGCTTGGTGCAAATGTTTATCTTGGTCCTTTCATGATTCGAGAGAATACGTAGGTAGTTATCCAATTGCGTGTTGATCTTACCGACCATGATCGACTTGAGTCTCTCTTTGTCGGCTACTTTCGAAGATTTTTCGAGCGCGACTATGTTCGCCGGTTTCGGTCCACAAGACTCGGTCTGATTTCTGACTACACCATCAAAGAGACAAAACCGCTTTCCCATCACCACTGGTGAAGTCTGCTCTGAGCCCAGGTAATCCGGCACATGGGCAAGATAATTGACCTCTGTCCCATACTTAAACGCTCCCATCTCATCCATTTTGCCGGCACCTACGTTGAGACCGGTCAATACGAGGGCTGAGTTCTCCACATCTTTCTGTGTGTAAAGCTTTGGTTGTATTGATCCGTCCGCCGCTCGCCACGCCTTGTCAGGGCCAAGCCCAAGGGTGTGCAGCTCAAGTAGCTCACGACCAAGATTCTGGTTACTGGCGACTTTGTTCTTTAGATCAAACCTATTCGCCTGATTATCGAGGTAGACGAGCATCGCTGGATGCTTGATTACATGACTCAAGAGATTATGAAATGTGGTGAACATCCCAGAGTGAATCGTGCGCTCATATCCTCCCGGGCCCATGCCACCCTCAATCATGGCTTTTTTGTAATCAACATTGAAATGGTTAAAGAACGTCTCCTCAAGCACCGACGCCAAGTTACTTTGTAGGTCAGCGACCGTTCCATTCTGGCGCACGACCTGAGACCCAAAGACGCTCTTTAGCGTACGAAATTCGGCGGCTGATCTTTGGACATCGAATCTTAGGGTTGTCCGATCAACTGAGATTTTTGCGCGAAGGTCCGCAATCGCTTCGGTATCGGTCGTGCCAAACGCGCAGTCTGGATCGTTGCCGTCAATCAAACCGTCTGAATCGTCGTCTTTTCGATTGACACAGAGCTTTCCGAGCTCAAGCTTGTCGTTTAGCGCCTCCACCTTTTGATATAATTCGGCGATTGACTCCGTCACTGGATTAAAGGCTACCTTGAGGTTGGGTGTC
>CAIVDM010000106.1 GCA_903904735.1 uncultured delta proteobacterium
CCGCCACGTCTTTCCCAAAGCCAACTAACATCCGAGTGACGTCAGAGCTCGCGGAGTGTGGTGGGGCGGATCTTGCGATCGTCGCTCTCCCCGCGTCGGCCTGGCACGATGTGGTACCGGCGCTTACCGCGAAAGTGCTTATCAGCGCCACGAAGGGGTTAGAGAAGACATCGGGACTTACTCCGCTACAGTACGCCCACGAGCGTCTTGGGCGCGGGGTGGAATCGCTTTGTGTCATTTCAGGTCCAAGTTTCGCGAGCGATCTCGCCGCGGGTACACCCGTGTCACTTACCGCCGGCTCAACGTCAGATGTAACCGCACAGCGAGTCGCGCAGGTTCTCTCGGGTAAGACCCTTCGCGTCTACACTTCAGATGATCCGCGTGGCGTTGAGCTAGGTGGAATTTTAAAGAATGTCGTCGCAATCGCTGTCGGTATCTCAGACGGGCTCTCGTATGGCCCATCGACGAAAGCGGCGCTTATCTCGCGTGGATTGGCTGAGATAATGAGGATCGCGACAGCTCTAGGTGCCAAGCAGCAGACCCTGTATGGGCTTTCCGGTTTGGGTGACCTGGTGATGACATCGACCGATGATCAGAGTAGGAATCGCACGGTAGGTCTTCGCCTTGGACGCGGGGAGCCGCTAACAGACATCGTTGCTTCTCTTGGTGCCACCGCGGAGGGTGTTTCAAGCGCTCCGTTGGTTGAGAGGTTGGCGCGAGATCATAAGATTGAGGCGCCTATAGTTTCAGGTGTGGTGCAGGTTATTCAGGGCTCATTATCGCCAGGAGATTTGGCGTCGGCGCTTATGGCTCGTCCGTTGAGAAGCGAGTTCTAGGCGTTAAACGCGGCGCCATCGGTTTGGGCACTTTCCTTGAGCAAGGGTGTTTAGATACCTCCTCAGAACCTGTTGACCACGAATGAGCGTTGGATAGTTCTATTCACGCGGCAAGGAGCTTCTCCTCAATCTCCGATATTTCTAGCAGCATTCTCTCCATCGCTGGTGTAAGAGTGCGGTTGTCGTATGCCTCAATCCTCCCCTGGATATCAGATAGATCTGTCATCCAGTCAGACTCAAACACATCCACATTTCGCTCAAATGAAGCATCCAATTCCGCGTAGCTGCTCATGTTATGCTCGTCATAGATTTCCTGCATCTCCTGCCGCAACCGCACGCTGTCTTCACCGGTTTCTGAGAGACACTGAGTCTGGAGTTCTCTAATCCTCGCGACCGCGGTGAGCTTCTCTTTGACCCGCTCCTCTATTTTGACGAGTTCGGCCGCTTCGCTGAACTCGCCACGAAGCTCCCACGCGTCATCAAGCCGCTGTTGCAGCGACTTCAATTTCTCTTCGAGCGCGACTAACCTTGCTACCTCTTCGACCGTCTTGGATGTGTCTTTCTTATCGAATCGTTCAGTCAGCTCTCGCAGAATCTTCTCGGCTTGGTCGGATGTTGGCGAGTCTCCGAGGTGGGCGGTCACAAGATTCCCGTCTTGTGTGACGATGACTCCGGTAAACGTTGATCCGGATGTGTTGTCCTTGGTTACTTCGTCGATGGCGGCAACTCCGAGTCGGAGGTACTCCTTTGCTTGTTCA
>CAIVDM010000107.1 GCA_903904735.1 uncultured delta proteobacterium
GTGAACGCCAGTGGTTGTCTCCTCGGAGATACCGATAACGTCCTTCATCAGCTCTGGGTGCTTGTGCATGAGGATCGTGAGGTCACCACCGTCATCGAGGATCATGTTTGGTCCCTGGTTGCCGAACTTGATGGTCTGCTCGAGACACCAGTCGTACTCCTGCTCAGTCTCTCCCTTCCAGGCGAAGACTGGGATTCCGGCTGCGGCGATAGCGGCAGCTGCGTGATCCTGTGTTGAGAAGATGTTGCAGCTCGACCAACGAACCTCAGCGCCTAGCTCGATGAGGGTCTCGATAAGAACGGCTGTCTGGATCGTCATGTGGAGCGATCCGGCGATACGAGCGCCCTTGAGTGGCTTCTGCTTTCCGTATTCCTCGCGGAGCGCCATCAAACCTGGCATCTCTTTCTCAGCGATAACGATCTCTTTACGACCCCAATCAGCGAGGGTGATATCGGCTACCTTGTAATCAGTGGTTTCATTCTTCATAGCGTTAAGCATAGTGTTTTTCTTCCTAAATAAGTGCCCGTGCAGGGGTCAAGGAACCTCGAAATGGTATACCAGCGAGGCTAGCGCTACAAGTACCGATGCCGAGAAGTGGGGAAGAGCTTCTGAAGTAATTTCAGAGTGTTGCCGAAATGCGGCAAAGTGGAGGCAGTTTTCGTGGGAGAGGAGAGGATTCCGTTGGGAGGGACCTAGTAACAACCTTAGAAAAGAGGAAGAAACCCGCTGGGATTGAATTGCTTCAATCCCAGCGGGCGTCGAGGTCGAGGCTAGACGTTATTCGGGGTCTTTGGGACCCTTTTTGGCGTCTGGTCGCGAGATTGTAACATCGCGCGGGGCTTCGACTAGTACGCTGACAACTTCGCCGCGTACTTTTTTAATCGTGATCTTGGTGTCTCCCACCTCGATCACTTGCCCAACTCGCCTCGACAAAACCAACTTGGTCAGGTCCAGCATAGCTATCTCCTTGGTAGCTGGAACTTTCATGGCGTAACCGCGGTCCATCATCCTAAACGGACCTATCCATGTCACACCATACCGTCAAAAGACCTTTGGGGTCCCTCCCACGGCACATGAACCTCAAGGATACCGAGAGGCGCGGCGATATTCAAATTTACCGAGTAGCTAGCTTGGCTCTCACCCAGAGCTTCTCGAGAGTTTCTTGACCTAGATTTCCCAATTGGGTCTCTGGATATTCGGATTTGGCGAGCCCTTCTAGGTGCTTAAAGCGCTTCATGAACTTCTCGTTTGCTGCCGCGAGAGCGGTTTCCGCGTTAAACCCAAGCTTTCGGCTGTATTGAGCCAGGGTAAAGAGCAGGTCTCCAAACTCTTCGATTACTCGCTCCTGAGCGGCTGGGTCTTGTGATTCCGCTTTATCGTGCGGAGCAACTTCCACCAAGAACTCCTGAAGCTCCTCGTTTACCTTACCAGCGATGTCAGCCGCGGTGCTCCATTCAAAACCCACCCGTACGCAACGCTCGCCGATCTGGTGAGCTTTCTGAAGCGCTGGAAGTGAGCGGGGGAGCCCATCGAGGAGCCCCTTTTCGGGGGTGCCTTTTTCAGCGCGTTCTTCCTGTTTTATCTGCTCCCAGTTTTTGAGGACCTCTTCGGTGCCTGATACTTTTGTTTCTCCAAAGACGTGAGGATGACGGCGCACGAGTTTATCGGAGATGCCATCGAGAATTGTTGCGAATGAGAACGCTCCTTTTTCAGAGGCTATCTGCGCGAAGAGTGCCACAACCGAGAGAAGATCTCCTAGTTCCTCACAGACTGCTGCTTCACTGGCCTCGACTGCGTCTGATACTTCGTACGCCTCTTCTACCAACTGGGGCTTGAGTGTCTCAAAGGTCTGCTTGAGATCCCACGGGCAGCCACCGTTTGGGTCTCTGAGCTTGGCTATGATCTGGAGAAAGCGAGAGAGGGA
>CAIVDM010000108.1 GCA_903904735.1 uncultured delta proteobacterium
CGGACAGGCGCTTGCCCGCAAAAACAACGCACTCAAGTTTCAACTCCCCGCGACCTGGAGTGAGTGGCTCGACAGTAAGCGAGAGCGAACGGCGAACGCCATTGAGTCGTGGTGGCTGATGCGCCGAGCTCGGCAGCTTCTCACCGAGGAGCTCGACGATCTCGAGGATCTCTCAATCAGGAACACCGATAGTCTTCTTGAGTACCCAACCCTGGGCGAGGTTTTGCGTGGGCTCTCGAGCTCGGCGTTATCGGCGCGACTAGGCGACGAGACGCGCAAAGATTCTCGCGTCCCCGCGAAGCTATTCTATCAGGCATATCTCGCCGAGAGTCGGCTCTCTGGATGGAGCACAAGCGAGGCTATCAGCAACCTCGATGCCGTAATCGAGCGGGCGAGACCTCGCTACGACGATCTCCTGAAGACCCACGCGACACTACTGCGCATGGCAGCCCTCGATTCATCCTCTTCGCGCTACCGCGAGCTCGCGTACCGAGTTTTCTACACGTCGCCCGCGGAGCTTCGAAACTACGGGTATCGCCTCCCAGTGCGGATTCAAGCCTCTTCCAAGCTGCGAGACCTTATCCTCTCTGGACCATTTATCGAGGATCGTTCCTCTCAAAACAAAGACGAGGTGTGCCTGATTACATCTCAACAGGAATCAGTGGGCGGTGGCACGACTCTGCGCTTTACCTGTGCTCACAATAGCTCACAAAAACAGCGCGTTGAGGATAGTGATCCTCGCGCAGTTGTGAATAAACTAACGGAAGCCCTTTTTAGGGAGGAGATAAAAAATGGCAGCAACGTCTGAAGCGATGTCCACGGCTAACGCCACCGCGACAAAACTCATCACCGCTCTTGAGGAAGTCATTCGTGGACGTTCCGATACCATTAAGCTGGTTATCACAGCTCTTATGGCTGATGGTCACGTCCTGCTTGAGGATTACCCAGGTTCAGGAAAGACGACGTTGTCGAAGACCCTCGGTCGCCTTATCGCACCAGATGAAGCGGCGTCGAATCGTTTCCCATCTGTCGCCTCAGATCCGATCGTCCCCTTCCGTCGTATCCAGTTCACCCCAGACATGCTCCCAGGGGATGTCTTAGGCGTGAATATCTTCGACCCAAAGAGTGGCTCGTTTAGCTTCATGCACGGCCCCGTCTTCGCCCATATCGTTTTAGCCGATGAGATCAACCGTACAGGCCCAAAGGTGCAGGCTGCGTTTCTTGAGTGTATGGCGGAGAAGCAGGTCACGATGGATAACGCGACCAGACCCCTTGATCAGCTCTTCTTCGTATTGGGCACCCAGAATCCGCTTGATATCGCGGGAACTTATCCACTCCCTCAAGTTCAGCTCGATCGATTCCTTCTTAAGGTCCCAATGTCGTACGTAGACGCCAAGACCGAGTGCGAGATCCTCGAGAATCACTCAGCGATTCGCGAAGGCTCCACAGCGGTGCGACCCGTCTGCAAGCGCAGCGATATCCTCGCCGCCAGAGAGACCTGCGAGCAGGTGCATGTATCACCAGCGCTTCGAGAAGCGATGGTCGAGATCGTTCAAGCGACCCGTGGCAATCCGCTGATTCAATTCGGCGCCTCAACTCGCGCCGCGCTTATGCTTCAAACCGCGACCCGCTCGTGGGCGCTCATTAATGGACGAGACCATGCGAATGAGGATGACCTACGAGCAATCGCTCCATACGTTCTCCTCCATCGCTTGCGTTTTCACGCTGGCGCTGGCGACGCGTATAAGGCCCTTGAGACGGTAATGCAGCCGGCTATGGAGAAGTTGGTGCGGCGGGCGATTTGAAAGTCGTGACGGTCACCACTTTCCCACTTTTCCCAGTCCATTCGGCGCGAGGGACATAAAGTGGGAAAGTGGTGGCTGTCACGAGTTTTCGTACGTAGGAATTTCTCGTACCTCTTTCACCTTTTCGACCACACTCAACAAATAGCCGCCACAAATACTTCAGGGTCCCCTCAGACCTGCCGAAGCTTCTTATGTGCAGATCAGTTATGAAACCCTTCTTTTTGTCTCAATCGGAGTCGGAGCCTCGATCGGGGCCGCTTGGTATGTGGCCCGGATCTTCAACAAGGTCGCCCTCGATCCGACGGAGCAGCAGGCGCGCACCTTAGCGATGATGTTCCACGAGCGCGTACACCATTTTTCAAACCATGTACGCACCCTCGATGATCACTCTAACGAGTACTGCTCTGTGTTCACCGGTGACACCTGGAGCTCGTTAACAGAGACGCTACAGCGACTCACAGAAGTCGATAGCCAAGTGCAGCGTCACCTCTCGTCACGAGAGTTTGACCAAGCGCGGCAACTACTCGGAGAGTACTACCAGAGTGCCGGCGAACAGAGCGATCGAGCGGCGGAATGGGAGAGCTCCTTACACATTATGCTTAAGAGCGTCGTTCATAACCTTGAGACCGCGACGCAAGAAACACAGAAGCTCGCGGAACGTCCGCAGCGCTCTCGCAAGCGCCAGCCTAAGCTCGTTACCCTCGCTGACGTGAAGAAAGCGCTTCTTGAGGATGAGGCGCTTCGCCGGGGCAGTTAGTCACGCCATCTGGGACAAGACGTTCATTAAAACGAATCAATCCGCACTGCGTTCACAGCTTGCCCCTCAAGAAACGCCGAGGCTAAGAAATTAAACCGCCCGACCTCATCCGTGACAAAGTAGTTCACAATTCCCGGAGCAGTCGGAGCAGCGCAGTCCCCCAAAAGAGTAACGACATCCTGTGCGATAGCGTCTGAGCACTCGACTATCGAGACGCCAGGACCCATTAAAAATTTAATCGACTCTAGTAACAACGGGTAGTGCGTGCATCCAAGGATAAC
>CAIVDM010000109.1 GCA_903904735.1 uncultured delta proteobacterium
CAAGTGCGAGTAGGGGAGGTACCGGATGGTCCAGGGCGGCAAGCCCTGGCCGTTAATTCGGAACTTGGCGAAGCCAAGTCCGAATAGGGGAGGGACGGAGAGAGGGGGATTCGAACCCCCGATACAGCTTTTGGGCCGTATAACGGTTTAGCAAACCGCCGCCTTCAGCCACTCGGCCAACTCTCCGTGAGGCGGGACAAGGTTTCGAAATCGTTTGTACTACTACGATCGAAAAACTGGTGCGCCCTGGAGGATTCGAACCACCGACCTTCTGATTCGTAGTCAGATGCTCTATCCAGCTGAGCTAAGAGCGCACGAGAAGAACGAAGGTATCAAATCCATGAAGATTAGCAAGGTTCCGGCCTGCGGTTCTGTCAATTATCGACCTCTGAGATAACGGACAACGCCGCGGCACTCAAAAGGTTGTCTCGTCACCTGCCACACCTGAGTCCTCATACCCCATTCGTTTTTACATAACTAAAGCAAATAGTTATGTGCGTCGGAGTATCTGGCGAGGTGTGACCTGAGATGCAGAGCCGCGCGTTCAGGCGCGAAGCGCGGCTAACGCGCGCCGACCTGATGAGGCTTAGAGGGGCGCACCGAATAAAGTGCAAAATCCCAGACAGGCGTCGCCTATGGCATTGATTATTCTGAAAGATGTACGTACCCTGTCGCCCTCGCGGAAGGGTGGCCGAGTGGTTGATGGCGCCGGTCTTGAAAACCGGAATACCGGAAACGGTATCGGGGGTTCGAATCCCTTCCCTTCCGCCACTTTTTTGCTCTAGGTTCGATTTGCGGAGAGATGGCCGAGTGGCTGAAGGCGCACGCTTGGAAAGCGTGTTTAGGTTAATCACCTAACGGGGGTTCGAATCCCCCTCTCTCCGCCACTAGTTGGCATTTTCGGATTCCATGGGGGATTCGAACCTGTGTCGCCGAAGGGCGACACAAGCAATACGGGGAATCCCCCTCCATGGACGCCGTAGCCCGCAGGGCGTAGGCGGCTCTCCGCCACTTATTGTGCCCCATGGGGGCGAATTCTCCCAACGCAGACACGAATCGTGATCGGGATGGCTGTTCTGGACCGCGGAGCTTCTAGCTCCGCTTGGAAGCCTTTAGGCGGAGCTAGAAGCTCCGCGCTCCGATCGACTCGAAGGCGATGAATCACCGACCTCGAAACACCAGCATTCCCATTAAAAATCCGATCGCCGCGCCTCCCGTATGCGCGGTGGAGCTGACCTCTGGCACCATGAAGTCGAACACCATCTGCAGTACGATGATTTGCGTCATGGAGGCGAGTTGCGCCTTCGCCACGAGGCTTCCGGTGCTGCGTAATATCGAAAGGGATATGGCGGCTTGTATGCCTACGAGGCCCAGCACGCTCGCCGAGGCTCCCATCAAAACGAGGGCTCTTGGTTCGGCGGAGTAGAGGCATATCCCCCATGCGAGCAGCATACCACCTGCCCCACATATCAGATACGCCGCGATAAATCGAAGCCATCCGAGCGCCATCTCAACCCCGCGCCCCATGAACCAGAGGCCCATCATGTTAAACGCCAGGTGTAGCGGTCCCCAATGAATAAATTGAGCCGTGATAAGCCGCCACCACTGACCATCCTCAAGAAGCGGTCCATAGAGCGCTCCGACGCCGATCATAGCGGCGCCGTTGTTGGTGGCGTACTGACTCATTTGATAGCCGTAGGCGACGACGTTGGCGGCGATAAGGAGCTTCGTGGCGGGGCTCGGGAGCTTTATTCGAGATCTTGATCTCTTCCCAAGCACTCTGATCGCTAGCGCGTACAGGAGTAGTATGCCTAACGCCCACGCGCCCGCGTTGGTGGAGACCGTTAGTTTAACGATGATGCATCCAGCCAGCGCCGCAGCGTTGGCCCACGGCATCCAGCGTGGAAGCTGTCTCCGAAAGCGGGAGATGTTGTACAGATCGCCCAAGAGGTTGAGTATGGCGATTAGGAATAAAATATGGTCGATGTCCATGAAAGCCCTAGTCACCTTAACGTGGGGGAAAGTTTTGGGCAATTTGATGAAATTCGAGCCTCTTAAGGCTCGAAGTCATCTAAGTCGATTGTGCAAATAACGCTACGCCGTGTAAAAAGTGCGGGTACGCATGTTCATCCTGTAAGGTATTCCGATGGCTCATAATTTATTCGACTCACGCAAAGAGTTTTCAGTCGCGGGTGGCGCCAAGGCGCACTTCTATTCCCTTCCCGCTCTCGAAGCGGCGGGGATAGGGGAGATCTCCCGTCTTCCCGTTTCAATACGAGTAGTACTCGAGTCAGTGCTTCGCAACTATGACGGACAACGAGTCGAGGAGCGAAACGTACGGGAGTTGGCGGCGTGGCGTCCGAAGGCGGAGCGCACCTCCGAGATTCCTTTCGTCGTAGCGCGAGTGCTGCTTCAAGATTTCACCGGCGTACCGCTCGGCGTTGATCTCGCCGCGATGCGAGCCGCGGTTAAGAGACTAGGAAAGGATTCCGGTATCATCGAGCCGCTGGTTCCAGTTGACCTTGTTATCGATCACTCCGTTCAAGTGGATTTCTCGCATAGAACTGACGCCCTTGAGCGTAATATGGAAGTGGAGTTCGAGCGCAACGAATCGCGCTACCAATTCCTTAAGTGGTGCAAGCAAGCGTTTAAGTCCTTTAGTGTTGTTCCACCGGGATTCGGAATCTGCCATCAGGTCAATCTTGAGTACTTGGCGCAAGGCGTCTTGCAAAAAGACGGCGTCTACTTCCCCGATACCCTCGTTGGTACGGACTCTCACACCACGATGATTAACGGTCTCGGTGTGGTTGGTTGGGGGGTCGGTGGAATCGAGGCGGAAGCCGCGATGTTGGGGCAGCCCGTATATTTCCTCACTCCCGACGTAGTCGGATTTCATATGCATGGCAAACTCGCAGCGGGAGTAACGGCGACGGATCTCGTTCTGCATGTAACCAATGCGCTGCGAAAAGCGAAGGTAGTAGGGAAGTTCGTCGAGTTTTTTGGTGACGGAGCTGAGTCGATTCCAGTCACTGATCGCGCCACTATCGCCAATATGGCGCCCGAATACGGCGCGACGATGGGCTTCTTCCCTGTGGATGAGCGTACGTGTGAGTACCTCATCGCGACAGGGCGAGATAGCGCGAAGGTCGACACGTTCCGAAACTACTGGAAAGCTCAAGAGATGTTTGGAATCCCCAAGAAGGGGCAGTGCGATTACTCTGACTTGATGGACCTCGACCTTTCGACGGTTAAGCCAAGTATCGCCGGACCCAAGCGTCCACAAGATAAGATAGAGCTAACGAAAGTGAAGGCTTCTTTCGAGGCGCTGCTCGCGTCTCCGGTCGCTGATGGCGGCTATGGTAAGAGCGCCGAAGATCTCGGGCGCTCCTTCTCCGTGAATGTTCCTGACACTGGCGTTGGGAGCGAGTCGAATCGAAGTGTCGATGTGTCGGTGCATCAAGGAGAAGTGTTCATCGCGGCTATAACATCGTGCACTAACACCTCCAATCCGAGCGTTATGCTTGCGGCGGGATTGCTCGCGAAGAAGGCGGTTGAGCGAGGTCTCTCAGTGAAACCATTCGTGAAAACGTCTCTCGCGCCGGGTTCTCGAGCGGTGAGTGAGTATCTTCAAAAGGCAGGGCTTCAAACGTATCTCGACAAGCTCGGGTTTCAGGTCGTGGGATATGGATGCACGACGTGTATCGGAAACTCTGGACCACTCGACGCCAAGATTGAGGAGTGCATCACAAAGAATGATCTGATTGGCTCAGCGGTGCTCTCGGGTAACCGTAACTTTGAGGCGCGAGTGCATCAGAACATAAAGGCGAACTTCTTGATGAGTCCGCCTCTTGTGGTCGCGTACGCCCTCGCGGGAAGCGTTCGAGTTGATTTTGAGCGCGATCCGATTGGCGTGGATTCGGCTGGAAAGCAAGTGTTCTTGCGCGAGATCTGGCCGAGCGCCGAAGAGGTTCACGCTCAGATGCCCCAAGCGTTCAACGCCGAGATGTATCGACGACTCTACGCCGATGTGACAGCTCAGAATCCGCTCTGGGATCGAGTGCCATCGAGTAGTGGCGCGGTATACGAGTGGGATACCACCTCAACATACATTCAGGAGCCACCATACTTTGACGATTTCGCGCTTACCCCCGAAAAGCCTCACGGTATCTCGGGTGCCCGAGCGCTCGCTATCTTTGGTGACTCTGTTACGACTGATCACATCAGTCCCGCAGGCGCTTTCAAGAAGGACTCTCCAGCTGGGAAGTACCTAATCGGTCGGGGCGTTGAGTTCAAGGACTTCAATAGCTACGGCGCGCGCCGTGGCTCGCATGATGTGATGGTGCGAGGCACATTCGCCAACGTACGAATCAAGAATCTCATGGTGCCAGGCGTTGAAGGTGGCGTAACGCTCCATCAGCCGACAGGTGAGAAGTTGTCGATTTACGACGCCGCGGTCAAATACGCTGAGACAAAGACGCCTCTCGTGATCTTCGCGGGGCAAGAGTATGGCACTGGAAGCTCTCGAGACTGGGCGGCGAAGGGAACTCGGTTGCTCGGCGTGAAGGTCGTCATCGCCGAAAGTTTCGAGCGTATTCACCGGAGCAACCTCATAGGCATGGGTGTGTTGCCGTGTCAGTTTAAAGCTGGTCAGAACGCGCAGACACTCGGTCTCACGGGAACTGAGGATTTCGCGATCAAGGGTACAGAAGGTGGAATCACCCCAGGTCAGGATGTCACGCTCGTGATTACCAAGGGTGATGGAACTAAGACCGAGGTGAAGGTGACTCTGCGAGTTGATACTTCCATCGAAGTGGAATACTACAAGCACGGCGGTATTTTGCCGTATGTGCTCAGGTCGATAGTCGCGGCGAATTAAGAGGAATAGGGATATGAAGAATCTTTGCTACAGTGTGATTGTATCCATGGCAGTATGCGTTAGTGGCGCGGCGGCTGAGTCTCACGAATCTGTAACTGTTACGGTTAACGCCGTTGACGCGACAGGCGTTGGCGCTTCACTTGGCACGATCGAGTTTAAAGATGTGCCTCACGGTATTGAAGTGAAGCCAAATCTTCATGGACTGACTCCTGGCGATCACGGCTTTCATATCCATGAGAATCCAGACTGTGGACCTAAGGAGAAGGATGGAAAGATGACCGCGGCGCAAGCGGCAGGAGGTCATTTTGATCCTCGCGCGACTGGAAAGCATATGGGTCCTCACGGTGGTGGCCATCAAGGAGATCTTCCCAAGTTAGAGGTGGCGGCTGATGGAACAGCGACGAAAGCCGTTCATATTCATGAGCTCACGCTCAAAGACATTCGCAATCGCAGTGTGATGATTCACGCCGGTGGTGATAACTACTCCGATAGCCCAGCGCCGATTGGTGGTGGTGGGCCGCGAGTTGGGTGTGGCGTTATTCCTCAATAGGCAAACAAAGAAGGAACTGTTTCCGTAACAGGCGGGTGCGGAGCCCCGCCCTCCCCTAAATACCTCGCATCACGATCGGGAGGGCGCGGCTCCGTACGCGCCGTGTTTCAGGTCGGCGAGGAAACTGGCCATCCTAGTAATATCAGGAGGTTGAGGGGCGTTTTCGATCCTCAATAAAGTCCACGATCCTGCCGATTGGTTCTTTGTAGCTCTGCGGAGGTTCATGGACCCGATATTGATAGTCGAAGACAGCGATTCCCTGCGAGAAGTGCTCGCGACGGTGCTTGAGCGCGAGGGATTCTCCGTGGTCGCTGTCGCGACCGCCGAAGACGCGATGCACGCGTTTTCAGCGCAGGGCTTCTCATGCGTGCTCGCTGACTTCAAGTTGCCACGCATGAACGGAATTGATCTAGCGAAGCGAATTCGCGAATCCGCGCCGCATCTTCCCTTCTTAATCATGACCGCGTTCGGCTCCATAGATGTCGCCGTTGAGGCTATGAAGAGTGGCGCCAACGATTTTATCACCAAGCCCTTCGAGCCTGAGACCTTGGCGCCTATCTTGCGACAAGTGATGCAGCATCACCGCATCGTTGATCGATCGTGCTCGTCTCGAAAGAAGTCAAAGCACGGACTCGTCACCGAGTCTCCAAGGTTTGAGAAGGTGCTAGACCAGGCGAGGCGCGTGGCGGTCGTTGACACACCGGTTCTGATCCTCGGAGAAAGTGGTAGTGGTAAGGAGGTGATGGCGCGCTACATCCATGACCATAGTAAGCGTCACGAAAATCCATTTCTAGCGGTGAACTGCGGCGCGATCCCCGCGGAACTTCTTGAAAGCGAGTTCTTTGGGCACGAGGCGGGCTCGTTTACGGGTGCGACGCAAAGTCGCGTCGGAATATTTGAGGTAGCAAGTCAGGGGACTGTCTTTCTTGATGAGGTCGGTGAGATGCCACCGCATCTGCAGGTTAAGCTTTTGCGAGTGTTGCAGGAGCATGAGATTCGAAAGGTCGGTGGATCGAAGACTATAAAAGTGAATCCTCGAATTATCGCAGCCACTAACCGTTCAATGCAGGAGGCGATTACCACAGGGCTGATGCGCGAGGATTTCTACTATCGTATCGCGGTAGTCACGCTCGCTCTCCCGCCGCTGCGTGATCGCAAAGAGGATATTCCGCACCTTATCGATGGTCTCGTCCATCACTACGCGGCGATCGCCGGAAAAGAGGTGCCTCAGATTGATCCTCTCGCGCAAGATATCCTTGAGGCATACAGCTGGCCAGGGAATGTGCGAGAGCTTGAGAACGTGCTTGAACGAGCGGTTCTATTGACTGAAGGCGTAATTAGGCCAGAACACCTAGGAATACAGATCTGTCTGAATATCTCAGCTCTTGAAGAGGCGACGCGCACTCTTTCTGAAGTCACCTCAGCGGCGGTCAGGCAAGCGGAAGGAGAAGCGATATCGCGCGCCCTCACGTTGACGGATGGGAATAAATCAAAAGCGGCCGAGCTCTTGGGTGTCAGCTACAAGACTCTTCTGGTGAAGGTGCGAGAGTATAACCTTGGCGGAAGCGAGGCTGAGTAGGGTCCGTAACCGCGCCCTAGTCTCGGATAAAATCCTGAATCTCATGCTCCATCGTTCGCCAACTCTCTATGCCTATTGCGCGCTGGTCTATGAGCAAATGCCCGGCGAGCGTGGGATCGGACGTCTCTGGGCGAATTATCGACAATTTCCATCGATCGGTAAGTTGGTTATCCGAGATCCAGGACCTAAGCCCCTCAAGCGACACCAGCTCATCGCGCGGATTGGCGAATATGAGCGCCGGCACGGTGCCGACTCGCTGAGGGTTTTGAAGTACACTTGTCTGCTGATACATCTCCGCCACGTTTCGATACCAGAATAGCGGTGTGCGCTCGTATCGCCGATAGGCGCGTGGCGCGAGGTTTTTCACCGCGAATGTCGTGGCTGGAAACCAACGCAGGATGCTGGCGGACTCAACTATAGTGCGCAATGAGAGCGCGGGCGCGATCAGGATCATCCGTTTGGGGGAAAAAGACGGATCGATGTCGAGAGCTCGGACGGCGGCGAGACCGCTCATGGAGTAGCCGAGATAAAGAACGGGCAGGGCGGGATAGCCTTTTCTGGTCTCGTGAAACGACGAGACAATCTGTTGAACCCAGGTCGACGAAGGAAACGTATCCGCTTTTGGGGTGTCGTGTCCCGCCAGGGCGAGCCGCAGGGTATGATATCCCTCTGAGCGCAGGAACTCAGCCAAAAAATCCATGGAGCTCGGCCGTTGGTTGAGGCCATGAGCGATTACGATCGCCCCGCGCGCTGGCCTAATAAGAGTCTCCTCTAGCGTTGTTCGCTCCACGGAAGAAGGGGGGCGCGGCGATGGTCCCGCAAGGCAACACCCAGTCGCTAGTACAAGAATTAAAAAGGCTCTCATTGATTCACCGCTCGGACGGTTGGGGCGCTCATGTGATCGTGGGCACGGTTGCCATAATCTCACAAAAGATGATTCGCGTGGCGAAAAAAGGACAGGAGCCCAAAAAATACGCGATAAACCCTCAAGTATTCTCCGCGAACGTCCGACAATCCCATGGGGTAATAGGAAACTCTCTTAGTCGCGCGAGGCGACTGGGGGCTCTTGCCATGGATGGTACTCCAGGAAGTTAAACCGCAGACGGGGGATCGTTTTAAGGAGGATCTCTCGTGCCATGGAAAGAGGATATGGGCATCTCAAAGATCGGAAGCTTATTCGCTTCGAACCTAGACTCGGTCGCGGGTGTGTCACCCGCGAAACCAGCGCAATCAGCACAGCAACAGCAGGCGTCGCCAAAGGCCGACTCGCTTGGCACCGACGCGGTGGTTTTCTCTCGCTCGATGGGATCATCACCGCCACCCTCCGATGGAGCTGATGCCGCCAGAGCTTCCCGGGTGCAAGCGCTCAAAAAGGACGTAGAGCGTGGCGCCTATCGGACTGACTCCGGTAAGGTAGCGGTGGCGGTTCTTAAAGAACTGTCCTAGCATCGTGACCTGCGAACACCATGAAAGTTACTATTCTCAGTGTCGGTAAAGTGCGGCAGTCCTTCGTCAAGGAAGGCGAAGCGGAGTATCTAAAGCGCCTCAAGGGCGCGTTCCCGATAGAGCTTGTGGAGTTGGGGTGTGAGGCCCCGGAATCCATGGGTGCCGAAGCGGTGCGCGAGCGAGAGGCGGTGGAGGTTCTCAAGAAATTAGAGGTTTTCGATTTCGTCATCGTGCTTGATGAGCGAGGCGAGGAGTTCTCGTCCCAGGAGTTCTGTCGGTTCATGGAGAAGCGAATGACTTCGGGTAAGCGCTCGATCGCGTTCGTTATCGGGGGCGCCTATGGGTTCAGCGAAAAGGTTAGACAGCGCGCCGACTCCGTTTTATCGTTATCAACGCTGACATTTCCCCATCAGGTGACGCGATTGCTTCTCGTCGAGCAGATATATCGGGCGCACACGATGATGAAGGGGATCTCCTATCACAAGTAAGAGTCGGCGACTAAAGAGCGAGACATCACTCATGGGAAAGATTAAGAAGTTCGCCGAGCTCAATATCCGAAAAATCACGGGTGGCAAGGATCCGGTCCGAGTGGTCGAGGATCTGCTCAGTCGACGCGGATTAGATGCGGCGCAGTGTCAACGCGAGAAGACCTCCGAGCAGATCCGATGGATGTTGCAGCTCCGAGAGCACGAGGAGCTTGAGGTTTTGATAGAGGGATTGCGAAAGCCTTCTGAGACCACCATCTACATGGGCGTTAATATCGTCACCGTTCCGATACGTGGCGCGTACGATCTACTCACGGCGGCACTTGAGATAGCTGACGGTCTCGTTGGTATCAAGGTAAGTCTCGTCGGGCATTACCTAGTTCTCTCGGCGAGTTTGAGCGCGGTGGGGATCTCTGTGGAAGATCTTGAATACCACCTCCGTTTAATTGAAGCGCAGCAGATCTGGTTTCGGGACGCGCTAGCCGCGGAGCTTCAGTGGGATCAATTTCCCCTAGAATAAGGCCAGATCACGCTCGGATTTCAGCTCTGAATCCTGCGAGCTTTTAGTTTTGACTAACGAAGGGTCTTCCCTTACTGTGAGAGAGTACATCGTTAAAGGTGCTTTGATGTTTAGTTTTCAAGCGACACATATCGGAGACGTGAGAGACGGGCAAATGCGGCTCGTAGATCGCGGAATCTTCTCCCCGCGGGGCTGACCTCAAACGAGCCAGCCCATCGGAGGCTGGCGATTTTTCCAAGACAATAGAGTGATCGGTGAACGACGAGAGCTTTACAGGCTCGCGTGGGTGACCACTCCTATTTCCTGTATCTCCCAGCAATCGAGAAGCCGAGTGACTTGTGGTCACTCGGATATCAAATTGACGCCGCGACCTGACATTTTTGTCGGGGCGGCAGCGTGTTCCTTGAGTTCAATAGGAGGGTGTTTTCATGCTGAGGTTTAAAATGTTTAAGAGGCAAAAGGCTAATCCCATCTGCTACCTTGTGAAGCGGATGTGGAGCTTCGGTGAGGGTAGAAGAGGAGCCATCGCCACCTCCATGGTGATGTCGGCGTTAGGAATGGCGGCATGGCTCACCATTCCTCTTGTGATGGCCCGATTCGTCGACGCAGCTCAGGCCGCGGCCGAGTCTCGAGAGCTTGGTACGTGCGCGGCGCTGCTCGCCACTACGATCGGTCTTGGGGTCTTAGGGTGGATGTTTCACGGTCCGTGCAGAGTCATTGAGATTCTGAACGGGTTCGCCGTGAGACGGAACATTCAGACGGGACTTCTGGCGAAGACCACACGTCTTCCGATGAGGTGGCATACGACGCATCACAGCGGCGAGACGATCGATCAGGTTTCTCGAGCTGCGTCGGCGCTCGCGGATTTCACGGAGACAGCTTCGCTCGTTCTCCAGATATTCGCGCGACTCGTGGGCGCGGTTGTGATGATGTCAATCTTCATGCCAACCGCGGGTCTCGTTGTTCTGGCGAACGCGGTGCTAGTCGTGATCGTCGTCACGGTCTTCGATGGCTACTTAGTTCCTCTCTATGAGGAGGCAAACAAGGTGCTCAACGGAGTCGCGTCGAGGATTCAAGACTATCTGACGAACATTCGGACGGTCATCAGCCTTCGGCTCGAGGATCGTGTGGTGGCGGAAGTGGACGCGCAGCTCATGAAGCTGCGACCGGTGACGCGACGCGCGGCGGTCCTGCAGGAAGCGAAGTGGTTCTCCGCTAACATTCTGGTCGACGTGACCAGGGCGTTGACGCTGTTCGGGTTCGTATTCGGAAAAGTGTACGCCGAGGAGAAGGTTGAGTTCGGGACGCTATTCGCGCTGAATGAGTATCTTCTCACGATCGGCACCGCGTTCTTCGAGCTGACCTGGCGTTGGGGTGACTTGGTCATCAAGACTACTCGTCTACAGGCGGTTGAGCATCTCGAGAGAGATTATGAGACCCTTGTGGCGCGTAACGTGACCGCGGCGCTTCCAGAAAACTGGAAGGAGTTGCGGCTTCAGAACATAACCTTCCGCCATGATGGTGAGGAGGGGTGTGAGGAAGCGGTAAGTGGCGTGTTCGGCGTGAATCTCTCGCTGCGGCGTGGCAAGAGCTACGCGGTGGTGGGAAGCAGTGGTAGCGGAAAATCTACCTTGCTCTCGCTCTTGCGGGGATTGCACACGAGCTCAGTCGACTCCGTGCGGTGCGACGGAGTCCTTGTTCCGCACGGGCTTCTCGCGGTCGCTAGGGAGACGACGCTTGTGCCACAAGATCCTGAGGTCTTCGCGGACTCGGTTCTGAAGAATGTCACGATGGGCATTGACGCGCCGAGAGAGAAAGTTCTCGCCGCTCTTGAGATGGCGGGCTTCACTGACGTGTTAGCTCGACTACCGAGGGGGCTCGACACCAACATCGCCGAAAAGGGCGTTTCGTTGAGTGGGGGCGAGAAGCAGCGTCTAGCGTTGGCGCGAGGCGTGTTCTTCGCATTCGACGGTGAATCGAAGATCGTCCTCCTCGACGAGTCCACCAGCGGTGTGGATGTAGTCAGGGAAAAGAGGATCTACGAGAAGCTGTTAGCGCACTTCTCTCACGAGGTCGTGGTGGCGACGACGCACAAGTTCAACTTGCTGCCGCTTTTCGACGAGATAATCGTCATGGAGGGCGGGCGAGTGGTCGAACGAGGCACGTTGTCAGAATTGCTCAAGCGGGGCGGCAGATTCGCCACTATGTGGGGCGAGTACGCCGGTTCTCAGGCGACTGCTATGGTTGCGATGTAACACAACTATGGGAGGGTCTTTATAAAAGACCCTCCCTTTTTTTCACAGAAGTCCATTTCCTGGCGTCTGCTGTGGGGGTTGGGCTAGGTCGGCGATGCTTATTTTTAGCGGAGCTAGAAGCTCCGCGGTCCTAAGTGAAAACTCGGCGGCTGTTATGGACCGCAGGGCTTCTAGCCCTGCTTTAAGGTCAGGGGGCGTGTGAGCTACCTGCCCGACGAAGGCCGTTTACTCTCTTCCATCACATCACTGAAGTCAGAGACCGCGTCTCCTCGAAACGCCGCGATGGACACGAAGATCGAGCGATCGTTAATCGTATCTTTAATTGTATAGCGGTAGACTGGTCCAAATTGCGGGTCAGTTTCTTCTCGTAGCTCCGAGCTCGCCACGATTACCTCTTTGAGAAGGCGGGTCTTGTCCTCTCCGTATCGGATAACGAAACCATCGGTAGGCTCGCTGGGGACCTCCCACGTGACCTCGACCCCGATAGTTTTTTTCTTAACGAGTCCTTCTAAGCCCTCGCGCTCAGATCTGCGCGCGGGTCCTCGTCGTGTGTCGTCTCCACCAAAGAGGGAGCATCCGGCGGAGAAAATAAGACATATAGTGAGAACGAGAGAGGACGCACGCTTCATACAAGTAAACCTTTAAAGCAAAGTCGTCTTATTGTAGTGCGATATTCGACGGCGCTTCAACCCGCCATCGAGTGGAGATCGGTGAGTCCGATTCCACAGTAATTCGTGACGAACCTGGCGCGACCCCCTCTCTGCGAAGACGCGCTGCTTAGTTTGTGATCTTGCTACAGCCCAGCATCCCACCTTGGGTGCTGTCCCACCGACAGGCGATATTGCTGTTGACGTGGCGAGCGATGCCAGTGAAGCCGTTGCCAGAGGGGTGCGGCGCTATTTCGAGTGAAACCCCCTTTGAGAGGGGTGAGACGGCGGGTAGGTTCGGAATGTCGCACCTCGAACCGGCGTCAGCGGGCTTGCAATTGGAGATGGGCTCGTAGCGGGCGTTTTGAGCGAAAAATGACTCCTGAGCGGCGGCTACATTACGGAGATCAGCGGCTGCCGTGGTGGCGTATCCACGCTGACGGTACATCGAGTACTGTGGTATGGCGATCAGCCCTAAAATCGCGCAGATCGCTGATATTACAAGAAATTCAATGATTGAGAAGCCATCTCTAGTTTGCATGTTCCTTCCCCGAGCCACCTGCCAAAACCTCCACACCCTGCTCATTAGATGACTGTTTGGAGCGGGTGTGTTCGAAAATCTGAGTTCAGATCCATGCTACGGTAGTATGTGTGAATACCACCATCTTTTTACTGGCTTGCGAGCCCCCCAATTTGAAATATCGGCAGATACATGGCGAGCACGAGTGTGCCGACAATCACTCCGATCGATAGAATTAGGGCCGGCTCGAGCATCTGTTGAAAACGAGTCACTCGATCCGATAAATCGCGTTCTAGTTGCTCAGCGCACCGAAGAAGCATGAGCTCGAGACGCCCCGATTGCTCCCCGACAGCGATGTAATGAATCAAGTCAGGCCATAAGGTCGAGGAATCTTTCAGAGCCTCCGACAAAGAAGAGCCGTTGGCGATCCTGTTTCGAACACGCTGGATATCCTGAGCGACTGGGGCGCTGCCTACAACCAAGGAGGTGGTAGCCAGAGCGTCGATAATTGGTATGCCTGATTGAATCAACGCTCCTAGAGTGGCGCTGAAGCGAGCCGACGATCTGAGAGTAAGAATAGATCCTAGTAATGGCATTCGCGGCACAATCCGCGACGCGGCTCTCAACAGTCCTCTGTTCCGCTTGAGGATCTTCACGACGATCATCACAGCGGATACGCCGAGCAAGATCAGAGGCAATCCGAAAAGAGATAGCATGTGAGATAGAGATACGACCGTCCGCGTCAGCCAAGGGAGCTTTGCGCCAGTGTCAGCGAAGAGGTCTTCAAATGTTGGGACCACCCAGAGGAGAAGCAGCGTGGTGATAAAGGCTAGCGCGAAAAGAACGACGATCGGATAAATCGCGGCGGCGACGACGTTTCGTCGTAGAGCTATCCGAGCTGATAAATCTCGCTCGAGTCTGTGAAGACTCTCGTCTAGGATCCCCGCGATTTCCCCCGCCTCCACAAGCGCGCAGTAGACAGGACCGAAGATGTGTGGGGACTCGCGAATCGACGACGAGATCGTGACGCCCCCCGCGATACGGTCTCGCGCCTTCATGAGCGCGTCTGACAGAGTTCGGTCGCCACAGCGATCGGCGCTAATCTTAAGAGCCGTGATAATCGGGATGCCGGCGCCTAGCATCGCTCCGAGGTGTCGAGTGAGGGCTAGTAGTTTCTCGTCGGATACGCGACGACGGCGCCAATTTCGTATAGGCATGCGGGATCCAATGGAATACCTTTCATCACCCTGCGCGGGTTAATGATAATTCGAATAGACCAGGGAAAAGTTGCCTACTATCCAGGAGAGTAGTGGAAAGCGAGGGTTACATGATTGAAGCGAGAAGGGGAGGGCTGCGGTGACACTTCCTTGAGTTCCCAAGGGATTCGCCGAACTTCCCTTCGTAGTGTATGCATCGCTGGCAAACGCTCACTTGCTGGGCAATGGAGAAGCGTAAGAGTCACTGTGTGCTCACAACTATTGTCATGCCAGTCAGAACCTTTGACGATAGCTGAAAGTAGGTTGATCGAGGCGCGCAGAGACCGTTCTATCTGATCGCTCGTGGCCTCATGAAGGTCTATCTCAATCGCGTTAATATAGTTAGCTAATGGAGTGTGACCAACCTCGGCCAACTCTTGAGATAATGAGGAGCGCTCAGAGAAGTCCATCGCGTGAGAGTGAATGGTAACACCATCAAGCGGTAAGTTCGCGATATACCTACTCCAGTGATCGAGAGCCTGGGTAACTGAGATAGTTACCTGAGAGGGGACGCTCTCCGCGAATATGATATGCTCGGGCAGTATCTCTGGGTGAGGCCAAATCTCACGAGCTACTTTTGCCTCCTGCCCGGGAGAGAATTTCCAAAGAGAGTCTGACCAGGCGCGCAACTTTTTATCTTGTAGTATCGCTGAAGCCGCAACTACCTCGGCTACCGTGAGATCGTCCTTTTTTAGCGTCAACGCCGCGAGGAAAACGGCCGATTTTCCGCCGTCTCGTAATGTTTGTACGGTATCGAGCCAGTGCGCGAGCCGTAACTCAGAATTCTCAAGTGAGCCATGCATGAGGGGATGACCCTCAAGAAAGCCGCACACGATTCTATCGAACCCGGTTGGCCGCGACCAATCCTCTCGATTGACGACTGATTGCCATGTACGCTCAAGAATGATCTCTCTCGCGTCGGCTTGCGCTCGTCCCCATGTCTCACAGGCCGCCACAAGTTGGTGGGGAACTTCACTCGGGATAGTCACGTATATCTCCTCGAGCTCCGCCGCCAGGGCCTTTCCAAAAATGCTGGGGTGCCCGACGACTCCTAGTTCGAGCCCCGCTACTTTTCGCTCTCTTGCGCTTTGGTATCGCTCGATACGACCCAGCATGGCGGAAACCATAGTATGATTGGAGAGCATCGTGACGAAGCTTTCCCGCAGATGATCGGGGGAAGCCTTAAGTTCGCTCGCTAGTGAGTCGCGAATGAGCGCTTCTACTGATATGGCCTGGGAGCAGGCGCTAATAAACAGCGGATCGCTGGTAGGCACGACGACACCAACTTCCAGGATTCCAAGCATCGCTGTTCTGTTGAATGTCGCGCTAGCTTCGAAGTGATTAACGTTCGTCAGAGATGGAAGTGTCGATAGCTTCTCTGGCGTGAGTTCCAATGGAGCGTTGTTGTGATGTAATGCTCGAGCGATGAGCGATGGATGGTTTGACATGGTGCTTTAAGTTACTGTCATCTAACCGCGATTCGATGGAATGGCGAAAGACTTCGCGCCTGAGAGGAAGCTCGTTGAACAGCCGCGAAAACGCGGGAAACGACACAGTTCTTGCACCCTAGACGGTGAAAGATCATATGAACTATCACGATGTTCGGCAAGATGGGGGGCCGCACACTGATAGTAATGACTGGCCGATATCGATTCGAGCGAAAGTCGCGCGTTTCTCTCAGATTGTTACATCTGTAACGTGTTGAGGTGACGTATGCTGGCGCCCTGTAGTAGGATCCTCAAGGCGCCCCCAGAGATTGTGGAAGAGCGTGGCATATCAACAAACCAGACGTTTTAGTCGCGGCGTTCGACGAACGAAATTCAAGGAATACTAGCGGTGTCTAAACCGGGCCGTAAAAGGAAAGGTGAAAAACGATCCGACTCTCCGCGTGAGTCGACGGAGCCTGAAGTTGTTCTTGAAGGCGAGGTACTACCCGCGGAAACGGAAAGTGAGCACCAACCAGGGGCAGATGATCCTGTGGAGTCGGAGCTGGTAGAGATCGCCGCGGACGAACTACACGCGGACGCATATGAAGCGGATGAGGTCTCTGACTCCACCGTGAAGAGCGCGGCGCCGGTTCGTTATAGCCCACTCGACGCCTACTTTTCAGAGATTCGACGATTCGGCCCCTTGAGTAAAGAGGACGAGCACACCGCGGCCGTGGAGTATGCCAAGACGAAAAGCGCGGACGCCGCGTATACGCTCGTCTCGGGATCACTGTGGCTAGTTGTTAAGATAGCGCGCGACTACGAGCGAGTGGCGAAAAATATCTTGGATCTCATTCAGGAAGGTAACATTGGGCTGATGGAGGCGGTGCGCAACTTTGATCCGTATCGCGGTGTTCGCTTCCCATCGTACGCGGTGTGGTGGATACGCGCGTACATCATCCGATACATCATATCCAACTGGCGCATGGTCAAGATAGGCACCACACAAGCGCAGCGAAAATTGTTTTTCAACCTGAAAAAGGAAAGCGAGCGACTGGAACGCGAGGGAATTTACCCATCCACAAAGCTACTGGCCGACCGTTTGAATGTTAAGGAAGGCGAAGTCATTGAAATGTCCCAGCGGCTTGGGGGCTCGGACATGAGTGTCGACGCGCCCTTGAAAGACGACAACGACGCGAATCTTCTTTCCGTAATTCCCAGTGGTGAGGAAAGCGCGGAAGATCGTGTGGCGAAGAGGCAGCTTCATGACGCGTTGGTCTCGAGTCTCTCTGAATTCGAGAGTACGCTGAGCGAGAAAGAGTGCCGCATATTTCACGGGCGTGTCCTCGATGAGGACAAAAAAACGCTACAGGAGCTCTCGGATGAGTTGTCTATCAGTAAAGAACGGGTGCGTCAGATAGAGAACAAGCTGCGCGAAAAGGCGCGAGCGTTCGTGGCGAAGAAGTTAGGTTCGGAAATCGGTGATTGGGTGGATAGATAAAATGCTGGAACACTTTTACCAGACAATCGAAGGTTGGTTTGATTTCGAGGCGGTGTACAGTGAGATGGTGCGTCGCGCCGGTTTTATCGCGCACTTCGTGGAAGTTGGGGCGTTCAAGGGAAAGAGTACCGCGTTTATGGCGGTAGAGATCGCTAACTGCAAAAAAGCGATTCGCTTCGACGTCGTGGATACCTGGCAAGGATCGTTAGAGCATCAAAAAGGCGAGTTCTCAGAGGACCCGTCAGTGGTGGCCAATCGTTTGTTTGAGGATTTCACGCGAAATACGAGTTCGGTCGCCGATTTCATACGCCCGGTGCGTATGACAAGTCTGGAGGCCTCGCGACTCTATCCGGACAAGTCGCTTGACTTCGTGTTCATCGACGCGAGCCACGACTATGAGAATGTCAAAGCGGATATTTTGGCGTGGAAACCGAAGATTAAACCGGGCGGCTACCTTGGGGGCCACGACCTACACGCGGTTTTCCCAGGAGTGGAGCATGCCGTAAGGGAGATCTTTGCCGTCTTTGATATCGTTGGGTGCAGCTGGCTTGTTCGGGTTGACGCTGCCTAGGTATGTCAGGTAATTCTAGGTGGTTATCCCTGCCACGTCCTCAGCAGCGATAGGTAATACCGCATATAATATAGTCAGGTGCCTGCCAGACGGGCTTCTAGGTGAAACCCCTAAAGCCATGCGTGTATCTAGCCGACCATAAAAGCACGGTCATAAAGGTGTTCCCCGACCGCGCAGTGCGCGCTGTAAGGGCTAACACTGACAACGCTTTTTGGTCGTACCTAACACCCATGGCAGAGATTCTTACGAAGCGCCGAAAGCTCCTTTTGATCAACCTGCTCTCGCCAGGAGATATCGTCATGCTTACCGCGGCGGTGAGAGACCTCCATCGCGCACACCCGGGTATGTTTCTCACTGACGTATACACATCAGTGGGGGAGATTTGGGAGAATAATCCGCACATCACGAAGCTGCCTTACCGAGTTGAGCGCTTGGGTGATCAAACGGAGCCGGAGAATGCCAATGAACGCCTCGTCCCGAGTCGTAACCTGAAATTCATCGTGGAGGACCCCGAAATCGAGATCCTCGACTGTGGCTACGACGGGGAATTCCCGGGATCTATTAATCGGAGCAACCAGAACTCGTACCATTTCATTCACGGATACGCGCAAGACCTAGAGCGCAAGCTCGGTGTGTCCATACCGGTAACTGAGTTCAGGGGCGATATCTACATCTCTGAACAGGAAAAGGCGTGGGTCAGTCAGGTTCAAGAGATCGGTATCAACGAGAACTTCTGGCTCGTATTCGCTGGCGGCAAATATGACTTCACCGCAAAGTGGTGGAATCCCGCTAGCTACCAAGAGGTGATCAATCGTTTTCGAGGAAAGATAACGTTCGTGCAGTGTGGTGATCCGCAGCACTTTCATCCTCCCCTTGAAGGGGTCGTAAACCTGATCGGAAAGACGAACGCGCGACAGCTCATTCGACTCGTCTACCACTCAAGTGGTGTTTTGTGTCCCGTGACATTCGCGATGCATCTAGCGGCGGCGGTCCCGACACGCACCATGGATGTTTTTGGCCGTGCGGTGCCACCTGTCCGACCGTGCGTTGTCTTAGGAGGGGGGCGAGAGGCGTATCACTGGGAAGCGTATCCGCACCACCAGTACATACACACCGTCGGGGCGCTCTCATGCTGCGCGACCGGTGGTTGCTGGAAGAGCCGTTGTCAAAAAATGAACGATAACGATCTGAAAGACGAGAACACGTGCGCTAATCCAGTTCAGGTTTCCGAGAACCTGCAAATTGGAAAGTGTCAGACGATGATCACGCCGGAAATGGTAAGCGAGCGCGTCTCTATGTATTACGAGGGCGGGCAGCTCTTCTACGATGACGTGTCGCCGAGCGCCGTTCGGGCTGACTCTCCCAAGCGACAAGCCGCGCGTGTCGCGCAGTATTTAGTCGAGCGTTTTCGGCCAACGCTGATGCTCGATATTGGATGTCACCGCCCCGAGATGCTCGCCTCGGTGCTAACGAGTGGCGTTGATGTCTATGGGCTCCGAGAAGACACGAAATTCATCTTCCTCGACGATGAGTTTCCTCACGCGAGGGTGTCTCTTTTCGATCTTGGCGTTGATTACTGGAAGAGTCCGACTAAGTTTGATCTGATTTGGACCACGAGCGCCATGGATCATGTGGATCGCTCCGCGGAGCATCTACTTGATACTGTCACGTGCAATCTCAAGCGGGGCGGGTTTCTTGTTCTCGCCCCGCCGCCTGACAAGGAGAGAGCGTCATCAACATGGTCGGAGCTTTGGCGGGAGAGACTGGAGCGAACTGGGTTTGAGCTCTTGAACGAGGAGACAGAGAAAATACGCCGTTTAACGCATCGAGTGGGACAGGCTGGCACTGAGCTAGTATTTCGTCGATCGGCATAGAGGAAGCGCCCGTGGACTATCAAGCATCAGATGTGATTGCGACATACGCGAGGGCGGTGGAGTTGTATGACTCCAATCGACTCGGTGAGGCGAGGGAGCTCTTTGAGGTGATAGTGGCGAGAGAGCCGGAGAACACCGCCGCGCTTGTCGGGCTAGGCATGACGTGCTGGAGGGGTGAGGCGTTCCATGAGGCGAGACGTTTTCTCGATCAGGTGTTGCTTCTAAAGCCCGCCGATGAGGGGGCGATTCGAGGACTTTGTCTGACGTTACTGAGTTTAGGAGAGCATGCTGATGCGGAGACTCTTATCAATCAGTCAACTTCGCCCGAGAGGTGGTCGCACCAAACAAAGCTAGCGGCGGGGCTTGTAAAGCAGGGACTTCGCAAGTGGCGTGAGGCAGTGTGGTGGTACGAAAGCGCGTTGACGACAGCGCCCCGTTACGCCGAGGCGCTCAATAACCTGGGAGTCGCGCTTCAAGAGTTGGGTGATAACGCCTCGGCACGCGAGAAATTTGTCGCGGCGATTATGGCCAATCCGAGCGGCACGGACGCGTATCGCAACTTGGCGTTGGTAGCGCACCGTGAGGGACAATCGAACGACGCAATTATCCTGCTCCGCAGAGCGCTTCAAAACGCCCCTGGGAGCCCACTTCTATGGAATGACCTGGGGAAAATATATCAAGCCCGTGGTGATACTGCACAAGCGATAACCGCCTTTGAGGAGAGCGCTCGTCTCGATCCGAAATCGGTCGAGCCTCTGTCAAATCTCTCGCTTCTGATGTATCACGAAGGTTACGCGGAGCGCGCTCGCGCGTTCTGCGATCGCTTGATAGCGATGCGCCCTCCGAACATGGGCGCGCGATTTCGCAAAGCGCTCACGCTTCCGGCGATAATGGCGAGCCATGACGCGATCGCCGAGACCAGGGAGAGGTTCGCCCGTGAGCTGGATGAGTTGGAGGATGCGCGGGGCGTTATTCACGATCCTCTGCGCGAGGTGAATGTGTCAAACTTCTACCTCGCCTATCACGGCTACAACGAACGAGACCTCCAAGCTCGGCTAGCGGGGTTGTTTCGGGCGAAGACCCCGACGCTAAGCTATGTCGCGCCCCATATAGGGCGTGCCAGAAGCGGAAAGATTCGAGTGGGTGTGTGTAGCCGTCACTGGGGGGCGCACACAATTGGAGTCCTATTCGCCGAGCTGTTCGCTCGCCTTGATCCGAGAGAGTTTGAGGTGACCTGTTTTCATACCGCGAGCGATCCCGCCGCCGTTTCAGGAGAGTTTAAGGAGTACGGTCACCAGATGGCGCAGCTCCCCCTGGACCTTCAAGGGGCAAGAGCGTCGATAGCGAAGTGTGAGCTTGACGCGCTCGTTTATCCCGACATCGGAATGGAGCCCTTTACCTACTTTCTTGCCTTTTCACGACTTGCGTCCACGCAGGTAGTGATGTGGGGACATCCTCTCACGACAGGCATTCCCACGATTGATTGTTTCCTCTCCGCGCGGGACCTAGAGATAAATGGCGCGGAGAGTCACTATACAGAAAGGCTCGTGAAGTTTGAACATCTTAATACGTATTATCGAAGGCCTGTGGTGGACGCGCGTTATAATCGAGGATACTTCGGTCTTCAGCCACACCGCACGCTTTATGTCTGCCCGCAAACGCTATTCAAGCTACATCCTGATTTTGACCAAACGCTACACGACATCCTTGCTAGAGATCCTAGTGGTGACCTCATTCTGCTGGAAGGAAATCATGTCGGTCACACAGAGATGCTACGCCAGCGACTTGAGAAGACGCTCCCTGAGTTCGTTGGGCGAGTGAGGTTCCTCCGGCGATTATCCCACGCGGAGTATTTGGGTCTGCTCGCCGTGACGGATGTGATGCTTGACCCCCCTCATTTTGGTGGAGGGAGTACATCACTTCAAGCGCTCTCTTTTGGGACTCCAATAGTGACGACTCCAAGCCAGTTCGCGCGCGGAAGAATCACCGCCGCCTGCTACAAGGCGATCGATAGTCAGGAGCTTGTCGCGAAAGATTCATCTCATTATGTTGAGCTCGCGGGCGCGCTCGGCGCTGATCCTGGCTTGCGCGCGAGACTTCGAGCCGAGTTCACGAGTAGGAGCGCGGCTCTTTACCAGAACGAGGCTACAGTGATTGAGCTCGCTGATTTTCTGCGGGCTGAGACGAGGGCGGGCTAGGGCAGAATCGATATGTCACCACGGAAATTACTACTCGTGAATCATGATGGATTGAGCGACACGCTTCTGTTGACCGCGCTTGTCCGGGATTTTCAGCGCGCGACAGGTGGGGAGTTTCTCGTCGATGTTCATACCGAGGGTATGCCGCTCTGGCTCTATAACCAGCATATTTCAAGACTCGATTGGAGACCCGTCAGCTATGATGGCGTAACGCCTCTAGAGCCACATGAGTACGCCGTCCCCGAGAGGAAATTGAAGTTGGTCTGCTATGACTCAGAGATTCAAGTCGTCGAGCTCTCAAAGTCGGGACACTTCGCGGCTTCCGACTCACTCAGCCACATAAACGCCTACCACGCCATTCACAGTTTCGCGCACGATATAAGTCAGAAGCTGGGACTCAACGCCGTGGTGCCGATCGGTGAACAGCGGGGCGATATAATCTTGAGTGATATTGAGCGAGGGTGGGTCTCTCAAGTTGAGGAACTCGGGGTGCCGCATATGTTCTGGATCGTGTCGACGGGCGGTCCATACGAACGTAGCGCCATGTGGTGGGATCCCGTCCGATACCAACGAGTTGTCGATGAGTTTCAGGGCAAGATCACGTTCGTGCAAGTTGGTCTAGCTAATGAGCATCATCCAAGGTTGCGAGGTGCGATTGATCTTGTGGGCAAGACGGATTTGAGGCAGTTGGTCAGGTTGATGTACCACGCTGGTGGATATCTCGGTCCGGCGAACTTCCTCATGCACTTAGCTTGCTCGGTTCCAATACGTCCCTTTGACCGAAATATGCGTCGTCGACCCCCGAAGCGGGCTGCCGTCATCGTCGCCGGCGGAAGAGAGCCATCGCAGTGGATAGCCTATGAAGGGCACCAAGTTGTTCATACAAATGGAATGCTCCCTTGCTGCGCGATTGGGGGGTGTGGAAAAACGCGATGTGAAGAGCTCCGGCCGCTCGAATCTCATCCTGAGACGCTCTGTTCTATGCCAGTGTCCATCTCTCGAGGTGTTGTCACGCCGAGGTGTCTCGATATTATCACGCCCCGCATGGTTATAGACCGAATCCGATTTTATTATGATGGGGGAGCGTATTCCTATGATGACGCCTCCGAGTTGACAGGGGCGACAAAGCCGGCTGAATGACTCGTGGACTCGAAGCGGTGTTCTGGTCCTCGGAACGAACCAGCTAGCGCAAAGGCTTTAGATCGAAATAGGGCTGTGTTATCGCGCGTGGAGTGTGCACGGTTGCCGGATGCGCGAGTCCGTAGAGACCCTCCACAGTAGGACGAGTCCTGCCGTCGAACCCTAGAATCATCTTTCGAAGCACTTCATTTCGATCTAGGGTCTCCTTGTCGAAAAGGTCCTCCTTAACCATAAAGAGCTTGTCGACCTCAGCGAAGACATTTACCCCGAGAAAGCGGTCGTCAAAAAAGCTCTTCTCGTCCCAGCGAACCGACATTCTGCTGTCCGAGGACCAGTGCACAAATATTCCGTCCGGTTTAAGGCGGTAGTGAATCCGAGATATCGCCTCTCGAAGCTCAATCGCTGGGACGTGCTGAAGCACATACACAGAATAGACGAGATCAAACTGCCCTTCGAGCTCGTGTGGAAAGCAGGCTGAGAAGCGCGCGCTGTCCACGAACTCCTGGGCGTGACGCAGCTGCACTGCCGAGGCGTCGACGCCCACCACGATCACGTCATCTCTTTGATTGAGGATCTCCTTGGCGAGTCTCCCAACGCCGCATCCATAGTCTAGGATGCGCGCGCCTCTCTGCGGCGCTCGTCGCAGGATCGCCGTCGCGAAGTCGGGAGTCTCCTTGAGCCAACGCTCCTCAAAGGACACTCCATTGCAATCACCTACCACGCTCTCGCATGCCTGCCGAAACGCTCGCTCATTGAAAAGATTGTGTTCCATCTTGGACTTTCCTCTCCGCTATCTTATCCCGTTCATCGTCACTCGGACAGGGATATCATTATGCCTTAAACGAAGTGCCTCTCGTCGCTTGAGCGTTTGTGCTCAACGACGAGCCGGAGGAGGCGCCAAGACCAAATGTCTCCCCGAGTAGACTGCCCACACGAGTCGCCTGAAGGCCTCCCAGGGCTCCCAGCGTCTCCTCCAGTGAGCCAAGAAGTCGACGGCGTATGCTTTCAGCAGAGTCCTCGGCTGTAGTGAGGTCCCGAAGCCTCGTCAGTCCACTCGACAGATCGGTTCGCGCTATTGCCACTCTCGTCTCGGCCAGCGCTTCGACGCCCTGGGAATTTGTCTGCAAGATCTGCTCTAGCCCACTAAGCTCACGAAGTCGTTCGGCCACCCGAAGATTCGATAGACTGCTATTCTGCTCGTCCGAGTAGTCGAGATCGAGACCTGTCGTATAACGAGTAATAAAATCATCTGCAGTGGACGGTGTCGGTGTCGGCAGTAACGATGACTCTCGAGAGCCTATACTGCTAAGAGCCGCCTGGATGAGATCGTTGTACGCGCCAATTCTACTTGATGCTGCCGATTCTCGGTTCTCGGCCTCAAAGAGGAGGAGATCGACGCTAGAGGACGATGACGAGATGCTACGTGATGAGGTCTGGCTAACTGAGATACTCGAGTTCACGAATGAGAGCGAGTTGTCGATGGACGACGAGGAAACCGATAAGCTAAGTGATGAGGTTCGATTAGTCGCGATAACTGAATTGGTGACATTGAGCGCCACATCAACGCTGCTCGACGAGGACGATAGGCTGAGAGAGGAGGCGATATTGGTCGATATGCTAGCGTTAACAGAGTTGAGCGAGTTGTCGACACTCGATGAAGACGTTGACATCGCGTTCGAGCTGGTGTTGATCGCGGCGAGAGCGAAGTCAAGACTGCTCGACGAGTTCGAGAGGCTTAGGCTCGATATCTGGTTCGCCGAGATGCTCGCGTTCAACGAATTAAGTGAGTTGTCCACGCTTGATGAGGATGTTGAGACGAGATTCGAGCTCGCGTTAACCGCCCCCAGGGCCGCGTCAAGGCTCGATGATGACTGAGAGAGGCTCAACGAGGATGTGAGATTCGTGGCTATGCTCGCGTTAACTGAGTTGAGTGAGTTGTCAACACTCGACGATGAATTTGAGACCGCCAGTGAACTTGCGTTAATCGCCAAGAGCGCCACATCGATGCTCGAGGATGAATTCGATAGGCTAAGACTCGATACCTGATTTGTTGAGATGCTCGCGTTTACTGAATTGAGTGAGTTATCAACACTCGAGGAAGAATTAGAGATCGAGTTTGAGCTGGTGTTAATAGCCCCTAATAGTTGATCGACGCTTGATGACGATACTGAGAGCGAAAGCGAGCTTGCGAGATTAGTCGATATGCTCGCGTTGACGGAATTTAGTGAGGCGTCGATGCTCGAGGACGAGAAAGAAAGATTTACTGAACTCGCGTTAATAACGCCGAGGGCGCTATCGATACTGCTGGATGACGAGGAGAGACTTATTGATGACGTCTGATTCGTCGAGATGCTCGCGTTTGTGACGTTAAGTGCCGCGTCGACACTCTGTGAGGATGAGGAGACGCTATTTGAGCTGGTATTCATAGCGCCGAGCGCCACATCGAGGCTCGAGGAGGAGTTGGAGAGGCTTACGCTCGAAATCTGATTGGTCGCGATGCTGGCATTGACTGAATTAAGCGAGAGATCGACGCTCGATGATGATGTTGAGACGCTATTGGAACTTGCGTTAGTCGCCGAGAGCGCGGAGTCGACGCTGGATGAGGAGTTCGACAGGCTTACGCTCGATACCTGATTCGTCGATATGTTTGCGTTGGTGACAGTAAGTGCGGAGTCGACGCTCGCTGATGACTGAGAGAGTGTGTTGGAGGTGGTGTTGATTGCCCCGAGCAGGGCGTCGACACTTGAGGATGAGTTTGAGAGGCTCAAGCTTGATGTCTGATTTGTGGCGATCATTCCATTCGTTGTCGCAAGAGCCGCGTCCACGCTTGAGGATGATGACGAGAGGGATAGTGAGGATGTATTGGCCGCACTGAGGGCGGCATCTACACTTGAGGAAGAGAGAGAGAGGGTAACGCTAGACCCCTGATTTGTTGAGATATTGGCATTCGCTGTGATGAGCGCTCCATCAACACTGGAAGAAGACTGGGAGATCGAGTTCGAGCTCGCGTTGAGTGTCGCAAGTGCCGCATCGACACTTGACGAGGAGCTCGACAACGAGAGGCTCGATGTCTGATTTGCCGCGATGCTAAGATTCGCGACGTTCAAAGCGGCATCGACACTTGATGAGGACGTCGAAACACTCAGTGAGCTTGCGTTAGTGGTAGCCAGAGCGGTGTCGAGGCTCGTCGATGAAGTTGAAAGGCTTATTGAAGATGCTTGGTTGATTGAGATGTTCGCGTTCGCCAACGCTAAAGCCGCGTCCATGCTTGAGGAAGAGGATGATAGGCTCAACGAGCTTGTGTTGAGGGCCGCGAGTGTTCCGTCAACGCTTGAGGAGGAGTACGACAGGCTAAAGCTAGAGACCTGATTTGCGGTGATACTAGCGTTAACAATACCCAGAGCCGCATCAGCGCTGCTTGAAGAGGTTGATACCTGCAGGGAGCTCGTGTTGATCGCAGCTAGCCCCGCATCGAGGCTCGATGAGGAGTTCGAGAGAGAAAGGGATGATGTGATATTTGTGGTGATCGACGCATTGACGGCATTAAGGGAGGCGTCGATGCTCGATGAGGATTGGGATAGGCTATTAGAACTGCCGTTTATAGTACCAAGGAGCGCGTCAACACTCGATGAGGAAGATGAGAGGCTCAGTGAAGACGTCTGCAGAGATGAGATTGAGGTATTAACTACGGTCAGTGCGGCGTCAACGCTGCTGGAGCTCGATGATAGCGAGAGGCTCGATGTTCGGTTGGTCGAGATCGAGGCGTTGACTAGATTGAGAATGTTGTCAACTGAGGATGAACTTCCAGAGAGCTGGCTCGACGATGTGTTAATCAAGCTGAGCGCAGCGTCCAGGCTCGAGGAAGAGCTCGAGAGGCTGACGCCCGAAGTCTGGTTTGTCGAGATGCTAGCGTTCGCCGCGTTCAACGCCGCATCGACACTGCTTGATGATGAGGAGAGCTGCTGAGAGTTGGTGTTCAGAACGGCCAGCGCCGCATCGACGCTCGACGAGGAGTTCGAAAGCGAGAGCGATGAGGTGCTGTTCGCTGAAATTGAGCCGTTAACGACGGAGAGCGCGACATCGATGCTCGCTGATGAGCTGGAGAGGCTGTTAGAGCTTGTGTTAATTGCGGCCAAAACCGCATCGAGACTGGAAGATGAGGATGACAGGCTAAGAGAGGAGGTCTGTGAGGCGGCGATCGAGGCGTTCGTCGCGTTAAGCGCTGTGTCGATACTGCTGGAGCTCGATGAAAGCGAGCGACTTGAGGTCTGAACCGTAGATAGCGTGGCGTTGACCTGGGTCAAGAGGTTATCAATTGAAGACGAGCTGCCTGAAAGCTGATTAGAAGAGACGTTGATGACACCGAGCGCGGCGTCGACGCTAGAAGAGGACGTAGACACGCTCAGGCTTGATGTTTGGTTGCCGCTTATATTGCTGTTAACAAGCCCAAGAGCGCTGTCCACGCTGCTCGATGATGATGCGAGCTGTTGAGAGCTTGCGTTAATAGTCGCAAGCGCCGCGTCCACGCTCGACGACGAGTTTGAGAGCGAAAGCGATGACGTACTGTTAGTCGATATTGATGTGTTAACGCCCGTAAGCGCCGCATCCACACTTGAGGAGGAATTTGATAGGTTGCTAGAGCTCGTGTTTATCGTGGCCAGAAGAGCGTCCACGCTTGATGATGACGATGAGACGCTTAAAGATGATGCCTGGAAAGTCGAGATCGAGCTATTTGCGGCATTGAGCGCCGCGTCAACACTGCTTGAGCTCGACGAAAGTGACAAGCTTGATGTTCGCAACGTGGAAATGGTCGTATTTGTTTGAGTGAGCGCGCTATCAATCGATGAGGAGCTATTAGAAAGCTGGTTAGACGAGGTGTTGATCGCGCTAAGCGCCGCGTCAACGCTCGACGAAGAACTGGAGAGGCTAAGGCTTGAGGCTTGATTAGTGGTTATCCTCGCGCTCGCGAGTGTGACGGCGGCGTCGACGCTACTCGATGATGACGAAAGCTGAAGCGAACTCGCGTTAACAAGCGCGAGCGCGGCGTCCACGCTAGACGAGGAGCTTGAGAGCGAAAGCGATGATGTATTGTTTGTTGAGATTGAGGCGTTGACGGAGTTCAGTGAAGCGTCGACGCTCGAGGAGGACGTGAAGAGGCTGTTGGAGCTGGCGTTAAGGTTGGTGAGAATGGCATCAACGCTCGAGGAGGATGACGAGAGGCTCAGTGAGGATGCCTGGAGAGTTGAGATTGCCGCGTTGGCCGTATTGAGCGCCGTGTCCACGCTGCTAGAGCTTGATGATAGCGATAGACTCGATGTTCGAATCGTTGTGAGGTTGGTATTGGTCTGGCTTAGGGCGTTGTCGATAGATGATGAGCTGCTAGAGAGCTGATTGGAGCTTGTGTTAATGGCGTTTAGAGTGGCATCGACGCTGGACGATGAGTTGGAGAGGCTAAGGCTGGATGTCTGATTAGTGGAAATCTGAGTGTCGGTCGTGGCGAGCGCGGCATCGATGCTGGAGGAGGAACTTGAGAAGCTCAAGCTCGTGGTCTGATTGGTAGTGATTGAGCTGTTAACGACATTGAGTGCGGTGTCGATGCTTGATGACGAGCTTGAGAGACTCAGGCTGGAATTTTGATTCGTCGTGATTACGCTGTTGACGGCGTTGAGGGCGGTGTCGACGCTCGACGATGAGCTCGAGAGACTTGCGCTTGATGTTCTGTTGGCCGTGATGCTGGTGTTAGCCGTATTTAAGGCGGCGTCAATGCTAGAGGATGACATGGCGAGGTACATGCTACTGCCGCTGCCCGCGCCGGCAAGGGCGGTATCGATACTTGAGGATGACAAGGAGAGGTCTCCGCTCGATGTTAGAAACCCTGAGATTGTCGTGTTGACTGTGGTAAGCGCGGCGTCGACGCTCGAGGACGAGCTTGAAAGGCTCAAGCTAGAGGTCTGGTTCCCGCTGATTCTAGTGTTCGTAGTACTAAGCGCCGCATCAACGCTGGACGATGAACTTGAGAGACTGAGGCTTGATGTCTGGTTGGTCGTGATCCTGTTGTTAATCGTGTTAAGTGCCGCGTCAATGCTCGAGGATGAACCTGAGAGGCTCAAGCTTGAGGTCCGATTGGTGGAGATAGAGTTGTTAATGAGTATAAGAGCCGCGTCGACGCTTAAAGAGGAATTAGAGAGGGAGTTTGAACTCGTGTTTACGGCTGTAAGGCCCGCGTCGATGCTAGAAGAAGAGCTGCTCAGACTTAGACTTGAAGTCTGATTGGTCGTGATTAAGCTATTCACCGTAGTGAGCGCCGCGTCGACGCTTGACGACGAGCTTGAGAGGCTAAGCGAAGAGGTTTGATTGGCAGAAACTCCAGTATTTACAGTGGTGAGTGCAGCGTCAACACTAGCGGATGAAGATGATATAGAAAGCGAGCTGGTGTTAACTGCCGCCAGCGCGGCATCAACGCTCGAGGAAGAGCTGCTGAGGCTTAGGCTTGAGGTTTGATTTGCGCTAATGCGAGTGTTAACCGCTGTAAGGGCCGTATCGATGCTCGATGAAGAGCTAGAAATGGAATTGGAGCTTGTGTTGAGAGTAGTGAGCGCGGCATCCACGCTCGAGGACGAGTTAGAGAGACTTAAGTTAGACGCTTGATTGGTAGAGATGGAGTTGTTGACCGCGGTGAGGGCGGCGTCGACGCTTGAGGAGGAACTTGAGAGAGAGTTTGAACTTGTGTTTGCCGTAGTAAGGCCGGCATCCACGCTTGAGGAGGAGTTGCTCAAGCTAAGACTTGACGTCTGATTAGCAGCGATCGAATTGTTAATCGCAGTGAGAGCAGCGTCGACACTTGATGAAGAGCTTGAGAGGCTCAGCGAAGAGGTTTGGTTGGTGTAAATTCCAGCATTGAGTGTAGTCAGCGCCGCGTCAACGCTGGCTGACGATGACGAGATGGATAGCGAGCTTGTGTTAATCGTTACAAGCGCGGCATCAACACTAGAGGAAGAGCTGATGAGGCTTAGGCTTGAGGTCTGATTCGTACTAATGCGTATATTAACTGTGGCAAGTGCCGCGTCAACGCTTGAGGAGGAGCTTGAGAGGGAATTGGAGCTCGTGTTGATGGTGGTAAGCACTGCGTCAACACTCGACGAGGAGCTCGAGAGGCTTAGGCTGGAAGCCTGGTTCACGGCGATAGAGTTATTAACGGCGGCAAGTGCCGCGTCGACACTCGAGGAGGAGCCTGAGAAGTTGTTCGAGCTGGTGTTGATTGCCGCCAGGGCTCCATCGACGCTTGAGGAAGAGTTGCTCATGCTGAGACTTGAAGTCTGATTCGCTGAGATTGAATTGTTTATTGTCGCCAGAGCTGTGTCGATGCTTGACGAAGAGCTTGAGATGCTGAGCGAGGATGTCTGATTAGCGGATATGCCAGTGTTAAGCGCGTTGAGCGCCGCGTCAATGCTCGCAGACGATGACGAGATGGATAAGGAGCTCGTGTTGATCGCCGCTAGCGCGCCGTCGACACTTGAGGACGAATTGCTGAGACTCGCGCTGGAAGTTTGATTGGTACTAATGCGCGTGTTCACTGCTGTCAGCGCGGCATCAATGCTTGATGAGGAGCTTGAAACCGAATTGGAGCTAATGTTGAGTGTCGTAAGAACAGCATCTACGCTCGACGAAGAACTTGAGAGGCTTAGGCTAGAGGCTTGATTCGTTGAGATGGAATTATTGACCGCACTGAGGGTGGTATCGACGCTTGAAGAGGAATTTGAGAGGTTGTTGGAGCTTGTGTTCGCCGCATTAAGAGCGGCATCGACGCTCGACGATGAGTTGCTAAGGCCCAAGCTCGATGTCTGATTAGTCGAGATGGAGTTGTTCACTGCGTTAAGCGCCGCGTCAAGGCTTGATGATGAGCTAGATAAGCTAAGTGATGAAGTTTGATTGGCGAAGATGCTTGTGTTGACTACGGCGAGTGCCGCGTCGACGCTCGCTGATGATGAGGATATGAAGAGCGAGCTAGCGTTGATCGCCCCGAGAGCCGCGTCAACACTGCTCGAGGAATTAGAGAGGCTAACGCTGGACGTCTGATTGGCGCTAATGCGCGCGTTGGCTGTCGCGAGGGCCGCGTCGACGCTTGAAGAGGAGCTCGAAAGAGAATTCGAGCTGGTATTAAGAGTCGCAAGTGTTGCATCAATGCTCGAGGAGGAGTTGGAGAGACTGAGACTAGAAGTCTGATTTGCAGAGATAGAGTTATTAACAACGGTGAGGGCGGCATCAATACTTGAAGAGGAGGTTGAGATGGAGTTGGAGCTCGTGTTTACGACCCCAAGAGCTGCATCGACACTTGAGGACGAGACGCTAAGGCTAAGGCTCGAAGTCTGATTAGTTGAGATGTTTGAATTAGCCGTTGCTAGCGCGCCATCAACGCTTGAGGAAGAGAGTGAGAGATTAATTGAGCTGGTGTTTAAGGTCGCGAGTGTCGCGTCGAGACTCGATGAGGAATTGCTTAAGCTAAGACTCGAGGTTTGGTTTGTAGATATAAGCGTGTTGGTTGCGTTGAGTGCCGCGTCGACGCTACTCGACGAGCCTGAAATCGAATTTGACGAGGTGTTGAGAATCGAGAGCGTTGTGTCAACGCTGGATGATGACGTTGAAAGGCTCAAGGAAGATGTTTGATTGGTGCTTATGCTCGCGTTGACCGAGTTGAGTGAGTTGTCGATGCTTGATGATGAGTTCGATAAGCTGTTCGAGCTCGTGTTGAGGACAGTGAGAGCCGTGTCAATGCTCGATGAGGAGCTTGAGAGACTTAGGCTTGATGTTTGATTAGTGCTGATGCTCCCGTTTACGGCAGTAAGCGCGGCGTCAACGCTCGCTGAGGAGCTCGAAATTGAATTCGAGCTTGTGTTGATGACAGTAAGCGCGGCATCAACGCTCGACGAGGAGTTCGAGAGGCTAAGGCTTGAGGTTTGATTCGTTGAGATGCTGGCGTTAACGGAGTTGAGCGAGTTGTCAATGCTCGACGACGATTTGGAGAGGCTTAAAGATGACGTGTTGAGAGCTGAGAGAGTTGCGTCGAGGCTCGACGATGAGTTGCTTAGATTAAGGCTTGAGGCTTGATTCGTTGAGATGCTCGCGTTAACTGAGTTGAGCGAGTTGTCCACGCTTGAGGAGGAGCGCGAGAGTTGATTTGAGCTCGTGTTAATGATGGTAAGAAGGTTGTCGACGCTCGACGAGGAGCTGGAGAGACTCAGGCTCGATGTTTGATACCGCGCCACCAGACTGTCGACGGCGGTTAGAGCCGCGTCAACGCTCGATGATGAGCTGGATAGCTGCAAAGAGCTTGTGTTCGTCGTCGCGAGCGCGGCGTCGACACTCGATGAGGAGATCGATAAGCTCGACGATGATGCTCGGTTGGTGGAGATGGCGGCGTTGGTGACAGTAAGAGCGTTGTCAACGCTCGATGACGATTCGGAGACCTGATTCGAGGAGGTATTTATCGCCGCCAGCACGGCGTCGATGCTTGATGATGAGTTGGAGAGGCTTAGCGACGAGACTTGGTTGGTAGAGATGCTCGCGTTAACTGAGGTGAGGGAGTTGTCGACGCTCGAGGATGAGTTTGATAGTTGCAGTGAGCCCGCGTTTATCGCCGCGAGGTTCGCGTCGATGCTCGAGGATGAGTTTGAGAGGCTGAGACTAGAGGTTCGATTGGCCGATATGCTCGCGTTCACTGAGTTTAGTGAGCCGTCAACACTCGATGATGACGTGGAAAGATTGTTGGAGCTGGTGTTGAGCGCCGCGAGGATAGCGTCAAGGCTCGAGGAGCTGTTGGAGAGGCTCAGGCTAGAGACCTGATTTGTGCTGATGCTGGCGTTAACCGAGTTGAGGGAGCGGTCCACGCTGGAGGATGAGTTAGAGAGTGAGTTCGAGCTGGTGTTAACAAGAGCGAGCAGATTATCGATGCTCGATGATGAGACGGATAGGTTTACGCTTGAGGCTCGATTGGTGGAGATACTAGCGTTAACCGAGCTGAGTGAGCCGTCGATGCTCGACGAGGATGTGGAGAGATTTAAGCTTGAGGTGATGTTAGTGGAGATGCTGGCGTTAACGGAGTTGAGTGCCGCGTCCACGCTTGAGGATGAGTTAGAGAGGCTGAAGCTCGACGTCTGATTTGCGATAATACTGGAGTTTAGCACCTCAAGTACGGCGTCAACACTCGCTGAGGAGATGGCGTAGATCGACGAGGAGCTCTGAAGGGGCGGTATGCGACTTGACTCGGAGGAGATCGCCGATTGAAAGTTAACGATATCGCCTTGTGTATACTCTATCGTACCCTGTCGGAGTTCATTGTATTGGTCTTGTAGCTTTTCGAGCTCGCCTCGTAGCGCGGCTTTAACCACGTCGTTAGTCGCGGTCTCTAACTTGCCTGCCAGTGTCGCCACATCTGTTAAGACCTTTCGGAGCTGCTTCGTTTTTGTCGCGGCGGAGTCGAGAACATTCAGGGATGCTGCCTCGGTCGCGACAAGGGTCGATAGACTCTGCGATGACTGTGGCTTAAAGGAAAGTGAAGACAGAGACAGTGATGATGACGAAAACGTGGCTCGGGCGAGGGTGGTGCGTTGTGGTGTCGATACACTAAACCCGTTGGTCTTTTTCCCGAGACCAAATAAGCTCCGCAGTCCTTGGAAGCCCTTAATGTCGACCATTATCCTTATGCCGTCGCAACTCTAAGGGGCGATTCCCGCCACCCCAACATGGAAATCGACATAAGTAGCTGAAAACTTGAGGAAATGAGCCCAGAAGACAAATAAATAGCATAGTGAAAACAGTGGTTTAGGCAATTTCTCTGTCTGCGGGAGTCTCTTCCCGCCCCGAAATCTCCGACACGAGGATGCCTCAGCGAAAAATCTCACATTAGCCACGTGGTATGAGGGACTAGCCTTGAGCGGCGGCAACCCAACTGCGCATGAGCATCTCAAGCTGCTTGGTTGATGCGGTGTCGTGGTAGAGCCGAGGTAAATTTTCCCTGATCTTGGAGGACACCCTTTCGCGCATTTCCAGATCGCTTGCGAGGTTGATAGCGGTCTGAACGTAGTCTTCGAGCGTTTTAGTGACGAGTTCATCACCACCGATCTCTTCGAGGATCGCCGCGGTATGTCGTCCGCGCATAAACGAACTGCGATAGGTGACGATGGGTGTCCCGTGCGCCAGTACCTCCAGGGAGGAGTTGCAGCCAGACCATTCGATTGAGTCGAGACAGATGTCCGCCAGTGCCGCGACAGCGGCGAATTGATCCGCCGAAAGGGCGGGCAAGAACCGGACTCGGTCGTCCGCGATCAGGCCTCGAGACCGAAACGCCTCACTAATCCGCTTTCGAAACACCATGGAGGCTTCACTGTCAGGTAGTAAGGTGATCAAGCCAAAACGTGCCGAAGGGACCCTGCTCGCGATCTCAGCTAAGATCCAGTCATATTGGGGGAGGTATTTGTAATTTGACTGACAACACCAGAGAAAAATATCGTCGTCACCTATTCCGATATCCCTCCGCGATAGTTGAGCGGCGCGTGAATCTACGGGCGAGTAGTGTATGCCTATTCCAGGAAGTCTGAGGAGCTCCTCGGTGTAATGAGCGGCGCCATCGGGCGGCTCCATAGAGTCACTACTGATAAAATAATCGATTGTAGGGAGTCCAGAGGTTACAGGATGACCCCAAGATGTCGCCTGAATCGGAGCGAGCCGTAACGCTGCCAGTTTTCCTGACATCGGATCCATTCCGATCTCAGGAAATATAAGAATATCTGGCGCGTCTGCTTGTATCTCTGATACCCATTGCCGCGTAGTTCTGGGCCCCTGAACGAACTTGGCGGAGCTATTGGCAGCCTCGCGGGTGTACTGATCGACCCGATTTTGGGTGTGATAGCAGACGATCTCGAAAGCGGATCGATCGAGTGTCTGGATCCAGCCTCGCACGGGCATCTTATACACAGAGTGATTACGAAAAAAGCCACACACGATCCCAACGCGAACTTTATCTCCGTTCGCGATCATGCGAGCTTTTCTCGGGGCGAATGAAATAGCCTTACTCATCACGCCACTAACCATGGCGCCATAGCGACGTTGAAGCTCTACACAGTCCAAGCCTTGATACGGCAAGAAAAAGGGTTGGTTGTTGCCGATAACCTCCTCGATCGCTGGGGCAGTCTCTGAAGTGGCTGAGCCGATCTCCTTTTCGAGTTCAGCGAGCATACGACTGTATGCCTCACGAGCATGTTGGATATCGGCCTCTCTTTCATAGATAGTTGGCATTTGAAGCATGGTGAGGCAGAGCTTTGCAGAGAGATTCGCTGGGTCGCGATTTAAGAGCTCGATGACGAGTTGTTTAGCGGTTTGAAAATTACCGCAATCTAACTCCAAGTTAATTCGCGCATGGAGCACTTCTGTTGACGCGGGATCTAGGGAGAACGCTTCTTTCGCCACAGAGAGAGCATCCACGCGTTTGCCACTATCGCGGTACGCACTCGCGAGTCGAGCGAGTGTTTGCGCCTTCTTTGAAAGGGGTGCGCACTGAATCGCGCGTTCATAGATAGTAATGGCTTTATCAAACTCACCGCGCGATTTGAGCGCCTCTGCATAATTGTATAAGCCATCGTAGAAGTCTGGCTTAATGAGTGTTAGCGTTTCAAATATCTCAATCGCCTCGCCGTACTTCTCCATGCGACTGAGCGCGGCGCCTAGGTTGTTAAGAGCCTCCGGGTAAGTGGGCGTTATAGCGAGAGCTTGTGCGTATGCTTGGCGACATTCCTCGAGTTTCCCTGCCTTAAAGAGCGAGTTGCCGAGACTGTACCACGTAAGAGCGCTCCTCGGCTCGATTTCAAGAGCCTTTGTGAGCGTATCGTGCGCGTCGCTGTATCTTCCGAGCGCTTCGTATGTGATCCCGAGATTATTTAGTGCCTCAATGTAGGAGGGGTTAAGAGAGATAGCTTTAGAAAATCGCTCGACCGCTCTGGCAAGATCTCCCGACACGCGGTCGATCTCCGCTGCGATATTCCAGGTGAGTGGATCGTCACTTGATAGGCGCAACGCCTCAGCGATCACGGCTTTCGCCGCGTCTCCCTCTGCGAGTCGCAGATGACACAGCGCAAGAAGTCGAGCGGTCGGAGGGTCGAGCGGGTGTTCTTTGAGAATCGCCGCTAAGAGCTCCTTGCTTTCTTGAACGTTCCCCTCTCGATAGTGACGCTCGGCGAGATCGAATATGGTTGGAAAACGTTCGTTAGAGGGGCTCATGGTTGGTATTGTGTATCGTGGTGAATCAGGGCGCAAAGGATAAAAGGAGCGAGCACTAGCCCCCACCGTGTTGTCCGCGAGAGGCGATCTCATCAACGATGATACGTTTCGCGAGACTGTCGGAGAAGGCTACCTGTCTTCCCTCCATCTGAGCGACGAGATCCCCCAATAGCACGTCGTCCCAGTCGATTCGCATGCCGCAGTCCGGATAGTCATGGCGTAGTACGAAGTCTCGCCTCACGAGATAGCATTGCCCCGCGGGGAAGTGAACCTCAACCCCGTGTGGGGTCTTCTCCCTCCACCAGTGCTTGCGTCGAACGAACTGATCGTAGGGGCGCTTTTTGCCGCTCCACCATCCTCGGTTTGTAAGGGTATGTAATCGTCCCGCTACGTCAAAGGGTCGCTCGGCATCAAGAAATGCCTTCATCTCACTAAACCAGCCGGGTAGGAAGTACATGTCATCATCGAGGGAGAGGATGTACGGGGCGCGAGAGAGTCGGAAGGTGAATCGTTGTATTCCACTTTTATTGAAGTTGTATGGGGAGCGAATGAAGAGGCTATATGGACTGTGTAGCGCTCGGCGCTCAAGTTGGATCATCACATCTCGCGAGACATCGTTGCAGCCGATGAGAAGCTCCATTTCGGAGGCGGGGATGTTCTCTTTGAGGACACTGTCGACACCTCGCAACACGAGCTCTGGATGGTCGCCGTACGTGCAGATACACGTTGAAAGTATGGGCGGCTGCTCCGAAGAGACGGATTCTATCTCATCGAGCAGTGCCGCAAGTGATACGTAATCGCCAGCCTCAAATCCACCGAGCCCAAAGCGCTCAAGCTCATTCGCTGGCGCGATCAGTACATTCGTAGATGCGTCAGAGGTGCGTAGCCGTCGTCGCAGCCACGAGCTCTTGAGCAGAAAACCTCGCGCCGCCACCGACTGCTTTTCGCACGAGAGCGGATCCGCGCCGAGGGCGATTACATCTCGATCGCTGTGGGATTGAAGAGTGTTCGTGAGGCTCTCATGCCAGCGTGAATCAAGCGAGACGTGGTCGTCTATCAGAAGGATCCAACTGGCTGTTGAATTCGTCATCAGGGCCCGCCACAGCGCCTCTTGAGTGCGGCGCACGCCACTTTCAAACCATACGACTTTGCGCGCTGTTCTGTGTTCGGCGCTTATGTATTCACGTAGGTCATAGCGTGGGGAGTTAGCTCCAACCAAAAGTTCCCACGAAAAGCTGAGCCCAGAGGCATTTCGCAGTGCGTCTAGCAGGCGGAAAGCTCTGTCAGGCGTTGTTCCCTCCGCGTAGAGGCAAACGGAGAGCTTTTTCGCTTCGGCGGAGAGTTCCATTACGCCTCCTCTCCCCATTCGCGCAGCTTGGCACGTGCGATAGCCGCGGCGTCTTCTACGCTTCCTGACGTGAAGCCAAGGTGAAAAATCGGGTCGGTGGGAAAGAACGTCCCCGCGTACTGAAGCCCGTAGGTCGCTAAGTTTAACGAGAGGCAGTATTCAGAGATGCGGCGGTACTCCCTGTCTTTGAATAGGCTTTTATGACTCTCGAAGTCGCCCGCGAGAGGTTTCCACAGATCATGAGTAAAGGTGGATGTCACGACGAGCGCGTCCACGAGGCCTACGTCTCGCCCATCTCGCTCGAAGAATATATTCCCCGTTGTGTGGAAGTGTGTGCTGAGGCCGTACTTCATGGCGATTGAGACCTGACCTTTTTGTGTCGTCTCGGTGACGTCGCGAAGCTTCGAACCAATTACCATATCCGCGTCGATATTGATGTTCCAGTCGTATCCCCGGCCAGCTTCATATATCTGCATCCGTTCGTAGTTGATAGGGTAGTCGGGAAACTTGCGATCTTGGATGAGGTTAAAGTCCGCGCCGATGCGAGACGCGTAGGCGGATAGTCTCGGAATGGTTATCGCGCACAACTCGGGGGCATACCCTGGCGTCGCTAACACGTGAATGCATTTTGTAGGAGTCGAGGTCACCTCACATTTATAACGGTCTCTACCTCGCGATGGGAAGATATTACAGTGTTCATACCACCTTCTTTTCTGGCTACTCATCGCTTGATGCCTGTGAACTTGGAGGGCTTTGCGTTAGAATGATTGATATGGCGCTTAAGAAATGTGTCTATGTGGTTGCGACGCCCGGTTATCAACCGGAGATGTGCGCTATTACCCTTCCGAACCTCAAGCGGTACGCCGATCGACTCAAAGCGGATTTCAGAGTTATCACCGAAAGAAAGTTCCCTGAGTGGCCAGTCGTCTGCGAGAAGCAGCAGATTCACGAGCTAGGCAGGGACTACGACTGGAACATTAGCATCGACGCTGACATGCTCGTTCACCCCACCATTGATGATTTCACTGAGTGGCACCCCCAAATACACGTCGGCAATTGGTGGTACTACGACATGCGCAATTATTTTCACGTTGAGCAGCAACCGTACTTCGCTCGTGACGGGCGCTTTTACGGAATCGTGGAGTGCCTCGTCGCGACCTCTCGCCATACGCACGAGCTGTGGGAGCCGCTGGCCGGGCAGTTTGACGATTACAAAGAGGTATTCAAGGATCCAAACTATTGGCGCATGGGTGAGTACTGTTTGTCGCATAATCTCGCCCAGTACGGATTAAAGATTAGTGGGATGCTGAAACGTGGCGACAATGTATTTCATATTAACTACACCTCGGGTAGCGTCGAGCGGCCTGAGGTAGTTGCTCACGCTAAGCTTAAGGAGTGGGGCGTAGGATAACGTCCCCAGCCTATCTCACTGAAATATAATGATTTTTCATTCTTTCTTGGTGCCATGCGCGGACCTCCCCGCATGGTAAATTGCCAGCGCTTGGTATAGGATTCTCTGGCGGAGTGGTTGTCATGGGCAGAATTTTCATCAGTCTCGTCGGATTCTTCATCGTGGTCGGAAGCGTCCTCGTCTATCAAGCGACGCAAGGGACCAGCTCGCTCGTGTTGTTGCCGTCGGACCTCGTGTCAAAGGCCCACGCCTCGGGTCTTTCTCGAATACGTATAGGCGGAAAGGTCGTTGAGCCTATCGCTTATCAAACCGAGCCGTCTTTCGTGCTTACGTTTCGAGTCGCTGATCCCGCCGGTGGTGAGCTTACGGTGCCGGTTGAATATCACGGTCTGAAGCCCGATATGTTCCAGGCTGGCAGAGACGTATTGATCGATGGGGATTTTCAGTCCGGAGTCATTCAGGCAGCTAAGCTGCAGACGCAGTGCCCATCGAAGTATGAGCCAGTGGTGCCGGGCGCCGAGCATCCAGCGATGGATAGCGCCAAGTAGTTTCTAGGTAAGGAGAGTCGTTGTGATTGAGTTTGGTCAGTTTGCGCTTTGCCTCGGTTGGCTGCTCGCGCTCGTGGGGGTGGTGTTTGGGGCTTATGTAGGCGCGAAAGCGTCCTCTGTGTTGTCGCACATAGAGTTACTTCGAAGAGTCACTATAGCGACGGCGATCTGCCTAGGATGCGCACTCATAGGATTGGGTTATGGATTCGTCACGAACGATTACTCCATTCAGTATATTTGGCAGTATTCCAATCGTGATATGCCGTGGATCTACAAGATCACCGCTATCTGGGGTGGCATGGATGGCTCGATGTTATTGTGGTGTTTCCTGGTCGCTGTCTTCTGCGCGCTTGTCGCCAAGTCGTCTGTGACGTACCCACGCCCGCTTCGCCCGTGGTTGTATTCGTTCCTCAATTCATCGACCCTCTTCTTCACGACGATTACGTTGTTTTTGACTAACCCCTTTCGCTATCTCAAATCCCCGGTCGTCATGCCGGATGGGAACGGGCTCAATCCACTGCTTCAAAACGAATATATGGCGATTCATCCCCCGATGCTCTACCTGGGGTTCACGGGATTGGCGATACCGTACGCGTTTTGCATGGCGGCGCTCTGCTCGGGTCATATGTCCAATGACTGGATACGCCTGACGAGACGATGGACCTTGGTGGCCTGGACGTTTCTTACCGCCGGCATCGTTCTCGGTGGACACTGGGCGTACCTTGAACTTGGGTGGGGTGGTTTTTGGGCGTGGGATCCTGTTGAGAACGCCTCATTTCTTCCATGGCTCACGGCGACAGCGTTTTTGCATTCGGTGATGGTGCAAGAGCGTAAGGGGATGCTCAAGGTCTGGAACATCTTCTTGATTGTTCTTACCTATGCGCTCACTGTTTTCGGGACATTCCTCACTCGCTCAGGCTTGGTTCAAAGCGTGCACGCGTTCGCGTCAACTGACATCGGCTGGGTGTTCCTGACCTATCTCGCGGCGATTATCCTTGTCGCGGTTGGCATGGTTATTTACCGACGCGCTGATCTGAAGCCAGAGCGAACTATCGAGAGTTTCCTCTCGCGAGAGGCCGTGTTCCTTCTCAATAACTTGGTCTTGTTGAGCATCTGCTTCGCCGTATTGTGGGGTGTCATGTTCCCCGTTTTCTCTGAGGCGTTCACGGGAGTAAAGCAGACGGTGGGAATCCCGTTCTTCAACGCGGTGAATGTGCCACTATTTCTCGTGCTGGTAGCGCTCATGGGTATTGGACCGGTCATCGCCTGGAAGCGATCGAATCCTCGTTTCCTCGCGAGGTCTTTCGCGGTTCCTTTGCTGGGGGCTTTTGTCGTCTCTGTGGCTCTCGTATGGGCGGGGATCACCGATTTTTATCCCGTACTTTCGTATGGCATCTGCTTCTTCACGCTGATGACGATCCTAGGGGAGCTCCAGCGAGGTTTAAAAGCGCAGAGCGGAACGACGGGGAAGGTCGCGTTCGCCCCAACGACACTCCTCGCTCTTCTCCGGCGCCACAGGGTCAAATACGGCGCTCACCTGATCCACTTTGGCGTGCTGGTGATGACAGTGGCGATTACGGCGTCGATGGCGCATAAAATAGAGCGGGAGTTTACGCTGGCGCCCGGAGAGCGTTTTGTCGTTGGACGCTTCTCGCTCGAGCTTTCCGAGTTTCATCAGGAGAACCTGCCCAACTATGAGGCGATTCAGGCGCATGTGAATGTGAGATCTCTTAAGGATGACTCGCTGCTTGAAGTGATGGCGCCGGAGCTTCGATTCTACCCGAAGAATAAAGAGACTACGACAGAGGTCGCTCTTCGAATGGGCCAGCGCGAGGATCTTTATCTTATACTGGCTGGTATTGACGAGTCCGGCGCTAAGGCGTCGATGAAGGTGTTTATCAACCCGCTACAGGTGTGGCTGTGGTACGGAGCGATCATCATGGTGCTCGGAGGAATCGTGGTCGCGGTTCCAGTGGCCAAGCCAGTCACGGAACGTGTGAATGAAATGGAAAATGTGGCGCGGGCGATATGATGATTTCATGGATAGTTCTAGCACTGGCGTTCTCGGCGTTTCTGGCGTTCTTCCTGGTCGCTCCATACTTCGATCCCGCGTTCGCCGGGAACTCACACGACGCCGCCGCCGGATCGGCGCGGTCCCTGCTCGACACTAAAGAGCGAGCGCTTCGAGCCCTTAAGGACCTAGAGTTCGATAAATCAATGGGCAAGGTGAGTGAAGAGGAATTCACCAAAGCGAGGCAGGAGCTCTTGCAAGAAGTGGCGGCTATCCTTGAGGAGACTCGAGGGCGTGAGCGATAACGACAGCCTAGCGACTACGGATTACCTCGTGGGGTCGTCGACCGTGATGGTCGAGGCTCGAGAGGTTTCCAAGCGCTTCGGTGTTGTCAGAGTTCTGCGTCAACTCTCGGTGTCATTTCAGCGCGGCGAGGTGACGCTTCTTTTGGGCGCGAATGGCGCCGGGAAGTCAACGCTCCTACGAATGTTGGCTGGTCTCTCGCGACCAGACGCGGGCTCCGTGTTCGTCGCCCAATCGGCCTCAATCGGATTCTTCTCCCATAATCTCTCAATGTATGGTCGCCTCACCGCCCTTGAGAACCTCGATCTCTTTCGAAGCGTCTCCAACATCCCCCGTGATAATCTAAGACGCGCGGTGGAGGTTTGGGATTTGCGAGAGAGCGCGCGCAAGCAGGTGACGGAGCTCTCAAAGGGCACCCAGGCGAGGGTCTCGCTGGCGCGCGTGTTCCTGACAGCGCCGTCCGTGGCGCTTCTCGATGAGCCGACGAGCAATCTCGATAATAAAAGCGCGGAGACGCTTCAGCGCGCTTTGCGCGCTGAGGCCGAAAGCCGATGTGTCGTCATCGCCACGCATGACATACATCGGTTACGCGATGTAGCGACGCGCGTACTCGTTCTGGATCGTGGCGCGGTGGTCGCCGATAGCGGTGCTGGCGCCACGCCGAGTTCGATTTCACGGGTCGTTGATCAGTATTTGGAGAGCAATCGGTGATGAGGTGGTTACGGACTGTGGCGATTTTGTGCGCGAAAGAGGCCCGCGTTGAGTGGCGCGGTAGGGAGTTCGTCACGCTGCTCGTCTGCAACTCAATTATCACGGCGGTATTGGTCGGGGCGGGCGTGAGCTCCGCTATCCTGGACGCTCGAGCGACGACACGCGTGTTTCCCATGCTTCTGTGGCTAGTGTTTCTTTTGTCGGCTACGACCTCTGTCGCTCGGTCGAGCGAGTCGGAATTGGATGGGCGTGGCTTTGAGGGGCTTCTGCTGGCGGGCGTGACGGGTAGTCAGATGTACGTGGCGAAGGTCGTTGTCATAACGCTGCTTTTCTCCCTCAATTTTTGCGTGCTTTCTGGGTTGCTCGCCGCGATTCTCGATCAGGATATCGGGCGGGTGTGGGGGGCGTTAGTCGCTGTAGGCGGGGCCGCGAGTTTCGCGCTTGCCTCGCTCGTTACGCTGCTCTCGGGAATCGCTGGCACATCCAAGCTACGAGGAGTTCTTGTGCCGATTCTTTCGTTACCACTTCTCTTCCCGGTTTTCTTCGCTGGCGTTGAGATGTCGGCGGACCTCGTGACTCTTGGCTCTTTGCGGCAGGGAAGCGTTTGGCCCGTGATTCTCGTCGCCGCTGGGTCTCTGTACGCCTTGGTGGGCGTGAATCTTTTTGAAAGCGCGATTCGCGATTAGTGACTAGTTTACCATAAACGCGAGTCGAGCGAAGCGCTACCACGCGTTCTCCTGACGCAGGTGGTGGGTTGTTAGGCGCATGATCGCGGTGTAACCTCCGACCATGATTTCCAGCCTCTCCCGTAAGATGTTTGTGTGTGTCGGCGCGCTTCTCCACTTGTTGGCGCCGTGTCCTGAATCCTCGGCGTTGACGATCGATTATTTTCAGGACGATGGAATGGTCTCTTCCTCCGCGACGGCCGGAACGACCCGTTCGTTGTATGTGCCATCCAGCGGCGCGCTCGGTGGTGGGCGCTCTCTCACGGCGACTAAGGGCGGGGCGGGAAGCGGAGTCTCACGCCTTGAAATAGTTGACTCCACTCTTGGCTATACTCAAGGGGCGCACTCAGGTCTCGGTGTCGTTGCATGGGATGGAAACAGCGATGCCACCACGCTTTCGCCTCAAGGACTTGGTGGTCTTGATCTAACGCAAGATGAGGGATCCTCTTTTGAGCTGGGACTGCAGTTCTTCGATTACCCTGCGAACAGCCCCATACAGGTAGTCTTAAAGGTGTACGACGCCAGCGCGGCTAACGGCAGTAAATACTCTGAGATCACCATTGTTATCGATCAGTACTTCGATGGGCCCGGCTCGTTCATGATGAGCCTACCTTTCAGTGCTTTTGCCGTCGCGGGAGCGGGAAGCATCGCCGCGCCAGGCGGGGCGACGTTCGCGACAATTACCGAAGTGGGATCCAACGGACCGGCTGATATGCGAAACGTCGGCGCCATAACCCTCACGTTTAATGGAATGAACAACGCGAAGGCGCCCGACGTTATTGTCACGCCATTCCGCACTAACGGCCGTTGCGTGTCCACGCCGAACTCATCGAACAAAGTTCTCGATGAATGCACGGTGTGTATTGAGGATCCAAACGCGAACAAAGGGAAGAACCGCTGTGGAGTCTGCTATTATGGACGAGCAGGTTATTCATACGAGCCAAATAAACTCATAGACGGGTGCCAGTTATGCCCCGGAGAGCGTCGTTATAAGTTTCCGTCTGGAACTACCGACATCTGTGGCGTTTGCCTCAGAGGCCCAGCGCCGTATAAGTATGTCGATAAGACTCGCTCGTGCGAGATATCCTCGAATAATTGCGCGAGGGTAGCTCCCACAAAAGAAATTCTAGGTTTCGAGAACGATCTGCTAAAGAAGGCGGAGATCCTAAAGCAGCGATTCATCGACGATAGTAAACGCTATATGGCCAAAGGCTGCGGCGCCGATATCGCTCTCGCGGATCAGCTAGTGGGCGACGCCTATCAAGTCATCGCGGCGAAGGGTCGGGATATCTTTAGGCGTGGCGTACTTGTGTGTGGCTCATCATGCGTGACGGTGTCTTTCGCCGAAGAGGTAAAAGCTTTGACTCCTCAGTTTAAGATTATGGAACGCCAGACCGGTCGGATGGCGAAGAAGGTGCAGCAGTGTTACCGCCGACTGGGAGTTGTCGCGACGCCGACCCGAGGTGGCGCGGGAGCTGCAAGTACGATCGCTGGAGTGCGAAATGGCTTGTCTTCGCTGCTTCGAAAGTGTGAGAAGAGAAAAATTTGCCCAAAACGGTGACCTATCTGCCTTGAATGGCAGGTTATTTCACTCTGGCGCCACTGGTTGAAGGTGTGGCTAGCCCCTGGTATAGTCCTACGCTCGGCATCTGCGCCATTTTGATCCTCCTTAACCGCCGATTTAGGACAACCTCCCAATGCTGTCAGATCGAGTTCGCCTCACGCATATCCTGCTCACGCTGAGCGCGCTGCTCCTGGTTGGTTGCGCCCAATACATGGTGTTCATGGTTGTTCCGAACGAGCAGGTGATGGGAGCCGTTCAGCGCGTGTTTTACTTCCATGTCGCGAGCGCGCTCGCGTGTTACGCCGCTTTCGGCGCGGTGTTTATCGCCAGTCTCCTATACCTCACGAATCGTGACGCCAAGTCTGATATATTCGCGACGGCGGCGGGCGAAGTGGGTTTTGTATTGTGTACGATAGTGCTCATCACGGGCATGATCTGGGGACACAGCGCCTGGAACACCTGGTTTCGATGGGAGGAGCCTCGACTCGTAACCTTCCTGGTTTTGTGGCTGATATTTCTCTCGTTCACGGTGCTTCGCAATTTTGGTGATCCTACGAAGACCGCGGTTCACGGTAGTATTCTCGGCATTTTGGGGGCGCTTTCGGTGCCGCTGGTTTACATCTCGATAAAGTTTCTTCCGCAGAGCGCTCGTCTGCATCCCGAGGTGATTGAGCATGGTGGGCTTAAGTCGCCGTCATACTGGACGGCTTTTGGTTTATCAGTCGCTGCCTTTATGCTACTCGGCGGCCTGTTAATCTGGCTTCGATATCGAGTCGGCTTGTTGGAGCATGCGGCTAAAGAAGTTTTGGTAGACGAGGACAACTATGACGCCTGATACATTTCCCTCCCTCTTCTGGTCATACACAGTTGTGTGGGTAGTGTTGAGCGCATACATCGCCACGATCGGTATGCGTGTTTCCAAAGTTGAAAGAGCGCTCTCAAAGCGCGGGGAGCCGCACAATGACGCGTCCAAATCAGCAGTGTAAGGTTACTAACGCGGAGTTTATGTTTGGAGCGCCCGATATGCGGGCGATTCGAAAGCATCAGCTTCCGGAGATCGCCGTTATCGGTCGGTCTAATGTCGGCAAGTCGACATTCATCAATCGCCTCGTCGGCAGGAAGCTGGCGCGAGTCAGCGGCAATCCAGGCTCAACTCGTGAGTTGAACTTCTACAGCGTCGAGGGGAGCTGGCGAGAGAAGGCGTTTGGTCAAGCGCTGGTCGATATGCCTGGGTTTGGTTTCGCTAAGCTACCAAAAGAAGTGCGCGAGGCTATTTCGCGCCTGTCAGTGACGTTCTTGCGGGAGCGGAAGTATCTTCGCGCGGTGATTCTACTCAACGATTGCCGCCGTGAGCCCGCGGAAGACGAGCTCGCCATTCAGACGATCTGCGCGAGTGAGGGGATTCCTCTTCTGATCGTTTTAACGAAGTTCGATACGCTCCGACAGAATGATAAGCCGAAAGCTCAAAAAAATGTCGCCGCGGGGTATCACCTCGAGAAGGACGACGTTCTGGTGACTGGCGAGGGAATGGCTACTGATCCGATATGGGAGCGGCTATTCGCCGTGATTGGAGACTAGGAACCGATGTTTACCGGAATAGTGCAGGGGATCGCCTCGATTCAGGCTATACGACAAGAGCGGGATATTACGCGTTTAGTGGTGGCTTTCCCAAAAGGAGCGCTCGCCAGCGTCCAGCAGGGCGCGAGTATCTCGATAAACGGGTGCTGTCTCACGGTGACTGGATTCTCGAGCGATGAGGCGAGCTTTGATCTCGTTCCCGAGACGATGACTCGCACGATGTTTCATACCCTCAAGGACGGGGCGCGAGTCAATTTCGAGCGATCGCTCAAGTTCGGCGACGAAGTTGGCGGGCACGTTCTCTCAGGCCACGTTGATGTCGTCGCTGAGCTCGTGAACGTCGATACGCTGCATGAAAGCAGGATAGTCACGTTCAAGGTATCGCCCGAGTGGGCGAAGTATCTCTTCACCAAAGGATATATCGCCGTGCAGGGAGCGAGCCTTACGCTCACTGGAGTGGATAAGAAAAACGGCTCTTTCACGATTTCTCTGATCCCCGAAACGCTCGCCAAGACCACGTTCGGCGAGATGGGGGTCGGCGCGCTCGCCAACATCGAGATCGATCGAACAACGCAGGTTGTCGTCGATACGGTGGAGCGGATGATGCGAGAGACTCGGGCTTAGTGCTCTCATCGAGATTTCCATCCTCTTAGCCGCTAGAGGCCGTAGACACAGCTAATGGCAAAACCTCCGCGAGCAATTTGCGCCTCAACCGCTTCAATTCTCTCGTCTTTACGCCATCTTATGATGTTACCAAATTGTGATCTTTGGGGCGCGACGGCGCCATTCAAATTGCCCATATCCAGGTAGGAGAGTCGCCGAGAGCTGGTGGCGGCGTGGGATGAGCGCATGAATACGAAGAGGGGAATACTTGTTTTGATTGTCTCAGTTGGAGGGCTGCTCGCGTTCGGCGCGTATGAGGGTAGTACCGCGCATGAACGTCGAGCGGATCGCGTCGGGCAATCCCAGGCGATCCTGCGCCTCAAGCGCAAGATCGCTCGACTTCATCGGGAGCCTATCGCGCATGAGCTTCCAGAGTTTTCGTCTTCGAGGAGTGAGGAAGCCTCATGCTACGGGCGTAGCGAAAGCGAGGCGCAAGAGAAGATGCTCGCTCGCTTGGAAGCGGAGGAGCAAGCGCAACTCGATCGCGACATCGCGGAGGACCCGGGTGCCGAGTTGCGGCGGTACTCGTATCACATGGCTAACGCGCTGTGCGACGAAGGAATTTCAGAGCGGGATAAAGTAGCGATAACGGCGGACCTGAGTGCTCAGTTACGACGCTCGCGATTGGAGATAAGCAAAGTAAGCGAGCCGACACACCCTGAAAGCGATATGGAGCGAAGTCATCAAATTATCAAAAAACATCTAGGCGAGGAGCGATATCTCAATCAGGTCATGAAGTGCGCTAAATCTAGTGAGGATAGCGAGGCCCGTTCTGTGGCGCGCGGAATTGAGTACCTCGGAGCGATGATCGGACTAACAGCCGAGCAACAGGAGCAAGCGCGGAGCATCTATGGAAAGTTATCTGTAGTTAGGGGTGGAGTCCCCATCTCCGTTCTCGACAGCACGGGACAGATTGTGACGGTACATCCCTCCGAAGTGCGGGCAGACGGCTCGAGAACGGCTGGTGCTCCTTCCGCTAGCCAGGATTTGACAGGGCGAGAGGGGGAGCTAACTCGCAAGTTTTTTTCGCTCCTTACCCCCGAACAGGAGCGTAAATACCGAGCCTTTATAGATGAACACAACGAAGCGATGACATTCCTGATGAGAGTTCCTTTTGACTTGCCCGAGCAGCTCCCCCCGAGCGAGTCCATCGAAATTGAAGGCTCTGCTGTCGAGGCTGAGGCCAGTTCTCGTTAAGGCTTGTTCTCGTCAACGATCGGGATCGGTCGGTTCTGGTTATCGACAGCGACCATCACGACCTCGGCGGAGGTGACGTGAATTGTGTGAACCGAGTCGATGCCTCTCGTCGCCTCAACCTCAACTTTGATGGTTATCGAGGTATGTCCCTGTTTCATCGTCTCACAGTAGAAGCTTACCGCGTCTCCAACAAAGACTGGCGCGATAAAGACCACCTCGCGCATAATCTTGGTCACATACTTTTTTGGCGCCACCGACCGAGCGTGTTGTCCTGCCGCTAAGTCGATGAGGCTTAAGATATGTCCGCCGAAGATGCTTCCGAGCGCGTTCGTGTCGCGCGGCATCATAATCGTTCGTATGGCGGGAATTTTAGAGTTGCTATCTACCATGAGAGTTCCTTGTAAAGCTCGTCTCTCTTGTAGCTCTCATGCTCTACCGAGTAAACACGAGAAAGAGAGAAATCCCCGCCACAATAGTTCGGTTAGGGCTTTCGTCACTGCGGGGCGTCTTGATAGGTTCCTGGCATGGAGCATGCTCAGATGTCGCCGTCATATTGGGTTTCTCACTTGGGATTGGCTTCTCATCCAGAGGGTGGTTTCTTTCGAGAGGTATATAGATCGTCAGAGCGCGTGGCCTCGGCGCACCTGCCCGAGCGATTCCCTGGCGCCCGCGATTTCGCCACCAGTATTTATTATCTGCTCGAAGCGGGTGATTTCTCAGCCTTTCACCGCATCAAGTCAGACGAGACGTGGCATTTTTACGCTGGCGGACCACTAGAGTTGCACATGGTTCAGGGGGCGAGCTACTCCGTCGTTATCTTAGGTAACCGACCCGATCGAGGGGAGTTACTTCAATACACCGTCCCACATGGAGTGTGGTTCGCGTCACGTCCGCTAGCCGGAACGAGTTATAGCCTTCTGGGTTGTGCAGTGAGTCCGGGATTCGATTTTGAGGATTTTGAGATGGGCGCCCCTGAACAAGTCCTGTCCAAACGAGGAGACCTTGTCGGCTCACTTTCCTCGTTGTTCAGATAGTAGTCGATCAGCTCGCCAGTCAGATCGTGCCACGACCTCAGCTATCAACAGCCCTGTGAGGCAAGTCATCGTCACAAGTGAGGCCGCGAGAGTATGGTGTGCTCGTGAGTGATTCATTTCGAAAATTTCTAAAAGGGTGGGTTTATGGAGCAGACAGAGCGAGCGCAACAGGAGAGTGACTTCAGACAAGAGTCGATAGGTGAGCCGCGAGAGGAGTCGACAGTGGGTTCGGCCGGCGAGTATCTGGATAAGGCGCTGAACTTAATTGGACGTAAGATGCGAAGCGCCGCTAACATTGTGCGTGAACGGGCTCCTCAGGAAGGAGCGGCAACAAGCGCTTTCACGCAGGCATCAAATGTTTTGGACGCGACTGGACGCTATATGATGCGAGAGCGAGTAATGAACGATGTGGGAGGAGTAGTGCGTCGATACCCATTGCGTTCGCTTGGAGTGTGTTTCCTAGCGGGGCTCTTAGTAGGTAACGCCACCCGTATCGCGCGGCGTTAGTCGATCGCCGAGGTGACGTCATTCGTCGCCTCGGCGAGATATTCAAGCTGAGATTAGGAAAGCCGGAGAGGTGTATGTTCAACTCGATGCGTGAGGAACTGGAGTCCACCGTAACGCCCATCATGCGAGATATCCTTGATGATGCGCGCGCTTTAATGCGTCAAGAAGTCGAGCTGCTCCGGGGAGAGACACGTCGCGAATCAAAGCGCATTGCGAGAATCGCGGCTCTTCTTGTCGTTGGTTCGGTCTTTACGTTCTCGGCGATCCTGCTGGGATTGTTCGCTATCGCCTACACGATCGCGGCCGCGGATCCTCGATACACGCTGGGCTTTTCGTTTGGTGTTGTCGCCACTGGCGCCGCCGTGATCGCTGTCGGAATTTCGTATTGGAGCTTGAGGCAGTGGCGGGCGTTAACCGCTGAATCGAGTAAGACCTTTGACGCCTTAAAGGAGGGTGTAGCATGGATGCAGCGCACGATGTAAACGGAGCGAGCCCTGAGCGTTTGCGCCAGGGAATACGACAAACGACCCAGGCACTGGAGCAAGACGTTGAGCGGCTCCAAGGAGCTGTGCGGGACAGGGCTCAGCGCGTAAAGCGCGCGTTCCTTATGCCCGAGTTCGTGAGTAAGAATCCTGCGCGAGCTTGCGCTATCGCGGCAGGTGTCGGATTCTTGATCTCTCGACTGCGTTCCAGGCGGCAGGTCGGAGGTGCCTCTCGACGCGTCGCTGCGGGGACCGGGCTTGGGCTTAGAGAGATAGGTATCGCGGTCGCGACGCGGGCTATCCAGAGCGCTCTTTTCCGCCGCTAGAGTCGCATCTTCAATAAAAAGGGATCTTCCACGAGATCGGTAGGGAAGGATGGGAATACACCTTCTCATCTCTTTCTTTGTTCTCGCTGTTTCTCTTGGAGATGATCGCTCTCAAGATATCATGAAAAAACACTCCCAAACCGAGCTATGCGGGCGGAGAGGCTTTATTGGAGGCACACGCACTCAACTCTCGCTCTTTTCGCAATTACTTCATATACTTTGCACGGTTTAGATTGCCGGGCTCCGTGAAAGCGACCTGTACACGGAGGAGTTTGCAACCACCTGAAAGTATTGAATTATGTTCTCCTACATCGCGAAGAAGATCTTTGGAACACGTAACGACCGCCTTCTAAAGATGCTCAAACCCATCGTCTTGCGGATAAACGACCTCGAGCGAACCTACCAGCCCATGAGCGATGAGGAGTTACGCTCACAGACTGGACTGTTCAAAGAACGGCTCGCTCAGGGCGCCACCCTTGACGACCTTCTGCCTGAGGCGTTCGCGGTGGTTCGCGAGGCGTCGCGACGCGTAGTTGGAATGCGGCACTTTGATGTGCAGATGATCGGAGGCGCTATCCTCCACAACAAGATGATCGCCGAGATGCGCACGGGAGAGGGAAAGACCCTCGTGGCGACACTTCCCTCATACCTTAACGCGCTCACCGGAAAGGGAGTTCATGTCGTGACGGTCAACGATTACTTGGCCCGACGCGACGCGGAGTGGATGGGACGCATTCATCAGTTCCTTGGGCTTACGGTGGGGTGCGTCTACCACGGCATGAGCGAAGAAGAGAAGAAGGCGGCCTATCGAGCGGATATCACCTACGGGCAGAACAACGAGTTTGGCTTCGATTATCTGCGGGATAACATGAAGTTCTCCGCAGGCGAGATGGTTCAGCGTGGACACTACTTCGCCATCGTTGACGAGGTCGACTCCATCTTAATCGATGAGGCTCGAACTCCCTTGATCATCTCAGGTCCCGCCGAGGATTCAACCGACAAGTATCAGCAAGTGAATAAGGTTATTCCGCATCTGCAGCGTGATGTGGATTTCGAGATGGATTTAAAGAGCAAGCAGCCGTCCCTGACGGATGTTGGCATTAAAAAAGCGGAAGGCTTTCTTGGCGTTGAGAATCTCTACGATCCTTCCAACATAGAGATGTTGCACCACATGACGCAGGCGCTGCGGGCGCATACAGGTTTTGAGCGTGATGTCGACTACGTGGTTCAAAATGGACAGGTCGTTATCGTTGATGAATTCACGGGTCGACTCATGCCAGGACGTCGTTGGTCGAACGGTTTACACCAAGCGATTGAGGCGAAAGAGGGCGTCCCGGTTCAGCGTGAGAATCAAACGCTCGCCTCCATTACCTTCCAGAACTACTTCCGTATGTACGACAAGCTCGGCGGCATGACCGGAACCGCCGATACGGAAGCGGGTGAGTTTAAGGAGATCTACGGGCTGGAGGTGGCGTTGGTTCCGACCAATCAATCGATGGTCAGAAAAGATCATCCTGACGTCGTATATCGAACTCGGCGCGAGAAATACAACGCGGTAATCACCGATATCGAGGCGATTCACGCCGACGGCCAGCCGATCTTGGTTGGTACCATTAGTATCGATCAAAGTGAGACTCTCTCGAGTATGCTCAAGGAGAAGTGTATCCCTCACAACGTTCTTAACGCGAAGCAGCATCAGCGCGAGGCTGAGATTATCGCGCAAGCGGGGCGCTTCGGTGCCGTGACTATATCCACGAACATGGCGGGCCGAGGAACTGATATCTTGCTGGGTGGAAACCCTGATTTCATGACGGTTTCGGAGACTGGTACGCGAGATCCTCAGGATCCCGCCTATCAGGAGGCGTTAGAGCGTTACCGGAGGCAATGCGTGGAGGAACACTCGCGTGTGGTCGCCGCTGGTGGTCTTGTGGTCATGGGAACGGAGAGACACGAATCGCGGCGCATCGACAACCAGCTGCGTGGTCGCGCCGGACGTCAGGGAGACCCCGGAGAATCCAGATTTTATATCTCGCTTGAGGATGACCTCATGGTTCGTTTCCAGGGCGAGCGCTTGCAGCAGCTCATGCTCCGCATGGGCTGGGAGGAGGGAATGTCCCTCGACCACTCGATGATGAGCCGCACGATTGAAGGAGCTCAGAAGCGAGTCGAGGCTATGCACTTTGATAGCCGAAAGCACGTGACCGAGTACGACGACGTCATGAATAAGCAGCGTCAGGTGATTTACAACCTCCGAAATCGAGCCCTCAAGAATGAGGGGATTCGAGATGAGGTTCTTGAGATGATCGACGATCTGCTTGAGTCGGCGCTCAGTACCTTCTGTGACGAGCGAGTTAAGCCGATGGAGTGGCCGCTTGAGAAGTTGGCGGAGCGCTACGAGTTCCTAACGGGTCGAAAATTCCAGTTCCCATCGGATATACAGCTTGACCATCAGACGTTGTTCGACGCGCTTCGAGATGCCGCTCGTACTGTGTACGAGGAGCACGCGGCTCAACAGAGCGGGAAGTTACAGGGACTCCGTGAGATAGGAGTCTCTCCGCAGCTTAACCGTGGCGAGATGGGAATGGACGCGCCGATCGGCTTCGAGGTGATAGAGCAGGACACGATTCTTGAGGGTGTTGATTACTTTTGGCGCCACCACCTTCTTGAGATGGACCACCTGCGAGAGGGAATCGGACTGCGAGGTTACGCGCAGAAAAACCCGCTCTACGAGTACCAGCGAGAGGGGTTTATTCTCTTCCAGCAAATGATAGCTGAGATGAAGGAAAGCGTTTTGCGTCGCTTGTGTTATCACGACGTTCCCTCTGTGGAAGAGGTCGTGAAGCACATCGAGGAAGAGCGTCGTAAGCACGAGGAGCGGCAGCGAGAGGTGCAGCTCGTCCATGGAGATACGGTAGAGGACGCGGAGTCCGAGGCTGTTGTTGCCGACGACGATGATTCTCGACCGGATCGCGCCCGACTCGAGGCTCAGCGTAAAGCGCGCCGCAAAGCCAACAAGCGATGACGAACGCCCCGTTCTCCTTGTACGCGCATATCCCATTTTGCGCGCATAAGTGTCCGTACTGCGACTTTAATACCTACGCTACGGCGCGTGTCCCGGAAGCGGAGTATGTCGAGGCGCTGAAAAAGGAGCTTCAGCGTTCCGCCGCTGACGAACGTTTTCGTGGCCGGCGATTAGGGACCATTTTCTTTGGTGGAGGGACACCCTCGCTCCTTTCAGGGGCGGCAATCGACTCGATTATCAGAGCGGCGGATGATCTCTTTCCTATAATGTCAGGAGCGGAAATCACTCTTGAGGCGAACCCGGGGGATGTTTCCAGAGAGAAGCTCGCGGAGTTCGCGTCCACTGGAATAAATAGGATTAGCTTTGGCGTACAGAGTTTCGATGACGCTCGCCTCAAGCTTCTGGGGCGAGATCACACCGCTGAGCAAGCCAAGGAAGCGGTCGCGCTCGCTCACGAGGCGGGTATCTCTAATGTAAGTGTCGACATCATCTTTGGAACGCCTGGTCAGTTACTTAGTGATCTGGAGCGAGATATCGACACCGCGGCGTCGCTTCCCATCACGCACCTCTCAACCTATTCACTCACTATTGAGCCGGGAACCCCTTTTTTTCAGCGGCAGGAGCGCGGACTTCTCTCAATGCCAGCGGATGGGCTCGTGGCGGATATGCTGGAACGAATACCTGAGCTAGCGAGTCGACACGGTTTCGCGCGCTATGAAATCAGTAACTACGCTCGTGCTGGTAAGGAGAGCGAGCACAATAACGTGTACTGGATCGGCGGAGATTACCTCGGTGTTGGCGCCGGAGCTCATAGTTATGTTGGAAGCGCGCGAGATGGGTTTTTTGAGACCGGCGATAGATGGAGCACCGTGGCTCTGCCTCAAACGTATATCAGGGACGCCGGGACCTCTCGCGTGATCTCCTGGAGCGAGAGAGTAGAGGGAAAATCGCTGTGGTTTGAGTTCTTCTACCTCGGATTGCGCAGAATCGCTGGGGTCACGGCAAGTAACTTTCAAAAGCGTTTCGGGCTTTCTATGTGGGACACATACGGCGATGTGATACGAGAGCTAAAGGGCGAGGGGTTTATTAGGGAGGAGGGCGAGAGTGTATCGCTTACCCCAAAGGGTATAGCGGTCGCTGATTCGGTTTTTGAGCGATTTGTTCTTTAATTCCAATCAACAACAGCAACTCTTGCGCTACGAGAAGGGTGCCAGACCCCAGTCGAGCCCTAGAATATGGGCAAACGTTTCATAAAGTAGCTCGGCTAGGGTGTTAGTGAATGTAACTATTTGTATCCTCGATTGATGCCCACCCTCATTTGAGAAACCTCGCAGCGAATGGAATGCGAGGGTTTGTTTGATTCGATTCTTTTATCCAGTGTTATGAAGTAGTTAAAACTATTTTAAAAAAACAGAAGCGGTTTCTCCGCTCCTCCTGAATATGGGATATTATTCCATTTAATAAGGAGTTGTTATGAAAAGGTTCTTTGTTGGTTCTTTCGCGTACGTAGTAGCCGCAGTCGCTGTGTTCAACACATCATCGGTCGCCAGAGCTGAGATAGACGGTCTTCAGATCCGCTTTAAGGGGGGATGTGTCGAGGAAAACCTCTCTGGTCGATGCAACATCGCGATTAGGGCGTCAGGGTTTGATTTCTCAACGGCCGATCGCGTCACGTTGTACGTTTCGGCGGGACGAAACCAGCCGATGCGAAGAATGACAAATCATTGGAGACAGCTTAATGAGCGTGGGCAGACGATCGCCAACATCAAGAACGTTCCAGGCGCTTGCTTCCAGGTAAGGACGTGGACGGATCGAGATGACGCGTCGGTTCGACTCCGTCAGCAGGGGCGTTACGCCAACAGCAGACGCGCCGCGCGAAGCGCATACGACGAGTTCGATACCACTGGCATACGCGATGGTATCGATCGTAGCTACTCCTCGAGAGTCTCGGAGGGTAACAACCGAGATATAAGCTCAAATGTAGTCTGCGAGCCTTCTCAACAGATGGCGGGTACCTCCTCTCCATCGCGCGATTCCTTGGGCGGCTTCTAAGTTCCGCTCGTACAACCGCTCCTTAGAGGGGCGGTTGTCTTTTCGACCGTTGCTCCCTAGCTAGGGGATGAAGCAACGGCCGAATCACATATTCGCGTTCTTCAATTTTCTGAGGTGTCCTCGCTCGTGGTGCCGTCAACATTGGAATTCAACGCGACTATTTTAGACGGAATGGTTCGCAGAAACTCAACAATTCTTTTGTCGAGCCAGGTCCTTTCCAGAGCTAGGCGCTCTATAAAACCAACGTGCCCTCCATGCGAGGGAGTTTCTAATAAAATGCGGTCGGTAGCGCGTGCGATTTCGCGTGGGAAGCATCCCGGAGAAAGAAACGGGTCGTCCTGGGCTGATATGAGAAGAGTTGGCACGGTGATTGAGGTTAAGAATTGTCGTGAGCTTGAGTGTTCCCAGTACTCATCGACTGAGCGAAATCCATGGTAAGGAGCGGTGAAGCGCGCGTCGAACTCATGAAAGGTGCGGATCGAAGAGAGTCTCGATATGTCGAAATGACCTGGAAATCGCGCCGCTTTTTCCCTCATTCGCGCTCGCAGAGGTCTCAGTAGGTACTGCATATAAAGAGCGTTCTTTGGTTTCGCGAGCTGCTGCGCCGATCCTTTGAGATCTATCGGCACTGAAACCGCGACAGCCGCGCGGATTCTGGGTGATAGGGACGTCGCCGACTCTCCCAGGTATTTGAGGGTGATGTTGCCGCCGACGCTGATTCCAACCAGGACAACATCCCCCGAGTGAACCGAGAGGGCGCGCGACACAACCTGGAGGAGATCCTCGCTTTGTCCGCTGTGGTACCAGGTGGTGAGTCGGTTCCGCTCGGTTCCGCACCCCCGCATATTCCAGCGCAGGACATCAAAGTCGGCTCTAGAGAGCGCGTGAGCTAGGCCTAAAAGGTAACTGCTCTCCATGGAACCTTCGAGACCATGGGTAAGTAAAGCTAGTATGGGACGTCCGTGCCGATGCCAGTGTAGCTCTAAAAAGTCTCCATCAGGGAGCTCCAGTAGCTCGGACTCCCCCGGCAACGAGTCAACTCGCCGAAAAAGAGATGGCGTTATGGTCTGAACGGCCGGTGATTGAAGGTATAGCGGAGGCGAGAATGACGAGTGAAGTTCCGGCACTCGTATAGTCTAAGATGTTCCTCTGGTGAGGGACAGAAGATAACGAAGGGGGTGGCGTGGTTCGCGTGACGTAGGGTACAGATATCTTTACGCATCCCGGTATCCACCCGTGTGATGAGTCCTGCGTGTGGTTTGGCAGACGATCCACCGCGTTAATTTCAATGAAGGTACGCCGTAGGCGTCCATAGAGAGGTTGTCACCCAGTGAATATGTATGGTCTTCCGCATTCGGTGCTTTGGGTGGTTGTCGTACAGTTGCTCGCGTTCGCCGTGTTGCCGTACCTGGCGTGGATGTGCCCGAAGGCGCCGGATCGTGGATACGGCTGGTCAAAGATATTGGGAGTGTTCGCTTTCTCTGGTTCAGCATGGCTGTGTTCGTTGTGTGGGCTTACTACCGATAACAATCTCCTTCTAAGCCTCATATTCGGTGTGTTTCTTTTCATGGGTTATCGCGGCTATCGCTCGCGCTGGCTCTCTCGCCAAGAGCTAGGAGCGATTCTGAAGGAATACGCTCGCCCAGTTGAAGGGGCGTTTCTGGGTCTGACACTCTTCTTCGGCATTATTCGCTTCGTGAACCCTGAGATCTTTTGGGGTGAAAAGCCGATGGACTCGACGTTCCTGAATTTCTTTGTTCGCAACGAACAACTTCCCCCGCAGGATCCGTGGGCGGCAGGTAGCCCGATGAGCTACTATTATTTAGGTATCTATTTCATGGCGGCTCTGATAAAGCTGACCAATATCCCCCCGTCGATCGGATACAACCTCGCTATGGCGATGTTGGCGGGATGGATAGGCGCAGCGCTCTTCTCGCTTCTCATAACACTGACAAAGGGCAAGCGCTTTTCAAGCTACGCGGTGTGGGTGCTCCTGCTGGCCAGCAATCCTGAGGTGCTGCGACTCTCGATAATGAATCTCTTTATCGGTAAGGAATTTAACTTCGACACTACGTTCTGGCCGTCTACCCGAGTGTTCGTCTCGCCGTCCTTCCTTGAGTACACTTCGTGGTCACTTCTCTTCGCGGATCTTCACGCGCATGTGATCGCCATACCGTTTACGGTCACCGCGCTCGGGTTGGCGACACTTGTGTTCCTTGATGGCGCGCATCGTTACTCACCCCAAGGCTTCTTCACTCGAGTTGTTCTCGGATCGATCATCGGTTCTCTTTTTGGAATTAACACGTGGGATTTCATCACGTTCGGCGGAGTCGTTGGGTTGATGATCGCGTTTTCACAAGTCCCACTCTTCTGGAAACCTCCTACTAACTCCGATGGTTCGCCGATTATAGGAGAGGTTGTTTTAGTGACGATTTTTACTCGTGTGGTCGCGTTTATCTGGGACTTATCGCTTTTTGGCGCGAGCGCCGCGTGTGTCGTTTGGTTGTATCAGAAAGGTGTAAGTTTCCGACCAAGTGGTGGATGGGGCTGGGTTTCAAGTCATGAGTTTAACTCAGTGCCCAAGCTCTTTCGAATAATCGGCTACTGGCTCACTGGGATGTTAGTAGTCGTCGGGGTGCTCGCCTGGCAGCGTGATAAGACTGATAGGCCCATCGCGGTTCCCCATTTGCTGATCGGAATGTTTCTCTTCGTTCTCGCTTTCATACCGCCACTTCTTAGTATGCAGCGCGGGCTCGAGAATCATCCCTGGGGTACGTTCGTGTACTGCGGAACGCTGGTGGCATTGGCGTATATGGTAATGTGGAGCAATCGACGCGCCGAGCCAGAGAGCCGCGCCCTCGCGCTCTTCATCGCCTGCGCGGGCTCGCTGATCGTTATCTTGGAGATCTTTTTCCTTCTTGATCGCATGAATACCCTCTTTAAGGGCTATATGGCCGTATGGATGTTGTCCGGCGTCTCAACGGTTGTGGGAGCGTTCTACGCGTACCAAGCGATCGCGCGTCGTGATTCCGTTCGGCTGAAAATGATAAGTCGCTGGAGTGGATATGCCTTTGTTGGGCTCCTGTTGATTGGCACTTCCGTTAATGTCTACGCTATTGTGCGGCAAAAGCGTGTAAACAGCCGCCACTATACACTTGATGGTATCGCGTATTTGCGAGACATGAATCCTGATGACGCCGCTCTCATCGCGTGGCTTAACGCGAACGTGAAGGGAACCCCCACAATTCTCGAGGCGCAAGGGGACGCGTATCGTGAGTATACTCGAATCTCCATGCACACTGGGCTACCCACGGTGCTTGGTTGGGAGCATCACGCCAAGCAACGGGGACTCTCCGAGCGAGAGGCGCTCGATCGTCGTAAGGCCATTCAGGCTGTCTACATCCACGAGGATGTGGAGATCACCAAGAAGCTTCTGCTCGACAACAGAGTTGATTTTATCGTCGTGGGCTCGATTGAACGAGCGACCTACAGGCGCCTCGATCCGACTAAGTTTGAGAATCATCCAGAGCTTTTCACGAAGGTAGCGTCGTTTGGAGCGACAACACTTTACGTGACCTATTTTTCGAAATTCAATCCTAAGTATGGAAGTGGGCTATCTCAATGACGATAATAATTCTGATTCTCGCGATCGCCGCCGTTGGCTTTTTCATCGCGGTCCCTCTCTTTGAGTTCGTGTGCGCGAGTCTCTTGCTTACCCCACTCTTTAAGTTCCTTGTGGGTAAAACGCTCCTGATGGCCAACAAGGAGATCGTTGGCGGAGGCGCCGAGCAGATGTTCTATCTCTTTTGCTTCGCGATTATCGCGATTGGAGCTTACGTCATCTTCGGACCTCGCAAGGAGAAGCTGGTTGCCTCAGATCTCTATCCGCTCGGCGCGTTCGCGGCGACGTACGCTATCGCGTATACGCTGTGCCTTCAGTGGGTGGATTTTTACGATCTAGGCGAGCGCTTAAGAGATTACTCCTTGCTTGCCTCGGCTATTGATTCGCCGGTCCTGCCAAAGGAGCCATGGATGGAGGGCTTTCCCCTTAACTATTACGTCTTCTGGTATCGCTTTGGAGCGATGCTGAGCTCCCTTCTGAACATCGATGTCTGGGACGCGTATCACACAATGATATCGATCTCTATGGCGCTCTATGGCGCGGTGATTTTTCAGATAATCCGGGTGGTGTTAGGTGGTACAACGCTACTCGCCTCACTAGGGGCGCTGTTTATCCCCTTTGGTCCAAACGTCGCTGGCATGCTGATCCTCTCTCGTGACAAGCAAGGAAACTTCATAACCGATCCCGGCTGGTGGGGTCCCTCTCGTGTTATCCAAGGGGCAATCGACGAGTTTCCGGCCTGGTCATTCGTGCTTGGAGACGCGCATCCACATTATCTTAATCTTGTCACGTTTCCGTTCCTTCTTCTTGTCCTCTACCGAGTGATCACGAGCACCGCGTCGGTAGCGCGAAAGATCGTCCAGACAACGCTGTTTACGGTGGGCGGTGTTTTGTTCCTTCTGGGGAGCAACGCCTGGGAGGTGCCGATGTGGGGCGGGGCGGTAGTCATCCTCGTCGCGACGGCGATGATCATGTTTAAGATCGGCCTGCCCACCTCTCTCGTGTCAGTTTCGTTCGCGAGAGACGGCTCCATTACGTTACCAGAGGGCGATGATCGCTCTTTAAGCGATCATCGATATTCCGATTTATTCAAGCAGTTCGCGGCGCTCATGGTGCCTTTCGTCGCGTTGGCTGTGCTGCTGATTCGACGAGCGTATGTGACCTGGTTTCAAATTGGCCTTGTACTCGCGTGCGTTGTGGCCTTCGAAATTCTCTTCTTTCCTGGAAAGCTCTCTCTCTCTAATCCGTTTAAAGGTGAGCGCAAATCAGGTAAGGCGCATAAGACGGGTGGCTTTGGTAAGAAGGAGGTGGTGTGGAGCGTTTTTTGGGTTCTGCTCTTCGTCGCTCTTGGACTCTCGAGTTCTCACATCCAGTCCGAGGGAGGAAAGTTGGATTTCGTTCGTAGTCCAATTCCGGTTACGACCACCGCCGAGCTTTTCGCGCACTGGGGAACCCAGCTCGCGGTAATCGCGCTATCGACCCTTCTTCTACATTCCTTCTCGCTCCATCTGGTCATGATGGCGGCGTTTTTGGGGTGCACCCTTCTATTCGATAAGGGCGCGCTCTTCATCTATGCCCTGATTGGTTTGCAGCTTGTGAGATTGCTATCGCCGCGCGAAAAGGGCGTGACGTGGAAGGATGTGTTTGGCGAGGGCCTGCTCATCATTAGCCTCGGGCTCGTATTGCTCCCAGAGGTCGTGTTTCTTAATGACGCCTACGGCCCAGAGATTGAGCGTATGAACACGATCTTTAAGATCTACACAACCTCATGGGCGCTTTTAGGATTATCGGCGTTCTACCTTTTTGGCTTGGTTTGGGAGAAGCGCTCCAAGCAGTTAGAGGCGATCGCTCCGGGCTTTTCCATGCTCGCTGGCGTGATGCTTATAGGGACTCTGGCCTTTGGCACATGGCGTTTTTACGATCATGTATACCCGATGCGAAAAATGGATGGCTCTGAGTTTGGTCGTGAGGGGCTGGGGCTCGCTAATCGAAAGTACCCAGGGTCAGGAGAGATAATCCGCGCGCTTCGAAAGCAGCCCTATGGACGTACCCTCGAGACGCAGGGTGGTCCCTACAGTTTTACGTCATTTGTCTCAACGCTCGCCGGGCAGCCGGCGTACTTGGGGTGGGCGAACCACGTTAATTTGCTCCTCAAAGAGAACGAAGGGGTGAAAGCCGGCGAGATCGGACGCCGCGAGAAGGTGACAGAACAGTTTTACAAGGAAACGAATTGCCTCGCGCGCCGCGACCTAGCCTCACGCGAGCAGATTCGATATGTCGTGGTCGGGGCGAAAGAGCGCGAACGTTACGCGGAACTTGGAAGCTTCGACTTCTCTTGCTTCACGAAGCTCGCCGAGAAAGAGCAGTATACGCTGTACCGCGTGCAGTAGGGCTTCGTCCTTTGAAGCGCGGAGCTGAAAGCTGCGCGGTCCAATTCTAGGAGTTGGTTAGCTTGGCAGTTGGGGCGCGAGCACATTACCTCTCGAGCCCCAATGCGACGCCGCCTTACTTTCTAAACCGCTCCATATCTTTGGCGGTGAGCATGGTGGCATAGGAGAACCCTGAGGTGTTCCAGGGGTAGTGGTTGATAGCGTATCGGAAGAACTTCTTTACCGATATCTGGTTGAAATCCGGCACCCACCATCCGCGCAGATTTATGCGGCGTTGAATGTAGCCCTCAGGAATCTCGCCTGGATCGTACTTCTCCTTCCAGGCCAGGAAGATGTACGCGAACTCTTTGATCTCCTCTGGGGTCTTGAGCGAGAAGCGATATTCATTTGGTATGTTTCTAAAATACCAGGTCAAAGGCCATGTGGACTCTCCAGTCGCATAGATGCGCGGCTTAAAGCCATGACGCTCATATATCGCTTCATCGATCATGTTCTTGGCGTACTCGGCAAGCTCATAGGTCGTGTGGACCTGACTTAAGTACTCAGTCTCCTTTCCGGCGTAGAGATAGTTGGTTTGCACAGCGCCGCGTATGCTAAATAGGGCCGCGACGCCAACGATCCAGGCACCGATGTTCGTCGTTCCCAAAAATGTCGTGTCGGCGTTTCGGCTAACCGCGTCCATCTTGGCGATTCCCACGACGGTCGCCACAAAGATGCCGAACCCAAGGAAGAAGCGATTCTCGAGTGATAAGCGTTCGTTCGGCTCTCCCCATTGCTCGGCGACGAAGATAAGCCCGAGGAGCATCGCCGCGCATCCGACGACCAGGAGCGCCTTATCAGTTGGGAAGGAGCGATAGTTAATCGGATACTTTTGGAAGTAATCCTGAAAAAACAGCCCGAGGTACGGTAGCGAGAAGATAAGCGGGTAGACTGAAAGCCACGGCACCTTCTCTCCGAGGTAGCTATACGAGAAAAAAGTCGCGGCGAAGAAGTATCCCGCGGCAGCAAGCGTTCTCTCACCGCGCAGCATGTGCTGAATAGTCACAAGTGGAGCGTGAGCGAGAAGGACGAACAGCCCAACGATATCCAGTCTGTTCTTGAGCTTGGCCAGCTTCCAGATATAATTCTGCTCTATGGTGGCGGGGTCTGTCCCGATCCATGAGAAGAGAATCGCCATCGCGACGAGTCCAGCGCAGAGTTGGATCTGCGGGAGCGCTCGGCGGTAGAAGAGTATCATCTGAGCTAGTATCGCCACGAAGACGGGCAACTCGTACCATGCGGTCACATATACGTGAAAGTTGAATGGTCCCTTGATGCGCTCCATCTTGTGATGGGCCGCCCAGTACTCGATCGCTTTGCCTCCAAGTCCAGCCTTGATGCCCTCCATGTATCGAAATCCCGCTGAGTAGAACCAGCAGTAGATGAGGGCACATGCCGCTAAGCTTACAAAGGTGAGGGGGAGATTCGCTTGAATGAATCGCCCTATTCGCGCGAGATATGAGTCCTTCTTCTTGAGGACCAGGGTCTGGAAGGCGAACTCAAAGAGCAAGAAGCCGATGAAGATGGCCATCGTGACAAAGACGTTCTCCTTTGTGCACCACTGAATGGTGATGCCGAGTCCGACTAGGAAAGGCTTCCATGCGCGTGGCGCGAGCGTAAAGCCGAACAGGACACACAGCATGCCTGATATCACCCAGTAATCCTCACGGAGGAACCGAGACCAGTATACCATCGTCGGTGAGAACGCGATTACGCCGGTGAGAATGAGGGTCGTGGCGCTCTTGAGGTGCTTTCGGTAAAGATACGGCACGAGCATGAACAGCGAGCCCATGAGGCACACCGGGGTTCTTGCCGCCCACAGCGAGTCCCCGAACATCGCGTAGATAAAGCGCATCGAGTTGTACAGCATCGGTCCATGCAGCATCGGGTCGTACTTGTAGAAATTAGCGTTCGGGAAGTCATAGAAGTAGCGACCATACATGCCGTGGAGTGACTCGTCGTGGTGGTATGGGCGCATATCGAGAAGAGTCCAGCGCAGGATGAGCCCGACGACTATTATCGTCGCGTAGAATGCCCACTCAGTGCCGGTAAAATATGAGCCGCTCGTCTTCGTCGTCGACTGACTCTCCTTTGACTTTGAGGTGTTGCCTCGGGCGTCTGTGGCTGTCGCTTGGGCTTGCGCTTGATTGTCTCGCGTCGCTTCGTGTTTCGCTACGCTCGCTTGGGCTGTTTGTTTCGACATATGATTATACTCCGGTACTTCTATTCCCTACGAGGAGGCCGTTAGTCTCTTCACTCGGTAGCTCTTGGCTAAACTGTTCTAGTATCTGCTTGGCGACTCTGCGTCCGTAGCGAACCGCGTAGTTCGTTCCTCGGTCCTCGGGATAGATCTGCGCCATAGTCGATAGCCACAAACCATCCACGGGTGTTTTGAGTGCGGGGATATTCGCTGAGTAGTGCTTCGTTATCACGGGTTGACTGTATTGAGCCTTCCAGACGTGATGGCCGATGATCCATGAGCGGTTAAACTCAGGGAAAATTCGCTGAATAAATGGAATGCAGTACTCAAGCATCTCATCCGGGGTGAATGAGAAGAGCTTCTCCGTGGTAGGAAGATACTTAGAGAGATACACGATGTGCTCTCCATTGTAGTTCTCGCGCGAATCGAAGTTTGTGTGCTCAATGATGCCCACGAATGGAAAGTTTGGATCGGCGACGTTCAGCCAGTATGTTTTGGACAGCGAGCGATTTAAACGCAGCACGAGACAGCTATTTCCGAGAAATCTGATCTTCTCGCACTGGGCACGGAAATCACTGGGGAGATCTCTTGCCATCGAGAGAAACGTCGGAAGCGGAGTTGTTACGAGTACGGCGTCGGCTCGATGGGCGCCGTGATCGGATTCAACGCCAACGGCTCTGCCGTTCTCTGTGATAATGGACGTCACGCAGGTGTTTAACTTAATGGTGACGCCCAACTTCGATAGTGAGTTCCTCATGCCGTCAGTGAGCGCGCCAAAGCCACCGCTAAAGTAGACGAGGCTTTCACCGCCCTTCTTGTCGCGACTGGATCCTCGCAGCTTGAGCTTGTTCCACATCCAGACAGCGGATACGTTCTTCGCCTCTACTCCGAACTTTCCTTGCATCAATGGGCTCCAGATAGCTTGGTAGGCTTTCCGTCCCCCGTATTGAATCAGCCACTCTTCGGCTGAGATGTTCTCAAGAGGTTTCCAGTCGTTAATGCGACGCGCGATGAGGGCCATAAGCCCTGTTCTGACGCGGTCGATAAATGGAATCCCCTTGAAGGTAAGGAGATCGAGGGGGCTCGCCAGGCGGAACACTGAATTAGCGTAGTAGAGCCCAGTATTCGAGGAGAGAAACTGCTTGAGGTGCCCTAGTCCGAGCTCATCTATGAGGTTCAGAACGTCAACGTCTGAGGTGAACCAGTGATGGTAAAACTTCTCGACGCGCGTGCCTGGCGTCAGCTCGAATGTTCCGGCGAGACCACCTACGTCAGAGTCTTTTTCGTAGATGGTTACCTTGCATCCGGCGCGGCTTAGATCGAGAGCCGCGGCGAGACCTGTGTAGCCTGCTCCGATTATGATGACTTCTTTGTTTGTAGTGGCGTGTGTTGTCATAAAACCTTTAAACCTTTTGTTTCGCCGCGCCTCGGCTGCCTATGAGCAGCAGCTGCGCGGAGACTGCTCCTTTGATTCGCTCTGAAGCGGCTCGCCTTGGATCTGGTCGATCAAGTAGAGTGGTCGCTGCTGACCTTGCTCGAAGATCCGACCGACGTATTCGCCAAGGATTCCAAGAACGGTGAGCTGGACGCCGCCTAGCAAGAGAATCGACGCCATGATCGAGGTGTATCCTGGAAAGTTAATCCCGAACACTTTAAGCACCACTATGACGAAGATGTAGAGGAACGCGCACGCCGATGTCGCGATGCCAAGGTAGGAGGCTATGCGAAGTGGCGCGTAGGTGAAGGACGTGATCGCGTCGATCGCCAAGAAGAGTGATTTGCGGAAAGGGTACTTCGTTACGCCGGCGAATCGCTCCGGTCGGTCGTACTGAAGGGCTTTCTGGTGATATCCGATCCACGACACCATGCCGCGAACAAAGCGGTGTCGCTCACGCAGGGACTGCAGAGCGTCAACGGCGCGGCGGTCCATCAAGCGGAAGTCGCCGGTGTCGCGTGGAACCTGTAATCCAACGACCCGCTCGAAGGTCCGATAAAACGCGAAGGCGAAAAATCTTTTCGACAGCGACTCCCCGAGTCGTTTACGACGTTGTCCGTACACGACGTCGTATCCGTCGCGCCACTCTTTGATCATCTCGGGGATGAGTTCGGGGGGATCTTGCAAGTCGGCGTCGAGGATGATTACCACCTCTCCGAGGGTCTGGTCGAGGCCGCATGTGATGGCTGTTTGGTGACCAAAGTTACGCGACATCCGAATAGCTTTTATAAAGCCGTCCTCTCGGGAGTACTGAAGTAGGAGGGGCCACGTTTGGTCCTTGCTTCCATCATCGATTAGAACGACCTCTACTGGACATGAGTACTGCGCCACGAGGTCCCGCAATCGGTTGCGCAGCTCTGGGAGGACTTCCTGCTCGTTGTAGCATGGGATGACGAGAGAGATGCTCTGAGGGTCTCTGTTCCGAGGGGTGCGGATAATCGTGGATGGTTGAGTGGTCGTCACGGTTCTCCTAGCAGGTTGGTGAAAAAAGTTTCCGTAGTGAGCATTTTGAGTGTTCAGACGAAACGAGGCGGGGGTGGCGAAAAAACCGCAGGCGTATCCTTTGAGATACGCTGAGGATTTTTTTGACGTCTCCAACGAAGTTGCA
>CAIVDM010000110.1 GCA_903904735.1 uncultured delta proteobacterium
AATAATAAAGCACATAGGGAATACTACCCATGCCAATCCCTTCCAGGGAAACTCACGGGTACGAAGGATAAGCCACTGGGTCTCCTCTGGGAGGTTACCGTACCACTGAGTCAAGAACTGCGACCAGAACATGTATCCCCACAACATGCAGAACCCAAGGTTCAACTTACCAAGGTCCCAAAACTGCTGAGATGTCACCACCTCACCGAGGCTCTTGTGGCGCTTGGAGAAGTACATCGACATGAGAGCAAGACCTGCCCACCCGATGTAGATCTGACTCACGAAGATAAACGCCCCGAAAAGATTGGATATCCACGTCGGGTTCTGCCCCATGATCATCTCAAACGCGAACAGCGAAACCACGACCACATAAAAGAACGCCACGACTGGCGCTGTGACAGACATCTTACGCTGAATCGGCAAGATCTCCCCTGCTCCCTTCCAGCCCTTCGTTAGAGATCTGTGGGTCGCGAGATTCCACTGCGCCTTATTCTTCGCGCGCTCACGAGCGAGCCCCACATCACCACGCAACGAGCGAGCGACGAAGCGAGTCATGAGCAAGTAGAGAACGAAGAACAACACCGCGAAACGGAAGTACACGAACTCAGGAACCATCCACATCTCTCGTCCCGGCATCGGCGCGCGCCCCCAGTAGAAGAGATACTCACGCCCAAAGTAGGTCGTAAGGAATACGCAGAAAGCGACCGGGAAATAAGCGACGTTAGCCTCAGCTAGTCGGCGGACTGGCGCACCCCAGGTCGCTCGAACGATCTGCATGATAACGGTAGTCATCACACCACCTAAGGCGAGTCCCTGGAAATACACCGCGTTCACATAGAACGCGCCCCACGTTACTCCAGCGTCCCCGAACAACAAGCCCGCGGTAAAAACGAAAATTCCGATGAAGACCATGAACCAGAGCTTCGTTAAGGTAGACCCGCTTACGCGGACCGGACCAGCATCAACGACGCTCTCGATGTTCACTGGAACTGTGTGTACGTGTGACATCTCTTTATCCCTTCCTAATTAATTCCCTGCGCGCTGCGAACGTAATTCACGATATCCCAATGCTCGGCTGGGGAGAGCTTCCATCCATGCCCTGGCATCAACCGAATACCGAAGTGAATTGTCGCGTAGATGCTTCCATCGGTGCGCGCCTTGTACATATCCGTGGTGAGATCCGGAGGCGTCTGGAGAGCTTTCGCGCCTACGCTGCCGGGAGCATACGGCTTCTTGCTGATGTCTCCATGGCATGGCAAGCAGTTCACGGCGAAAAGCCTTTTGCCCTTAACGGTTGAGCTCGCGTCACCCTTGATCGGGTTCGTCATCTTCTCCGCCTCTTCGCGGCTCGCCACATGGTATTCAGACATTCCAACCGCTACCGTTCCCGGAGCCTTTTGCCGCATCATCACGCCAGTGCGCTTCTGTACACTCACCATGTCGTCGTTGAACGGTAGCGCCAAAGCGTTACCCGCCACAGACACGATCAACGTCGAAACCAGAACTGAAAATTTAATTTTTGTTCCTCGAGCCACTCTCATGAGCACCTCACCCCTTTTTACAAACTATCCCGTACGTCGACCTCGTCAGCCCCTGAGTCGAGCATCCGTCGCTTCATATCATCTACCTGACCCATCGCGCAGGCCACCACTACACCGAACTTGTCGTTCGAAAATCGTGGATCGTAACCAGCGGTCCGAAGAACCGAGGGGATCTTGCAGAAAATAAAAATTCCTAAAAGAGTCGACAGACCCCCGAAGAGAATCGTCCACTCATACCCAGGCACAAAAAAAGCTGGGATTGAAACGACATTCTTGGCGCTCGTGCGTAGCGGCCAATCCAACGAGCAGAGGATCGCCAAAGCGAATCCGCTCGCGCAGCCCACAATCGCCCCTACCAGGGACAAGATACGGACCGGACTTTTCTCCGGGTACGTAACCTCCTCGATCTCGTGACGAGGAACCGGCGAATACATGCGATAATCCATGTTCGCCGCCTTAACCTTATTGACCGCCTCGAGAGCATCATCCATGTAGGTGAATACTCCCACCACCGCTCTACTCGATGACTCGACCATACCCAGTGTCTCCCTCTCCTAGTGATTGTGACCAGCTACCGCGCCGTGACCGTGACCCCCTCTACGCATCGGAGGAGGAATGATCTCCTTGATCTCCGTTATAGCGACAGATGGGAAGAACTTGATAAACAGAGTCATCCACATACCGAACCATCCAAAAGCGCCAACGGTGATACCGACCTCTACCCACGAGAAATTATAACCACCCCACGCGGCAGGGATGAATTCTCGACTCAGAGATTGGAAAATGATGTTGAAACGCTCGAGCCACATTCCGATGTTGATGAAGATCGAGAGAACAAAAAGAAACGGGATGTTCGTACGTAACGACTTAACCCAGAGAAGCTGCGGGAAAATACAGTTACAGAATGTCATTCCCCAAAAGGCTAGCCAGAACTCACCGAAAGGACGGAACCAGAATTGGAACCGCTCAAACGGATTATTGCTGAACCACGCGGTGTAAAACTCTGTCATGTACGAGTAGGACACCACTCCTGAAGTGAGGAGTATCAACTTACTCATCGCGTCAAAGTGCACCGCCGTGATCAAACGCTCAAGCCCAAACGCCTTGCGTAAAGGAATAGCGAGCGTGATTACCATCGCCACGCCCGAGAAGATAGCTCCCGCCACGAAGTACGGAGGGAATATCGTCGCATGCCATCCTGGAACGATACTCATCGCGAAGTCCCATGATACCACTGAGTGCACGGAGACAACCAACGGTGTCGCGAACGCAGCGAAAATGAGGTACGCGGCTTGGTAGTGCTTCCACTGGATGTGATTCCCTCTCCATCCAAGACAGGTTACACCGTACAACGCCTTACGGAACTTCGTCGTTGCTCGGTCACGCGCCGACGCGATGTCCGGGATAAGCCCAACAAAGAAGAATGTGGCGGAGATCGTGAAGTATGTTGAAACCGCGAACACGTCCCACAACAGCGGAGAGCGGAAGTTTGGCCACAACGCTCGCTGATTTGGGTACGGCATCAACCACAATGCGTACCATGGACGACCAAGGTGGATGATCGGGAAGAGTCCCGCGGTCATTACAGCGAAAACCGTCATCGCTTCAGCCAATCGATATATTGGCTGACGGAACGCCGCTCGGAAAAGATAAAGAACCGCCGAGATAAGCGTACCTGAGTGAGCGATACCTACCCAGAATACGAAGTTGGTGATGTATGTTCCCCAACCGATCGGATGGCTCTTTCCCGACTCTCCGAAGCCACTCCACATCTGATAAAACCAGCATGAGGCCCCAATCGTGAGGAAGAAGAGGCATGTGAAAAGAAGTAAGAACCACCCCGTTCCTGGCGGCTCAAGCATCTTCAAAACCGTGTCGTTTACCTCAGCGTACGTTACTGGGGCGTCTTTATGCGTATCGTGGTGCTGCGTCTGTTCCATAGTACTGGATCTCTATTCCTCTAAGCCTTGTAACGGATATCACTCAGGTAACTAACCGCCGGTTGGGTGTTTAGATGGTGGTCAAGCACCTTGTATGCTCGCTCACTCTTCGCGGCGATGGACACCTTACTGTGAGGATCCTTGAGGTTTCCGAAGGTAAGTGCCTGTGTCGGACAGGTTTGCACGCAAGCCGGCTTTATCTCGCCGTCGTTTACCATGCGTCCCAAATCCTTGGCGACATCCTTGGCTTCAGCGATACGCTGAACGCAGAACGTGCACTTCTCCATCACTCCCACTGTTCTCTTCGTGACATCAGGGTTCACCTGCCAATCCAAGAGCTCTGGCCACTCGTACTGGAACCAGTTGAACCGTCGAACCTTGTACGAACAGTTGTTCGAGCAGTAACGAGTTCCTACGCAACGATTGTAAATCATCGCGTTCATACCTTCTTCATTGTGGTAGGTCGCGTAGACTGGGCACACAGGCTCACATGGAGCGTTCTGACAGTGCTGACACATCATCGGAAGGAAACTTACCTTGAGCTCCTCTCCCCCATCCTCAGTCGGGACTGAGTCGTAATATCGCTCAATCCGGATCCAGGCCATCTCTCGCCCTTGCGCGACGACCTTCTTACCAACGACTGGGATATTATTCTCCGCTGAGCACGCGACCACACAAGCGGAACATCCTGTGCACGCCGCCAGATCGACAGTCAGTCCCCATTCATAGACAGGATGCTCGCGTTGTTCGTACATCTGCTTTGGCTCGTGGCCGCCACCGTGAGCACCACCGTGAGCCTCCCCGTGACCGCTATGCGCTCCAGCATTATCGCTGCCATGCGCATGTGCCGAAGCCAAGGCGGCGCCACCGACTACCATGCTCGTGCGCGCAAGTTCACGTCCCTCTTGGGAGGAGAATTGCTGAACAGTAACGAGATTGCCAGAACCTGGCGCCCGGATCACCGTCACTGGAGTGCCAGTCGAAACGATGGCGTCGACGCCCTTCGCCAGCTTATTCGATAGAAGCGAAGATACACTTCCACTTCCCTCAGCGGCGCTCTTAGCGAAGCGACCATAAGAAGAGTGTCCCTGACCAATAGGAACAGCGACTACTCCCTTGTGAATATGCTGGGTTAAATATGCTGGAACGTGCACCTCTCCGTTATCGGTTCTGATGATAACCGCGTCTCCTTGCGCGATGTGCAGCGCTTTGGCCGTCTCAGGATGGATCTCCGCCCACGCTCCCCAGACTGCCTGGGTAAGCGGGTCCGGCAGCTCCTGAAGCCATGGACGATTCGCCGCCCGTCCGTCAAAAGACTTAACTGACGGATAAGGATACAAGACAAGGTCTCCCTTGCCACGTCGCGCCGGCTCCATCCCAAACGAGAGCGTGAAAACAGAAGGATTGATCGATACTGAAGTTGGTGAAGCCTTGCCGTTGGAGACGAAGTATCCGCCTTTCTCTAGGCTCGACATCCAAAACTCTTCGACTGCTCCCGTCACCTTGGAACCCACCGCCTTGAGGTAACCAGTCTTTACGTACGCGTCGAAAGTCTTGCTTTCACCGCCGATTGACTTCCCTGAGTTAAACGCGATGTCCATCAGGACATCTCCGAAGCTCTTTGTGTCGAAAATAGGCCGCATCGAAGGTTGGATCATGCTTACTGAACCATCAGCAAGCTTTATGTATCCCCAATCCTCGAGATTTGTGTGCACCGGAATCACCACATCCGCCAGCTCCGCCGTCTCATCGAGATGGCTCGTTAGGGCGACGACGAGACCCGCTTTCTTCGAATCAGTCGTTACTGCCACACGATTGGAGGCAAAACGGTAGCCGAATGACGAAGGAAAGGTGAATTGAGGATTAGTGCCGTAGGTGACGAGAACGTCAACTTTTCCGGCTTCCATATCCTTGATCAAAGCTGCCACCTGCTGAGCGGAGGAAGCTGGCTTCTTCATCGTAGCGATATCGACCGCCTTACCTACATTACCCAACATCACATTCAAGATGTTCACCGCTACCAACAACGGCAGAGGATCGCTAGTAGATGTGGCGGCTCCGCCAGCCATGACGAGCGAAGAATCAGCCTCGCTGAGGTAGTCCGCTATTAAGAGAAGCTTCTGCTTCGATACTCCGGTCTCCTCTTCTACAGCCTCGGCGGTTATTCCCTTGGTGAGCTGCGTGAGTTTGGACACCGCCCCACTATCGAGAGCTCCCGTACGACCACGCGAGATCAACTTACTAATGAGGAACAAAGCCAGTCGAACTTCAGAGCCAACATTTGACTGCGCCCACATATCTGCGTTGGCGCCTGTCAAAGAGAGTCGTGGTTCGATGTGTACGAAACGAAGCGGAGTCTCTGAGCGCCGCGAGTCAGCCCACTGCCGAGCGTAACCAACCGGATTCGCCCACGTCTCAAGGAAATCCGCTCCGAAGTTGACAACTACCTGGGCCTTATCGAGCGAGAAGGTTGGGACTCCATAGGAACCAAAAACCATCTCCGCGGCCTTTGCCACCGCTACAGGCTGAGTTGGATCCCACACAACATGAGAGAACCCAAGCTGCTGCGTGAACTCACTAACGAGCTCAGCTTGCGCCGAGGTCAGCTCACCCGTGAGGAGAACTTTCCTACCAGTGGCGCTATCGACATTCTTCTTGATCTTGATGTACGCCTCGTCCCACGAAACGGCTCCGAACGTCTGACTAGTTGGCTCGGAGAGATTTTCCTGCTTGAGACGATCGAAAGTCTGCTTTTGAGGACCTCTCAAGCGATCTGGATCATAAAGGGACTGCAACGCGGCCTGTCCCAATGCGCAAAGACTACCCTTGTTCACTGGGCTGTTAGGATTACCCTCAACCTTTACGGCTCGCCCCTCTCGAGTTCGAACTCTGACTCCGCATCCTGCGGAGCACTCAGTACAGGTCGAACTATACCAAGCCGCCACTCCAGGTATCTGCTCGGGGTCTGGCTTTACGTAAGGCAGAATAGTCTGCTCAGCAGGATTGGCGCACGCCGCGGCACCAACCGCCGAAGTGACTCCCAGCCCCTGCAAGAAGCGTCGTCTTGAGATTTGCACAAGCCCTGCTGCCGCGCCCACGATTGCCTCACTCTGGCTCTCGTTTAGCTGACCATTATCGCCTTTCATCTTGGACCTCAAAAAATACGTCTGAAACTTAACTAGACCTGCGCCACTACTTTAGCGGTGACCGTGGCATGTGAGACAGTCGATGCTGGCCCCTCGCTCGCGGTGGCAACTGATGCACCACCCCATCTTCATCGAGGACACACGCTCAACCTGCGCCATTTCAGGCACCTGACCGTGACATTCCTGACAGGCTACCCCTGCCTTTACATGTCGTTTGTGGTTGAACTTCAAATAATCCGGCATCACGTGAACCTTAACCCATGGGATAGGATCACCCTTCTTGTACATATCCTTCAGATATTCGATATCCTTCTTACCCTGCTCGCTCTTTCCAGCGACAAGAGCGCCGTGACATCCCATACAGGTTTCCTCCTCTGGGATGGCTGCGTAGGCGGCCTTGTTAACCGACCAGTGACAGTACTGGCACTCCATCTTGTTCTGCTGCACGTGGATAACATGGCTGAACGCTATCGGCTGCTTGGGGCTATAACCACGCGCGCGCTCTGGTGGTCCAAAGTAATGGAAGTGATCCGTTAGATTAAGATCCCATAAAGCGGCTTGCCCGTCGTTATAAACACCGGCGCGTACTCCAACCGAGGGGTAGGACGCAGCCTGGTTTTTGTCGGAACCCGTTTGCGCCACCGCCACGTCTGCTCCGCTCATACCTTGGGAGCGCACGACAAGGGCAGCAAGCGCCACAACACATGCTCCTGCGAACGCGAATCTGATTTTTGTTGCCATGAATGCAGTAGAAACTTCGGCGGATGAGTATCAGCGGCGAGCGTCTAAGACCTTAGAACAACCTACCGGGTACCCCCTACCTACGATTATCAAAGACGAAGCATCACACGCGTATCGCGCTACCAACTGAGAACGAATTCTGCGACTTAAGGTCCTAAAACTACCGAACAAAAGTCTCGCCTCAGAGCGTTGTGCAAAAACGACCGATGCGCTTCGGGGTAACTTGTAGATCATAAATGAAAATAATGGAATATGCGTTGATCTACAAACGCTGTTTTCATATCGTCGTACGGGATTCGATTCGCTACTCTCCTCCCCATGCTTAACTACCCATCACAATGTTACATCAACGGCGTGTGGTGCGACGCCACCTCTAAGAATACGATTCGAGTGGTCAATCCAGCCACCGGGCTTGCCCTCGGCGAGGTGCCCGAACTCACCGAATATCAGATATACGAGGCGATCACGTCGGCTCACCAGGCGTTCACGTCCTGGCGAGCGCTCTCGGCGACACATCGCGCCAATTTTCTGCGGCGTATCAGCGAGTTTCTGACTCGCGATCTAGAGATATGCGCGCGACTTATCACTGAAGAACAGGGAAAGCCGTTAAAAGAGGCGCGTGGCGAGGCGTTGTACGCCGCGCAGTATTTTCTCTGGTTCGCCGAGGAGGCGCGCAGAATACAGGGTGAGATCATTTCGGCCGACGAACCAGGCAAACGAATTGTAGTCCTAAAACAGCCGATCGGCGTTGTGGCGGCTATAACTCCGTGGAATTTCCCACTCGCTATGCTCGCGCGCAAAATGGCGGCGGCTCTCGCCGCTGGGTGCGCCTTCATCGCGAAGCCTGCCCCAGAAACACCATTTTCTGCCCTATTTTTGGCAAACTTGGTCGCCGAGGCTCAAGTTCCCGCGGGTGTCGTGAACATCGTCACTGGTGACGCCGAGACGATCGGGGACATTCTCATGAAGTCACCAGTCGTGAAGAAAGTCTCATTTACCGGCTCTACGGAAGTAGGAAAGATTTTAATCGAAAAATCCGCAGTGACCGTAAAGAAGCTGACGCTTGAGCTCGGAGGCAACGCGCCTTACGTTATCTTTGAGGATGCGGATCTCGATAAAGCTATCCGCGGGGCGATATTCGGAAAGTATCGAAACGCGGGGCAAACATGTATCTCCGTAAATCGGTTTCTCGTGCACGAGTCGATCGCGGAACGTTTCACCACCCTTCTCGCAGAGCGATCTAAATCGCTCGTTGTTGGAAATGGCTTAGATGCGAACACTGACATCGGACCGCTTATCTCGCGTGACGCGGTCGCCAAAGTTGAGCGCCTCGTGTCAGACGCGATTCATAAAGGAGCACGAATCGTTTTAGGTGATCCAAACAAACTATCCTCT
>CAIVDM010000111.1 GCA_903904735.1 uncultured delta proteobacterium
ACGTATCTTAACGCCTTGACGGGCCAAGAGATAACGAGATACCCCGTCGCCACTACCAATGGAACTGAACTGCTCAATCTCACCAGGATTTACCTCGACGCGGTCTTTCATCCGCTCCTGACAGACACCGCGTTCGCGCGAGAGGGGTGGCGTATTGAGCAGAACGAAGAGGGAGAATGGAAGTTCAGCGGTGTAGTATACAACGAGATGAAGGGCGTCTACTCAGACCCAACACAATATCTTTATGGCGCCGCCTGCGCAGCGCTCTACCCAGACACTAGTCGTGGCAAAGACTCAGGCGGCGATCCACTCCACATACCAACACTCACAAGAGAGGAGCTCCTGAGCTTTCACAAGGCGCACTACCATCCTTCGGGAGCGAAGATGGTCATTCATGGCGACATGAGTGATGGCGAATTGCGAGAGCTCTTCGAGCTCATTGAAGAAAAGGTCTCAGGCTTTGAGCGGAGTGAGTTTGAGCCCTACATCGCGAAGCATACGACGATACCAAGCCACCGATCGGTTGACCTGGAATTTCCCGCCGATCCGAAGAAAAAGGCCGGAGAACCCTTAGCGCTCGTCGCCTGGCCACTCGGACAGATCACCGACGCGTCGGAGCGTGTTCTGTGGGATGTGCTTGAGGGTGTGTTACTAAACGGAGAAGCGGCTCCACTACGTCAGGGACTCATCCAGAGGGGATTAGCGGCGAGTCTTGTGATGAGCGGAACAGTCATGAGCACCGCCGACTGTGTGTTTCTTGTGGGAGGCACTGACGTTCCGCGAGAGAATCCAAAGCGTTTTGCCGAAGGAGTTCGCGAGATCCTTGAGGGCATAGTGCGTGAAGGAATCTCACCGAAGGCCATTGAGGCGGTGCTCAATGAGTACTCCTTTCAACTACAGGAAGGGCCTCTTTCCTCTCCGCAGGGAGTTCAACTCGCCGCCAATATTAGCCCCCGTTGGCTGCGCGGTGAAGACCCAATCGCCGCGATGGACGCGCGCGCCAGACTGAACGCGGCGCGTGAAAGACTAACGCTGGAGCCAAATCTTCTCACTGATCTGATTCGAGATCGCATCCTCAATAACCCCGAAAGTGTCACCGTGACTCTCAAACCGTCTCATGACGCGCACAGGGTCGCCGCGGAACAAGAAGTCGCCCGAGCGAAGGCGTACGTCGCGGAGCTTGGTCAAGAAGGCATCGACAGAGTAAGTGAGATCAATACCCGTGTGATAGCTGAAATGGACGATCCAACTCAGCTGGCCAAGATCCCCGCGCTGAGCGTCACTGATCTCCCCCCATCACTAGCGCCATTTGACATCATCTCAGAGCGAGATGAGCACGGACCTATATATCGGGGAACTATCCCCTCAACTGGGATAGTATACTCGCGACTAGCCTTCGATCTGACCGACGTACCAGATCAGCTCCTCATGTACGCGCCCTTTCTCTCCGGATTCCTTGGAAATCATGACACATCGCGACCACTTGTTGAGTACGAGCAAGACGTCCGATCACGCACGGGAGGGATCTCATTTGGGGTAAATCTTGATCTCGCCCCATCAACAAATCAAGAAAGAATCAACTTAATCGCGCGCGGCGCCGCGCTAAATGAGCGCTCCCCCGATCTATTTGAGCTAACACGTGAGGGGCTCTTTGAGACACGCATCGACCCGATACGGGCGCGCGAGCTCCTTAACGAGGAGATCTCGTCTCAAGAGCTAGGATTGCAACGAAACGGACACTCCGCCGCGGTAGGGGAGGCTAAAAAAGCGGTCTCCGAGCTCTATCACCGCGGATCTCTCCTAGGAGGATTCCAGCAACTGGAGTTCCTTCGTCAACTTCGAGGCCGACTAGACAGTGATTGGTCGCGAATACACGCCGACCTAACCCAACTGAGATCCGCGTGTATTACCGCTGATAACGCGCGCGCTGGACTCCACAGTGATGCCGCCAGTCGCGACAAGCACACAGCGCTCCTAGAAAGACTACTTTCTGAGATACCGTCAGGGGTCGCCCTCGCGCCACACCAACCTGGAATCTTTATTCCTGGTGACCCCCTACTCGGGCTGCCAGTGAACACAGATGTCGCCTACATCGGCACCGCTCAAAGACTTCCTCTCGATCCGAACTCGGATCTTTTGGGCGCGATGCTCGTGCTCAGTCGCGCCCTGCGATACAATTACCTACTGCCCGAGATACGGGGCAAGAGTGGAGCCTATGGAACTGGGGCATCCTTCGCGACTCAGTCGGGAATATTCAGCACGTACACTTATCGCTCCAAGAAGGAGAATCTCTTGACCGACATCGAGACCATTCGACGCATACCCACGTTTTTACGTTCCATGGATCTCCCCTCATCTGAACTAGGTAAACTTATTATCGGGACAGCATCAGATTTCGCCCAGTATGAGCATCCTCGGTACGCCGCGTCCGGCGACTTTCAGTCTCGACTCATGGGCAGAACACGAGAGCTCCAGGAGCGCATATATCAACAGATTGTGCGATGCACCCCTGAACAAGTGAGGCAGGCGGCTGAGATCATATGTAACGCCTCAACCGCTCCGTGCGTTCGAGTGGTGAGTTCTGAGAGCGTGCTACATCAAGCCGGTATTCCCATAAGCACTGACAGACCGTGATTGTTGCGACGGGGCTCTCTCGACGTCCGGCACGCGACGCTCGGGCGCCTCTACGTCAACCGCGCATCCCTTCAGCTTATACACCAGGTCGTCACAAATTGGCCTGTAAGTCCAACAGCTAACCAGCAAAACATAGCTTCGAGAGCGTACCCCCCTCGCTCCATAGCGGGTCCTAGGCAGGCGGGCAGACCCGACACCTCATCAATTAAACATCGCTTACTTTCACTTGATCCTTCCAGACCTCCTCTGCTCGCGTCACGACTTCATCTGGGTAGAAGAACGGAATTATATGTAGCACCGCAACCTTGTGGTTGTTGGTTGGTCACACAGTCCCGCTCGATCCCGCTGCACGCGCGACGTGAGCGAGCGGAGACTGTGTCGTTTCCAAGGTTTTAGCCTGCTGGTGACTCTACGTGCCCCCAAAAGGGCCTCGTGGAGTCACTGGTAGGTAAGCATATCAGTGTTAGTTACGTTTTGTTTCTCACTCAACCATCCCTTCGCTTACAGGGGATGGTTACGGAGACAGTCATGTCTACACGCAAGTTTCAAGTCAGGGCGCTCACAGCCGTATTGCAGAATGCGGTCGGAGCGCCAAATCAACGGGATTATTTTCTCGAGGACCCTATCCGCGCGGCAAACGAGTCCGCGTTGAATTGGTTGGATTGGATCAAACGAATGGGAGGAGATGGAGGGGAATGAGGACGTAGTGCGTATAGCTCGGCGGATCGTCTCACTGAACCGGCTCGGCGACCTCTCGATACATTCAATAAATCGTAAGTGTGGACCTAGCAGCCGCCCCCTGGGATAGACCCTACCCAATAAGACTAGTAGACGTAGACACGAATCATGCAGTGTTACCAAGGCGCTTCGGGGATTTCCAAAACTACCGAACTGCTCGCCCACCACCTGTCGGACTTCAGACGGTAGCTTATCTTCTAGCCAAACGCGCAGCCCGTCAAAAGAGATACGAACCCGATAATGACAAAATAGCGAAGGATTTTCATACAGAACTCCGAGGTCTTTTTACCATCACACAGCAGCTACTTATCTGACTCTCGCAAGAACTTGATAGGCGAGCGGTTCAATCCCCATACAGCGTCAGTTGATCGCGGCGTCAGGCGCGACACTGAAAATAAAGTTCATAGCTTCGTTAGTTTGCGTCGTTGATTGCACCGCTAATGTGCCGCCAGAGACAGGTATGCAGGGTCTCTCGTAGCTTACATTAGGAGAGAAGCTGGTGACTGCTACTATCCCCCACTGGCCCGACGCATTTCGCGCTAAGATCGGTCCGCCAGAGTCACCTTTGCATGTATTTCCGCTGCCGTCAGATATCGTCTCGTAAAAGATCGTATTATTCACTCCCGCAAATGTCAGGTACGTCGCCTTTAGCGGGATGTCTCCCGAGCGTAGACGATCAAGAAAGAGATCTCCTTGCTCATCTGTTCCTACTCCGTACGCCACAACTTGCTCGCCTTGCGCTGGAGCTCCTTTGGACACAAGCAACGGCGCTGGGGCAACAGGGATCGGATCGATAAACTTCACAACCGCAAGGTCAAAACCTCCGTACGAAACCCCTCGATATCGGGGATGGATTATATACTGAGAAGCTGTTCTGACGTGACCTGCTACTCCAACCACAATTCCCTTGGGTCGGGTATACACACAGTGTGCCGCTGTAAGGACCGCAGTGCTCGATATGAGAGTCCCCGTGCATGTAACAGTTTCGTTATTTTGCGCCACTGGTAACACAGCGGCAACTGGAGACCCACCTTCCTCACATGACTCCCCACCATTTATCTTGAGCGAGGTACATGCGCTCGAACTCCCTCCACCTCCACCGCCGCCTCCGCACGCTATCAATGTAGCACTGCCGATAGTGAAGATTATTCGATTGATCTGTTTCATAGTGACTCCCGTTCATAGCGATACAACCAATGACTGCGACGCCACCATCTATTGTAGCGTCGTGACTGCTTCGCCATTCGAGGCGAACGAGGCTATGGGGTGTACCAGCTAGTGAGTTAGGTGCTTAGACAGCATTCCTGCTACTGAAACAAAAGGCGATACTATTGCCCGAGCGCTCTTGCAAGGATTGGAAGGAGAAGGAGCGTCAATACCATCAATTGAACAAGACACCTAGCAGCAATGGTAGACTCTCAGCGCTCAATAGTACCATCCCAGGGCAACCTAAGGGGTACCTCACCAGCTGACACACATGGCTTTGCACCTACTTCCGGTCTGCTATCGTGTCCTAGGCTGTCGGAGGGGCGTTTCATCTCGAAATCCCTACGATGTAAAACAGCTCAATCAGGGGATTACACGAGCATCAGTATGAGACCTTACATTGCCACTTCACTAATTGTATGCGGCCACATTATGTTGCTGCCTGTCACTGTCTTTGGTCAGGAATAACTAGGACAATTAGGGGGCAGTAAGTACAACTACAACTCAACGAATAACCGCTACGGGTACGGCTCCCCGTACAATCCAGACAGCATCAACAACTCGTATGGCCAGTATGGCAACCGATTCAGTGACTATTCGGCTAACAATCCGTACGCACACAATGCGCCGAAGCTGTACGATAGCGATGGTAACTACCGTGGACGCCTGAGCGCCAACAAATACGACCCAGATTCGATATCAAATCCGTACGGTCGCTACGGCAGTAAGTACTCGGCCGACAGTATCAACAACCCATACGGAGCGGGTAGTAAGTATCGCCATGACAGCCCAAACGACCCATATGGATCGGGCTGGAGCATCATCGGCAAGCCATAGCGTTTAATAAGATCTTCGCTCATACCAACCTAGTGTACACATCGCCAACGGTCGCTGTATGCTCACCGCAGAAATTGACAGCCACCTTCAACATAGAGGGTTCTCAGCAAGTAGTGTCACACCATGGCAACAGCACCCAAATCTGCGGTAACTTTCCAGCTATCATGAAACGCGCTTATTACTCTGCCAGCATACCCCAGTTTCTAGCGGACGAGGGCGCCCTCATCGTGGGGAAACTCGCTCAGAGTAGCGCATTTGCAGTCGAGCAGGCACAAATCGAGGCATGGCAAGAACAGATCCGATTACTAAAACGGATCTTACCAGGAAGAGATGGTGCGGTTTACTTCGAGTTCGGCATTCCACGGATGGGCGGACGAATCGACGTGCTTCTCATTATTGATCACGTCATCTTTGTGGTTGAGTTTAAGGTCCACTCGCGAGATTTTACCATCAGTGCCCGGGAGCAAGTGTGGGATTATGCGCTTGATCTTAAAAACTTTCACAAGACGAGTCACAACCAATACATCTGCCCAATTCTTGTGGCGACTTCGGCGTCACACGAGTTTACAGTGGCAACCTTCTCAGTGGACGAGGACCGATTACTCCGTCCTGTAGACTGCTCCGTTAGTAACTTAGTGCCCGCTATCGATGCGGTTCTTATGTTCTGCGCTGATAGCCCCATCAATATCTCCGATTGGGAACTCGGCGGCTATCATCCCACCCCGACGATTATCGAGGCCGCGGTCGCTCTCTATTCGAACAACTCAGTGGAGGCAATTTCCCGTAGCGATGCGGGCGCAATTAATCTCTCCAAAACCTCTACTGAGGTTTGCAAAATTATCGAGAACGCCCGCAGCACTCGGCAGAAGCAGATCGTGTTTGTTACTGGAGTTCCCGGTGCTGGGAAGACACTTGTCGGTTTGAATATAGCTGCTAAGTACATGGATGCCGAGCGGGATACTCACAGTGTATTCCTCTCAGGAAATGGTCCTCTTGTCGCTATCTTGCGCGAAGCATTGGCGAGGAATCGAGTTCATCGGGCCAAGGAGCGCGGGGAGACGCTACGCAAAGGTCAGGCACGTAACGAGATCAAAGCTATCATTCAGAATGTTCATCATTTTCGCGACGAGGGGCTTATTGATTCGAGTGCACCAAGCGACCACGTGGCGATCTTTGATGAGGCACAGCGCGCTTGGGATCGAGAGCAAACGTCCGCATTCATGCGTCGCAAGAAAGGCAAGCCCGACTTCAACCAGTCAGAGCCGGAGTTTCTTATCTCGTGTATGGACCGGCATCAGGATTGGGCTGTCATTATTTGTCTGGTAGGAGGCGGCCAGGAAATTAACACGGGAGAGGCGGGGATTAGCGAATGGCTCAGAGCAGTAGAAGGATCTTTTCCTTCGTGGGGAGTACACATCTCCCCGCAGCTCAGTGACGCAGAATACGCAGCGACTGAAGCTATCGATTCCGTTACGAAACTTAGCCCTGTTTTCAAGAATGAGGACCTCCATCTGCGTGTTTCCATGCGTTCATTTCGTGCCGAGGATGTCTCGCTTCTTGTTAAGCAGATTCTCGATGTGAACACCCAAGGTGCTAAGACTACCTACGCTCGCATCAAAGGACGCTATCCGCTGGTTATTACCAGAGATATTCACAAAGCTCGAGCATGGCTCAAGCATCGAGCACGCGGCTCGGAGCGGTATGGGATTGTCGTCTCATCCAACGCGCAGCGCCTAAAGCCACATGCCATCGACATCAAAACCCCTGTGGATCCGGTGCACTGGTTTCTTGCTGAAAGGGATGACGTCCGCTCTTCGTTCTACTTGGAAGACGTCGCGACGGAGTTTCACGTTCAAGGCTTGGAACTCGATTGGGCTTGTGTGGCGTGGGACGCAGACTTTCGCTTTACTGAGAGAGGCTGGGATTCATGGGCATTTAAGGGGAGTCGTTGGGAACGTATTCGCAAGCCAGAGCGCTTGCAATATCATAAAAATACCTACCGTGTTCTGCTAACCCGGGCACGACAAGGGATGGTCATCGTCGTCCCCGAAGGATCGGCTGACGACGCCACCCGGTCACCCCAGTTTTACGACCAGACCTTGGAATACCTCGAATCAATCGGCTTTGAGCGGATTTGAGTTCTCCGGCGCGGATGGAAACTCTTTCCCTCTAGCCAACGCCCTCTACTGACGATAGATGCATAGTCAGCCAACCTCTTCCGGAGTGCTCACATATGCGCAAACTAGGCGACCGTCTTCTCTTTTCGGCTACCGATCTGTGTGACTTCGCGGCGTGTCGGTATATCACTCAGTTGAGTCTACGAGATCAAGAGGAGCGCCTAGAGAGAGCCGAGGAGGACGCGCAAGCCAAGCTCGTTATCAAAAAAGGGCAAGAGCACGAGAAGCGATATCTCACAACGCTTGAGACAAGCGGTAAGCACGTCGCTCACATCCCTGCCCTGCTCGACGCGCAACCGACAGAAGCGCTCCTGTCTACGGTAGAAACACTGCAAGCGGGCCCAGAGTTCGCGTACCAGGCGTTTCTCTACGGGGAACCTTTTAATGGGTACGCTGATTTCTTGGTTCGGGTCGACCGCAAATCAAAACTGGGAGACTTTAGCTACGAGGTTATCGACACAAAGCTAAGCAAGACAGAGAAAGCCTCATACATTATTCAGTTGTGTTTCTACTCTGAACTATTAGCCGAGATTCAAGGCGATCTTCCCGAATACGCACACATCGTTACCGGCGATATGCGGCTCAAGAGCTTTCGGGTGAATGATTACTTCTGGTACTACTCGCGACTTAAGCGAGATTTCCTCCAAGCGGTCGTGAACGGAAGTAACGAAGAGCTCTACCCTGAGCCAAATCCAAAGTGCTCCTCATGCTCGTGGCGCAAGCTGTGCAAAACCAGGTGGGACGAAGATGATCACCTCTCACTTGTAGCCGGCATAACCAAGGGACAGCGAATCAAGCTAACGCAGGTGGGAATCACGACGTGCGCTGAGTTAGCGGATCCAGAGCGCGCGGGACCCGCCAGCATCCATCCCGAAGCGTTCGGGCGACTACGGGATCAAGCGTCACTCCAACGAGCGGCGACGATCGGGGGTGCGCCTCTCTATCGAGTAATTCCCCCAAGTGAGGGCGGAAGAGGTTTCGCGTTCCTGCCGCCCAAAGACGAGGGAGATATCTTTTATGACATCGAGGGAGATCCACTATTAAAAGAAGAGTCCATGAAAAACTCGAACCTACTCCTTCGTGATGGGCTTGAGTATCTGCACGGATTCTCCTGGCGCAAGCCCGATGGAACGTTCGATTTTCACGACATCTGGGCTTACTCAAAACGTGAGGAGCGCCGCTGCTTTGAGGAGCTGATGGATTTCCTCACTGACCGGATGAATCGGTACCCTAAGGCTAAGATCTATCACTACTCTCAGTATGAGATAGCTGCTCTCAAGCGGCTTTCGTCGCAATATCCTACTCGGGTTAAGGAACTTGATGATCTTTTGCGTGGCGAGCGGTTCTGCGACCTCTACCCTATCGTGAAGCAGTCAGTGCGCGTGTCTGAGCCTCGCTATTCCATAAAGAACCTAGAGCGGTTCTACAGCGCCGCGCGTGAACAAGACGTCAAAGATGGTGGTGCCAGTATCGTATGGTTTGAGGAGTTCCTAGAGACTGGAAACCCTGAGCTCTTAAAAGCCATTAAAGACTACAACCAGAAAGATTGTGACTCGATGATTGAGCTCTATGACTGGCTCTCTCGCTTAAAGGCGGAGTCAGCGAGTTCGCTTGGGGTTGATTGGGACGCGTTGATTCCTAAGGTGGTAAAGGAGAATACGACTCCGACATCGACAGAGCTCTCTAAAGCCGAGATTGAGGAGCAACGTGTAGCCCGCTTTCGGGGGTTGTTCGGAGTGGATGAGATCCACGCCGCTTGCGAGCCTGAGGCATACTCGGAGTCGGATATGCTCCGAATGCGGCTCTTTTACCTCGCTGATTTTTATCGACGAGAGATGAAGCCGCAGTGGTGGAACCACTTCCGCAGACGTGAGCTTCTTCCGATGGAGCGGGCTGATGATCCTGAGGTTCTGACAGGGTGCGAGAGGGATTACGG
>CAIVDM010000112.1 GCA_903904735.1 uncultured delta proteobacterium
GCTCCGCCATTTCGCCACCTGAGGCGTCCCTTCACACGGCGAAGCGAGATGTGGCTGACTCCAGAGGTTGACGCTTCCTATCCCACGGTGAAGTAAATTTGCCCTAAAGCGCGGCTTATCGTCCACAACGATGGGATAGAAAAGAGGACAAGCGCCTTGCGGGAGAGCGTCGATCTTGAGAGCGCTCAGATGTCGTAGCTTGCAGTGGAGAAGCGCGAAATTGGCGCGACGTCTTTCAATCACGAATTGAGGATCGGCCAATCGCATGAGGTGCGGTGCAACTTTTGAGGCAGAGTAGCAAAGCGTTTTTGGATCTAATGTTATTGTACCCGACACGACGGTCTTATCCGCGATGCCCTTGCGCACACCCTGGGTGAGGTTCCAAACTCGATTCAGAATGCCGTGAGCGGACACACCTCGAATATGCTGCGCCACGAGATCGCCTGTCTGTAGGGCAGTTGAATAGAGTGGTGGCGCCTGCAGCTGCGGCGATTCAACTGGATTCTTCGTTACCACGTATCCGCCGTGCGGCAGTGGAACGGATTTGTAAATTGAGAACAATGCGATGTCTCCTTGAGACCCGAGCATCGTTTCCCCTTCCCTGCTGAGAAAGCTAAGCGCGCAATCCTCTATCAGTTTAATACCCTTACTTTGACAAAATGAGCTGATAAGCCCGAGGCGCTGAGGTAGTCCAAAATAGTGAATTATATAGAGCGCGGATACATCTGAGTCTAACTTTCGCTCCACATCCGTCAGGTCAACCTCGAAGTTGTCGTCGAGTTCGTAATAGCGGAGTTTGTATCCAGCGGCGATAAGCGTATCGATCTCTGTCCCCTGAAAATATGAGGGTACGAGAATCGTACTTACCGGTCGCAGTTGTATCTGTCGCAACCCACAATAGAGGGCTACGCGACCACTAAAGGTCCATGCGCCATGCGGGGAGGTAAAGGGGAACACCCGCTTCCAAGCGTCCGATCCCCTCATAAAGAGAGAGCTGGGCGAAGTCGTGAAATAAGCCGAAAGAAATCTTTTGCGCGAAGAAAACATGTACCCCCTCTTTAGTGTGTGTATTTCACGCTTCGTCCAAGGAAGATGTGCTTTTTGGAAGGCAAGCTCAAATGACTATAGTCATGGAGTTTAGATTTTTCGCTCGCGTAATGAGCGCCGCAAATCAGACGTCATCGAGCCTGACCGACAGCGGACACATCTGCACCATGACATCGGATATCATCCACGCATCGTGACAACGGGAGGGCGGGTCTCCGCACCCGCCGCGTTGCGGATCGTCAGGGACGTTGGGTTCACCGCGGAATTCTTGACGGGTCGCGGTCGGCGGGGACGCCGACCCTCCTAACAATTATTGCAGCGCCTCCCTACTCTAGGTCCCTCTGCAAGAGTTCGTTGAGCCCATCAAACGAGCCGTTTGACATCACAAACACCACATCTCGCGCCTCTGTCACTCCCGGAGAGCGCTTAATATTCGCCCATAAGAAATCCCGGATCGCGTTCACATCATCGAGACATACCGATGGAACACCCGACGCGCTAATGTCATTACTTAACTCCGACACAGCGATGAGCTCGTGTCCGCTGTCGATAGCTCGCGCGGCGACATTCTTGAGCACGGCATGATTAGCCTTCGCGAACGCTCGCACATAATCCTTTTGAAATACTTTTCTGCGTGATGTGTTTGAACGTGGTTCAAAGACCGCCCAGAGTCGGGCCGTTGGAAACGCCTCCCTAATCGCCTCAACTGTCTGCTCCACAGCGGTAGGATGGTGCGCGAAATCCTCTATGAGCACTACGCCATCCTTTAACGCTCGAATCTCTTGACGACGCTTTACCGAGCGGAAGTTACCCAAGAACTCGATCGTCTTATTCAGGTCGAGTCCACAGATCTGCGTCGTGATAATTCCCGCCAATGCGTTTCGAGCGTTGTACTCCCCTACCATTGGAATTGTGAATGTGATGCTACCGATGCCGGGACCACGAACTGATACCTCCTGCGAGAACCCTTCTGTTTTTCGCCCAGTGATAACGTAATCAGCTTCAGCGTCCCGCCCAAAGGTCACGATTCGGCAGCGCGCCTTTGCGCGCCACTCAGCGACCAAGCGCTTTACGCGAGGAAAATCGATACAACACACCGCCGTGCCTTCTGGTCGCAATCCCTGCACGAGCTTTGTGAACTCAAGCTCAATCGCCTCGACGTTGGCGTAAATATCCGCGTGGTCGTACTCGATAGCGTTAATAATCGCCGTGTCTGGGGTATAGAAGGAAAACTTCGGAACTTTGGCGAAGAACGCGCTGTCATACTCGTCTCCTTCCACCACCGAGAAACCACCCTTACCCACGGCGAGGCTCTGCGGGAGCCCTTGCGCGACACCGCCCACGAAATAAGAAGGCTCCTTCCCATGCTGCAAAAGAAGCGTAGCGATAAGCGCTGTGGTTGTTGATTTTCCGTGCGTTCCCGTAACCACGACCGAGTGTTTGCCGGAGATCGCAACCTCTTGGAGGATCTTTGGGAAACAGGTGTAGGGAAGATTGAGGCGCTCAACGACATCGACCTCTGGATTTCCGTAACTGATCGCATTACCGATCACGACGAGATCCGCGTCTGTTGGAACGTGCTCGGATTGATACCCTACTTTCGTCTCCACGGCTGATTTCGCGAGTAAGCTCTTCATCGGCTCGTAAAACTCTTTATCGCTTCCCGACACCCTATAACCACGCTCGGTCAAGGCTATCGATATCTGCGCCATCGCCACACCGCATACGCCGATCACGTGGATACGAGCGCCGGGTCGCAGTGAGCTTAGAGCAGTGGTTCTCTCCACCGCGAAGAAATCCTTCGGCATATTCTCTCCCTAATTGAACAAGTCTGGATACAGAAGCTTAAAGCGCGGGATCTGCACCGTGAACATCCCCCCACTCTTTCGTCGAAAAACGTACGAGCCACGCATCGCCCCCACAGGATCTTTAATCTTCGCGCTGCTCGTGTACTCGAAACTCTGCCCTGGTTCCAAGACAGGCTGAACACCAACGACACCGGGGCCACTGACCTCCCCTACCTGCTCCCCCGCTGATTCAATGAGCCAGTGCCGCTCAAGCAGCTGAATGGAGTCCTCGGAATTGTTCTCGATGTGAATCGTGTAGGCGAACACGAAGGTTCCGCTACCCGGGTCGGACTCCTCAGGCAGTGGTACTGGGTCGACGGAAACGGTGATCTTAGCGGTTGTTTCAGTAAAGGTGCTCACATCCCGAATCTACACTAGGTTTCCGTTCCACGAAACGGCATTCGGACCTATCTTCCGTGGCTCGTGGTTACGTTTCGCATTCGTCTAAAATACGGTAGAGATAGCGTATATGTTACCGACATTGCGCCCCCTTAAACGCTACCGAGACGAGATACATCTGAGGCTCCTCGCCCCAGAGATACGGCGCGCCTGGAGACAGGTTCGGGCTTCGCCTCACTGGGAGGCCTTACGAGATCTTTTGGGGAATGCCGCCTTTTCAGAGTTCCGCGCGGAGTCACTTACCCTTGACGCCGAGGCCATCACCGCTCAGCTACCAAATTCCACTGACATAGCGCACCTCACCGCAATCTGTAAAAAACTGATCCCTTGGCGGGTAGGTCCCTACCAACTAGGTTCTCTCACCATCGAAAGCGAGTGGCGATCCCACATCAAATGGGATCGGATCTCCCCACTGCTGGGAGATACCTCAGGCAAGCGGATCGCGGACATCGGCGCGAGCAACGGCTATTTCCTTTTTAAGCTGCTTCAAGGCGACCCTGAGCTCGCCCTTGGCTTCGATCCCGTCGACCGCTGCTGGCTTCAATTCTCAGTGCTGCAACACCTCACACAGAATCCGAAACTTGGATTTGTTCCGGCCGGACTCGCTACACTTGAGGCCTTCCCTGAGTTCTTCGATATCGTGCTGTGCATGGGAGTCATCTACCACCAACGCGATCCATTCCTCGCGTGCAAGAGACTCTACCAATCAGTACGCCCTGGTGGGCGGGTACTGCTCGAAAGCCTGACGATTAACGAGCCGGGCTCACACCTTCTCGTTCCCAAGGAGCGCTACGCGAAGATGAGAAACGCCTGGATCATACCGACACCCGAGGCGCTTGAATCACTACTGCTTCGCGCAGGATTCACGGACACCACGATTCATCGATTCGGGCCGATCACGACCTCTGAGCAGCGTCGAACTGAATGGGCGCCCTATGAGAGTCTCGCGGACTTTTTGGACCCCGAGGACCCGTCACGCACGGTAGAGGGCTACGCCGCACCACACAGCGCAGCGGTGGTGGGGACGAAGCCTGGCGCGGGGATCTCCTGAAAAGGCAGCGCTTTGGATGATCTTTAACCGACTCTCTCGGTGATTACGACACAATCCTTACCTTTGCAGTTCGGGCTAGCTGGAGTCGCTATCGCGTCAACGAACAAGTCGCGAAGCCTCCCAGTGATAGGTCACATTTTGCGGCTTCCCGTCGAATTCGAGAGGCTCGGTCGTCTCTCCAATTAATTTCATTCCATCCGCTGAAAGCTTGGCCTTGCTCTTCGCCTCTACCCCTTGAGAGACTCCCACAACGAATTCGAACTTCGCCGCGCCCGGCTGGGCGGAGCTTACAACACCTATTAATCGCCTACTATCAACTCGTTCGTCGATTGAATACGCGTTTGGCAGGTACAGAGCGCTCGATAAAGATAATCCGCGGAGCTTATCCCCCTCCTGGGTAATGGCGAACATTCCTCCCGGCCGTTGTTCTGGTAACAGCTTTTTGTCATCAGTTATTTCCCACTTCCAAATACCATGCATCGATGAGGTAATATCAAAGGTTTTTGCGTCCGCTACCACGTAGTCACTTAAGCCCTTCATCATCGGGGCTTCGAAATCAGAGACCTCTCGCTTAAGCTCTCCCTCCACAGGCGCTCCAAACCAGTCCACCGATCGACCGACATATTCCTTCCCGTCAACGCTACGCTTGAATCCCTTACTCGCGAAAACACTCTTGGTCTTCGCATCCCTCCGATCAGAACGCACTCCAATCGCCGTGATACCGACCTCTTTGAGGCTCTTCATCTCACTCGACTCACTCACTCCATCCCGGTTGTGGTCAAACCAGAGTGCTATTGAATCCAGCTCTTTTCCCTCGAGCCATCCATCCTTCCTCACGGTATCCAAGGACGCCAGCGCCTCGTACCCATCCTTCCATTTCTTGCCAAAGGTATGATTACCAAACAGCTGCTGAGCACTCTCTATCATTCCCTTTCCGGCGGGATCATACACGAGAAGCGGAGTCAGACTTGAGCCACGCCACAACATCGTCTTGCCCGCCGCGGAGGGGTTCAGAGGAAACTTCGAGTAGGAGACTACCCGGTCAATATCAACATCGTCAGTCCACAGCAGAGAGATAGGGGACGCGAACTCATGAAAATGATAGTAGAGCACCGCGCAGTTAAGCGCATCTCGTAGAGCGACCATCCACTGAGGGGCAGCTCCGCACCCTCCACTCGAGTTGCGTCGGACATAGGTGGAATTCGACCAAAAGTCCGAGGTCACGCCAAAGACGTGCGCCGTGCCTTGATACGTTTGAACCGGTCCCCATGTTCTGAGGACATTCGCGACACAGTTATCGATATCACCGTTTGACCAACGTGAAATCAGCGCTGCGTTAACATTCGCCGGACTACAGCTTTGCATCGCTGAATACAGACAACTGCTGTGTTGATTGACAGCATCCGCGCTCTGGAAAGCCACACCCGCACCAGAGGGCTGAATGTGATACAATGAGCTCGACTGCACAAGTTTCGGAACGGTCAACGGATGAAATTTAATCGTGTTCAGCTGCACCATATTGTAGAAGATATCCTGGCAGATCTGCGATGATGTCTTACACGCACCGCTGTCAGGATAAAAATATGTGTCCGGACAACATCCGTCCGATTTTTTCGCCACCCCGCAGCCACATCCGACGTCGGTCTTACGGGAGAACGCAACACCGTCGCAGCCTATACACGATGAATTATCGAAGCATTTCTGACAGACATAGCTGGATGGCGCCGGTTTTCCACAACCACACCCTAAGTTCTGCTCCTTCGAGCCACAGCCACAGCCGTAGTCAAAATCTTTGCCGAAGCATCCACACTGTCCATAACCCTTTGACTCAATCGGGGCAGGATTACCACATCCACACCCTAAATTATTGCATAGCTCAGACTCTTTCTGCGCCCACACAGAACGAGGGGCAAGCCCGCCGATGACTAGCGCGAGTAGCGCCGTGATAAATGTCCTGGAAACCTGGTGTGTCATGAACACTCTCCTTTCCTCAATCAGCAAACCTGAGGCTTACTTGCACGTTCCCCAATAGTGGAGTCGGACGGTGTTACGTAAAACTTAAGTGGCTTTGGTAGGACATGCCCCTAGCTACCTACGTAACTAGCTGAATCGCCCCCTCTCCGAACGTACTCCAGTCGAAATAGCGGGCCAACGTCCATGCCGCGCACTACCTTGTCCCCGGGACTTGGGCCGCGATCTCCCGAGCGAACGCCGCTATAAGAGAGCTTAGCGCTTGCGCTCGCGCGCCTGGCGTATCACCCTGTACCGTCTCAGACCACTCTGAGAGGACGAATGAAGGCTGCGCCGCGTCTCTCTCCAGACTCCACCTCACCCGTAATCTAGCGGCTCCCGCGGTGTCAGTGTCGAAGCTCAACACCTCAGCGCGCAGCGCATGCGCTCCAGCCGACTGCGTCGACGAATCACTAAGGGAGATATTTGAGCTCCTAAGTTCTCGCGATAAGTCCTCCACGAAAACTCGGCGAAAGTTTGTGTCAAGGTCCTCAGCCCAACGCTCGAATTCATCTCGCACCACCTCATTGCCGTTGGTGATAATACACATCCGCGGATCGAGGAGATACGCTGGAATGGTCAGGGACACCACGGTGACACGCGGCCCTTGTGGAGACATCGCGCCAGAGTTCGCGCGCTCAGCAATCGGCGTGAGGGTGAAAAATCGCGGAGCAGGCGAGCGAAAGCAACCTACAAATCCGATCGTAGCGCACGTGATCATTCCGAAATAGCTCATCCTTCTCATATCCGCTCCTACCGCTTGCCTCGTAACAACGATTCCGGATGCTGCTCCAGAAAATCCGCGAGCCGCCGAAGCGATCGCGCGGAAGCCGTGACTTCATCCACAGCGCCGGATGTCTTTGACACCAGTGGCTGCGTTTGCTGCACGGTTGTCTCAAGCACCACTAACGTTCGCGACAGCTTCTGTGTCGTCTCTTGAAGATTCGCTGCGAGCGTCGCGCTTCGTGAGTCAATATTAGTCGTCACGCTCTTTAGATCGGAGAGAAGAGCGTTCAAATTATGAAACGTGGCTCCCACCTGATCTGAGGCGAGCAAATCCTCAATCTTCGAGATCGTAGAAACCGTTTTCTTCGCGAGCTCGGCGAGAGGTATCTCCTGAAGCGTCTCTTGTAGCTTCTCGAGCGGTGATGGCGCTGTTGGTATCTCAGGATAGTCCTCATCGGGACCCGCCATGCGCCGTACGGGAACATTTGGCATGAAATCGAGCTGCACAAAGAGCTGTCCAGTAACGACGCTATCGAGCGCCAGCTGAGCGCGAAGCCCTCGGTCAACGAGACGGGTCACGAGATCAGGTCCCCCAAACAATGATCCATCCGACGCCTTGGACTTCAATCCCACAACCGAATCCACATCAATCTCAATCAGCACCGGTATAATCAGCTCGTCGCGATCTTGTTTGTAGACGATCGACACATCCTTAACCTTCCCTACCCGAGCTCCACGAAAACTAACTGGCGCGCCGATGGTCAACCCCTTCACGGAACCGCTGAAAAACGAGATGTACGTTCGCGTATCCTCAAAGAAGCGCCCCCGCCCAAAGAAGGCGACAGCGAAAACAATCAGGCATACCGCTCCCACAACAAACAAACCAATGCGCGCATATCGTGGTTCTTGTGCCATACCGTACCGTTACGCCTCTCGCTCGCCGCGTGTAAGAAATCGAATGATCCGCGGGTCACGCGAACTCCTCAGCAACTCCCTTGGAGCCCCAGTGGCAATCATAGTCCTTGAATCAGCGTCTAAAAATACCGAGTTTGTGCCTATCGCGAAGATGCTCGGTAGCTCGTGGGTCACCACCACGATTGTCGCGCCGAGTCCCCGATTCAACTCCAAGATGAGGTCATCAAGCAACTTCGAGCTTATGGGGTCAAGCCCGGCTGATGGTTCATCGAAGAAGAGCACCTCAGGATCGAGCGCCATCGCCCGCGCCAAGCCCGCTCGTTTCTGCATTCCTCCGCTAATCTCTGAAGGGTAATACTCCTCAAACCCCGAGAGCCCAACGAGCGCTAGCTTATATGACACGGTCTCGTCGATCTCACGCTCAGAAAAGTCTGTGTATTGCCGAAGCGGCATGGCGACATTCTCAGCGAGGGTCATTGAGGTCCACAGCGCCCCCTTCTGATAGAGGATGCCGGCCCCGCGCAGCAACACCTCCCGCTCTTCGCGCGAGGAATCCCAGAAGCTAACACCATCGTAGAGCACTCGTCCCTGTGATGGAGTCACCAGGCCCACAAGATGCTTCAAGAGCGTGCTCTTTCCACAACCGCTGCCACCCATGATGACAAATATATCCCCACGCTTGATGTCGAAGGTAAGGTCGCGCTGTATCAGAAAGTCGCCATACTTCATGGTGAGATTCTCAACTGATATATGCGCGGACGACCTTTCCACTATTATACCCCGGCTAGCTCCGTCATGAACGCGAACAGCGCGTCCGATAACACTATCGCCACTATTCCCGACACAACGGCCGAAGTGACCGCCACACCCACCGCCGAGGCGCTACGTCCACAACGTATCCCGCTTAAGCACCCGGAGATCGCGATCAGCACTCCAAACACACAACTCTTAAAGACCCCCAGCCACAGATCCGAGAGATGAACCGCGGTCTTGGCTTGATTGAAATATTGTACGAGAGAGATATCGAGAGTAAGCGATGACACGACCGCGCCGCCTACGATGCCGAGCATATCGGCGTAAATACAAAGAAGTGGCATCATTACCACCAGGGCAAGCACACGTGGGACCACCAGATATTGCATCGGCGATATGCCGAACGTCTTAAGCGCGTCGATCTCCTCATTGACCTGCATCGTTCCCAGCTGAGCGGCGAAGGAGGCTCCCGTTCGTCCGGCCATAATGACGCCCGCCATTACCGCCCCCATCTCACGCAGCATAGCGACACTCACGAGGTTCGCTACGAATATTTGAGCGCCAAACTGCCTTAGCTGCTGAGCTCCAATAAACGCTAAGATCACCCCCACAAGCGTGCTGATGAGTGTCACGATCGGCAATGCGCCTGGACCACACTCATCGATGATATTCCAAATATCCCGTGTCGGGACACGCGCGCTTCTGTTGACAAAACCCCACAGCGAAACAAGCAGCTCGCCAAGGAACGTCAGCCATCCTTTCAGGTCAGTGACGATACCAGCCGTGGCTTTTCCGATGGTGGTTAAAATCGACTCACGCCGATGCTCTCGTTTCGCTCCCTTTCGTTCCGGGACAGAAAGAGCCAAGCCGATCCGCCGCCGCGCCTGTTCAGGCATCCCCTCAAGGGAAAGCCCAACACCACGACGCCCACACTCTCGAGCGACCGCGAATATCCACCCCAGGAGCCGAGAATCCGCCACTTCCACTTCGTGTCCAATTACCGTGACGGAAGCGCCTTTCGCGAGCGATCCGATCGCTCGCATAACACCAGCGGCATCGATCGTCTGACTGACAGTCGATGAAGTTGAGATGATTATCTCGAGTGAGCCGTCAGGACGCGCCTGATACTGGAGGATAAAACCCATGGTGATTATAGCGGCAGATTGTACGGGGTCACCAAGTGGCGACCGTAGATTCTTACGCTACACGGAGAAGCGGATTGTCGAAACCAGTAAATGCCTCGGAGCCGGTCGAAAACTCAGCCTCAGACCTAGTCGAGAAGCTGTGGATTCAATCAGAAGGACAGCGTGCTCGTTCGTCGAGATCGAGTTGCTACGGAACGTTCTTAAACAATCCCAATATAGCAAATACCCCGGAGAAAATCCTACTGAGCTTCATTGACTGGCACACAACATATCTGCCGATGTACAAGATTTGGATCCGGGCAGCATACCGGCCCGTCTTGGCAGAGCGGAAGGCCGCCTGTCCCGCCACAACGAGGACTCCCTGGAGGCTCGAAGGTGTAATCCCCCGTAGGCGGCGCGGTGAAGATATAATTACTCCCTGGAGGTCCTATGTAGACGACTGGCTGGGGAGGAGGTTGCACGACCGAAGTGTCACCATCACCCGTGTCGCCCCCTGTTTTGCCATCAGTAAGTCCGACATCAACAGACCCACCTCCATCAGCCGCGGGGGGTGTTTCTTGGCGCGCCTGCGGAGTCTCAGCCACTTGCTGCGCTTCACTCTTCATCGGTTCTACGCCAATCGACAACATGAAAGCCGCGAGTGAAAGCGCTGTCGTGGTCCGTTTTCTTTTCTGCGTTTGAGCCATACCGTTCTCTTAACTAACTACAGCTCTCTGTCCCACCGCAGGTATCGGAGGAGCTGAGGTAGAACTTAACGAATATTTTGCGTGTCGATTATAATTTCATGGCCCTCGGTGCCTCATGCGAAGAATTCGTAGGGCTGCCGCATAAGCGAAGAGACGATATCTCTGTCCGATGATCATCAACATCAGGATCAGCCGCTCACTCAACACATGAGCCGATTTTCACGAACGTCTACGTAACGTTTCGCGCGGATACCGGGCGCTCATCGCAGATCGGAGGAACGCCGCCAGCTAACTTCTAACCATTCATGACAGAGCCGTGTCAGTAGTTAGCGCCAATCAATAGCTCCTCAATTGAGAGGTTGAGAGCCTTAGCCAACTTGGAGATCGCGCCAATACTAATATTCTGCTTTCCGTGTTCAACCGCGCTGATATACGCCCGATCGAGATCCGACGACATAGCGAGCTCCTGCTGGCTGAGTCCTCGAACCTTTCGGTACTCATGCACCGAGTGCCCCAGCTTCCGGAGAAAGAGCGCGAGAGCGTTCTCAGGATTCAAAATACCACAGATCTGACGCGCCAGAATCACCGCTTCTTGAGGATCGCTCGTGTACGCGTCCGCGCCCACCTGCTCAGCGAGACCTGGCTGATTGACAAAGGCAGCGCCGCCGATCATGACTTTTGGGGGAACCGGCAGCTTTCGAAGCTGCGCGACCAACTCCTTGGCCACCGGCACCAAGCTTGTTAATGAACATGACACGCACACCAAGTGCGCCTCTCGCGCTTTCGCGTATGGCACCATGTGATCCGTGGGAATATCCGCTCCTAGAAAATCGACATCCCAACCGTCCACGACGAGAAAATCAGCGACCGCTTGCGCCCCGATAAAGTGCTGGTCCCCCTCAACAGAACTCACTACCGCTTTGAGCCCCACTTTCAGGCGTGTTTTGAGCATCCCTCGCAAACGCCCCATTTCTCGCAGCGTAATCTGGGTGGCCATGTGCTCCTGGGGAATCGTGACTTCCCCCCTATGCCAACGCGCGCCAATCTCAATCTGTGCGGGCATCAGCACTTCTAGGTAAAGCTTGGACGGGATAACACCTGCCGCCAAGCCTTGGTTCACGACTCGTTGTGCCTGCTCAGCGCTCCCGCTCAAAATCGCGGTCGTGTAACTTTCTCTCAGTTTCTGAACATTTTCCGCTGGCATACGCTTCCCTTTGCATAAATCCAACACGAGGATACCACATGACGCATAAGCACGCCACAAGCGGGCCTTTTGCCGTCTTTAAAGAACAAAGAACTCCGCCGTCTCCACAATATCCCTTTATTTCTATTAGTTACTGATTCGAACGACTTTAACCTGCTCTGTTATGTAACCGTCTGATAGAAATAGTGAATACCGTTTATTGATATGGACAATCGGGCAGAGCACCTACAGACCCTGGGTCTCCCATTAGAGGCGACCTGGGATGAAGTCACGCAGGCATACAAGGACCTGATGAAGGTATGGCACCCCGATCGATTCCAAAATGATGACCGTCTGAGACGCAAGGCTGAAAGTGAAGCTCAGCGGATTAATCACGCCATGAGCGAGCTGCGAAAGCTAGGCAAGACCTCTCCTCCCAAGCACCAGGCGTCATCATCACCCGCTCCGCAACCTCGCCCATCCGCGCCGACTCAGCGAACACAACAGAGCCCCCATAGGCACGCGCACACTTCTACCGCTCAAAGCTCCACTCACCACACGCAATTCGCGATCGCGCCGCTTAAGCTGCGACAGAAGCTAAGTACCTCCGTGAGCCGTTTCATCGCGGCGACGATTATCTTTTATCTAGCGACTACCTCCCTCACACAGATCCAACACACACCATTTCAGCTTAGTTTCGGGGCGGTAGTGGCGTTTGTGAGCCTTGATGTGGCTATTCGCAGTCTTTTGATGATCTTCATCACAAAACCCCTCGTAATGGTTGACCGCGAGGGAGTGTACTTCTATCGCTGTGGAAAGCTATCCTGGACCGAGCTTGATCGAGCCTGGCCAATTCTTCGCGCTCGCACCCTAACGCTCTACGTGCGACTCTCACCGCACTACGTCCAAAAGCGCTCATGGCCGATACGACTCTGGCTCTCAATCAAATCAGCCCTTACGTCAGCACACTTCCGAGTACCTTTTAATGGACTAACAGGCGACGCCGTTCAGGTCCTAAACGCCATGCGCCTCCAGCAGCTTCATGACTACGTTTTGGTCGAAGACCGAAACCCTAAGGTCTCCGTATGGGCCCGTCTAGCGCACCTAACCTGTTTTCTATGCGCCACCGCCGTGGCGGTGCGCTTTCTGGTCATCGAGGAAGTCACTCCGTTCGATTACATCCCGTATATGGTTCTATTCGCCATCTGTCGGACCGTGGATGTCGTCACCCGACTGGCCGCCCCGCGCCTGACACGCTAGAGCGCACCTAAAAACGACCTCTCGCATCTAATTGAAAATTACCTCTATCTTGGGGTATAAGGTTTTCGACGCCGTCCTAGCTCAGTTGGTAGAGCACTTCATTCGTAATGAAGGGGTCGTGGGTTCGACTCCCATGGACGGCTCCAATATCTCCCCATTCCCCGATGCCATTTCTCCATCCCCCAAAGTCGGCGAATCCTTCATGATTCGACCACAACTTTTCTCACATTGAATCATCAGAGTGTGGGCATAGTTAGTTTTCATGATGAGTGGTCGAAGGTGATCACATCGGCTTTTGAAGATCGATTCAAAGAGTCAGGCGGACGCATAGCTCTTCATGAGTGAGCAACTGGCGACACTACTGATTTTCGCTCGATTCTGACTCGATTGAAGAGTCTCAAGCCAGACGCCATCTACTTACCTTTGTATGGCGGAGCGCTGCAGTCCGCGAACAAGCAAGCTAGCGCCGCGAATTTCGGGGGCAAATTCTTGCGGCAGACAGCTTTGTGGATGCCGACATACGTGCGGCACAGGGTGCTAGCGAAGGAACATACCCCACCTAGATCTGGCTCCGAGATGCCGAGTTTGCTAGCAAGTACGCCAAGAGATTTCGGCGAGCAGATATCTCCGCGACCAACTTGGGATACGCGGCACTAGCGTATGACGCCGTTATGCTTGTCGACGCTTTGGCGGAAAAGACAACCCAGACAGGCGCTGACGTTTCATCTGAAAACTTAATGAAGGATTTACCCAACTTCTCGTTCAGCCGTATGCTTGTGCCGACTACGTTTTCGACAACTAACTCTATCGCGAGAAGAGAGCATATTCTTCAAGCAAGGCATGGTCACCTCGTTGATATTGAGTGGTGAGCCGCCTGCTGTACCAGCTGTTTCCAAGTCAGTTTTCTGTCAGCTCAAGAGTTAGCCACTTGGGTTGGCTTGTTAGCTTGGTATGGATCGACTTTCGAGAACTTAGTCATTCTTTCACTCGCTCAAGCCCTCGGGGCCACCAGAACGTCGGGCGACGTGCTCTCGCATTCCATACGTGACTATCATATGCGGCAGAGTTAAGCCGGCGATGAGACACAAGGCAGCGGCAAAAAGTTGTCTGATATCGGAGAAGTCGAACATGAAGGAAAAGGGAGCGAGCCCGAGAATCGCCAGAACTGATATGGCTATGAAATCGAGCGGAAGTCTTCGAGACGAATCAGAGAGCCTGGCCGCGCACGTCTCAAGGTGGAGCCGCGAGTGCCTCCCGACAAACCATACCGCGAATCCAGCCAACGGCGGTAACATCAGCCAGCAGCCAAGGCATACGCCTCGCTGAAGCGTATCCGAGCGGTTCCACGAGCGATGAACAATCGTCGCGCGCAGTAGTTGCGCCGTGATGAGGAATCCAACCACTGCCGCTAACCAACGAACATAGAGGGAGATCATGGAAAAATCAGCAGTTGATATAAAGTAAGCCAGATAGTCTCCAGCCTGATCGATATGAAAACCAATCGGCAGAAGTATCGCCCCGATCCCGTAGAGCCATCCTTGATACCTGCCAACCCAAGACGAGGTAGTAGCCTCCCCCTCACTGAAGTGAGCCGCGGAGATAGTTAAAAATACGAGTAGTCCCCAAAGAGGCATGAAGACGCACAGCGCGCCCATAGTGACAACACACGCGAGGTACACGCTCACAATTATGCCTCGTGAAACACGCTTTGATGACCAGCGAAGCTCCGCGACACGCAAGTCAAAAGCTCCATGCGGAATGCCCGCGCAGATCATGAGCGCTAGCGCGATCCACTCCGACCACTCTGGAATGAAAAGTCGACACAGTACCATCAGCGCCCCGAGGCCAAGGACAATACGGTCTCCGCTGTTCACGAGCTCCCCTCCTTCATAGACTAGTGAGCGCCCGAATCATGTCAATTTTGGGGACCGCAAGCCACACAGAAAGCGCCTGACGAAACGTCGCTTTACCAGCGAGGAATGGTATCATGTCCTCATCAGCAGCCCCTTCAAGCATCCCTGAGAGCAGCTCAGCTCCACGCGCTGGCGAATTTCGGAGGGCCCGCAAAAACAAGTGATCACCGATTCCCAGCCACCAGGGATAGAGATTGGTGGCAATCGACTCATTGGATACTATGTTCTTAGCGACGAGTTTCGCGGAATGTAGCGCGGCAAGAAACGCATACCCTGTGGCCGGCCGCACGATACCGGCGTTAGTCCCAACGGCAAAATCATTATTCTTCCGATGTAATCCCATCGGAATTGCTCCGCGTTCCCCTTTTCCCGTCTCGTACGAGAGAATGCCACGCCTCTCGAGCCACTCGAAACACCTGCTGAGGTGATAACTCTCCGACATCGGCCGTAAACTAAACGTGGTGTGTTCAACGAGCGCTTCGCGGGGAGATGTCGGCAAGACATACATAAAACTAGCTGGAGCATCTTGTGAGCTCTCCTGAATGTCCATAAGGAGCGCGGTTGTCGGGTCAAAAACCGGAGACTCCGTGGATATCCAGATCCCCGCGAAGGATTGCCACAGGGTTGAGCTCGCCACGCTTGGATCAAACGCCGCGTCCACCACGTAATCAAACGTGAAGCTCTCTCCGTCTACATGGATCATCCTATTATCGAGTTCGATGCGCTTACAATCCCAGCGAAAACGCGCTCCGCTCACATCAAGTTCGCTCAGGATAGTATCAAAGAAGGCATCACCCGCGATCATTGTGTAGGGCGCGCTCGGTAGCTCCACTCGACGCTCAAAGCACGAGCCCTGAAAACGCACGTTTTTCCATCGATGCGCCACGACAGGCGCGAGTTCGGTCTCACCGTAATCGAAGAAGCAAAACGTACGTTGTGGATGTGGATACCGCGGACGGATGTCGAATAAAGATACTTCCAGATCAGGCTTCGCTCGCAGCAATTCTCTCGCTACCGAGAGACCCGTGAGTCCCGCTCCGCGAATCGCGACTCTTTCTACCATATGAAACTATCCACAAGGCACGGACCGAGACACCGCCCGACTCGGAAAGAACCTGAGACCACACGCGAGCGAGATCTTCTTCGAAAGCGGCACGATCACTCGACGTGGGGTCAGTTGATCGCCCTGGATGACTCCATCTCCAATCGCGGCATAGCACCGCGCCGCCACCTGGATCGCGAACCTATTTTCCGGGGCCAAATATCGCAGCCCCGAGAGCCCCCTCTCATACCGGTCATGGGCGAGCCGTAATATTCTTCGAATCGCCTCGACAACAACTCTGTCCGCCCGCACGTCATCCAAGGTCATCTTGCGAATATCACGGTTGGCGAGCCACTCGCTCGGAAGATACACCCTGTTTCGTGATAGATCCTCGATGACATCCCGCGCGATGTTCGTCAATTGCATCGCGATGCCTAGATCAGCCGCGAGCCGCTCACCCTCCGGCTCTACTCCCCCTAGAAGCGGATACATCAGCAGACCAACATTTCCCGCGACACCAAACGCGTAGGTCTCAAGCTCCCTCTCGTCCTGAAGCGACAGTGTGTGACAGTCCCTTCGACAGGCTCGTGTGAGCGCGGCTAGGGGGTGTCTAGCTTCGGGAAACCTCACCAGCAACGACGCCAGCGGTCGGACGATTTCATGGCTCGTGTCGCCCTCAAGAATAGCGATGGCGAGGCCCTCCAGCATCGAGTCTCGCTCCTGTAGGGGAGGCTCGGCATCCGCGATATCATCAACCATCCGACAAAAATAGTACGCGAGCGCGACATCACGCCGCAAATCACGTCTCAAGAGAAGGCTGGCGAAGTAAAACGTCCTACCCGCTTTGGCGATCAGTCGCGTCTCGGCACTCATGCCGCGGACCTCTCGCAAGAGCGCTTCCCCGACATACCGTCAGGGGGTGAGCTATTTTGTCGTCTCGACATATCGGCGCGGACCATACGCTCCACTACTTTCGCCGAAGTGACCACGCCGGGAAGCCCTCCTCCTGGATGAACCCCCGCGCCACACAGGTATAGATTCGCGATCTTATCCATGCGGTTGTGAAATCTAAACCATGCGGATTGACTCAGGAGCGGCGCTATCGAGAAGCCAGCGCCCAAGGGACTATGAAGCGAGTCACGAAAATACCGAGGATCTACCGACTCCGCGAATTCAAGCTGCGATACAAGTCCGGGCAAGACACGCTGCTCGAGAATAGAGAGCACAGAGGCTCTGAATCGAGGCTCATCGAGAGCCCATCGGTCATAATTTCCCAGGTGAGGAACCGGGGCCAGCACATAGAAGACATCTCCGTCACCTCTCCTCATACTTGCGTCTGTGGCCGCTGGACGGTGCAGGTAGAGGCTAGGGTCTGGCGGGAGGCTATCACCCGAAAATATCTCCTGGAGCAACTCCTCCCATCGCGGGGAGAGCACGATGGTGTGATGCGCTACGTCAGGATAGGGTGCTCGAGTCTTAAAGTACAGCACGTACAGTCCCATCGACGATCTGACAGTCTTCGCTCTCGCGCGCTCCACGAGCGAGAGTTTTTCGCGACCGAGAACTCGGTATAACCCTCTTGGGTCTCCGCCCCACACTACCACGTCGCATGCCAATGGGGTCCGTCCCTCTCGGCTTTCTGTTAAAACACTCGAAACCGAACCTATGTCACTATAACTGAACCCTAACGCTCGACGGTTATAGAGAAATTGAATTCCCTGGCGCTCACCGAGCGAAACGAGTTGATCGATCAACGCCGAGGTACCTCCCCGCGCGAACCAAATACCACCCTTACGCTCCATCGCGTGAATAAGTCCGTATATAGCTGTGGTGTCGAGTGGGTTACCACCGACTAATAGCGGCGGCAAAGAGAACGCCTGACGAACTCGCTTATCGCTAAAGAATGTCGCGGTGTGTCGCCATAGTGTCTTAAAACCACCAAGACTGTATAATCGCGGGATCATCGAGATCATCGAGGATAACGAGGAAAAATCCGCGTCTCCCAGCTCCTCGTAGCCAACCTTATATAAGCGCTCACTATGTCGCAGGAAATTTCGATACTCCGCCGCGTCTCGTGGTGAAAGGCGCGCTATCTCAGCCTCCTGGCGCTCCACAGACGGAACCAGATCCATGCGCGAACCATCCGCGTATAGTAGCCGATACCAGGGATCACATGGGAGAAACTCAATGCTTTCGGCGCGCTTCTCCCCAAACAGCTCGAACAACTCATCAAAGAGCCATGGCGCCGTTATCACCGTCGGTCCGGCGTCAAATGATGTGCCATGGAAGCCTAAGCGTCGCGCCCTCCCACCAGGATCCGGACACGCCTCGACAACGGAAACATGAAAACCGAGCGCACGAAGCCTTAAGGCACTCGCCAGGCTCCCAAATCCACTTCCGATAACAACGGCTCTCATTCTTAGCAGATTAGCAACAAGACCTGTGGAACAAAATCGCAAAAAACAAACCCCTGCGCCGGTGGCGGAGTTCTGGGCAATAGCTGCTCCCTGAAGAAGCGCGGGCCATCGCGTTCTACTTCACTCCCAGCGAGCCTCTAGGCTTCATCACCCTTAAGCAAGATAAGCCGCGCAGAAAAAAAAACGGCACCCAGTGGGTGCCGTCTCCGAACTAATTCGGCTGTCAGAGACGAGTTACGCGTTCGACTCAGACTTCCGAACCGCTACCACATAAATGAACAGACCGAAGACCGCCTTCGCGACGATATCCGCTATGGTGTAGCCGATCTGGACGTACGTCGCAACCTCCGCGCTTCCAGCGTTTGCGCCGGGGAAAAAGTACAATGCGTACACCACCGGGTAAAAACACCAAGAGAGTACGGTCAGATTTCGAGCCGTGATAATTAGGTCACGCACTGACTCTGGCTGCGCGTTGATAGCTTTCGACAGACCGGAGAAAAGGCTCATGACGATGTAGAGGAACGGAATCATCGACAGAAACCACCACTTGAACTTTGTTCCCACATCAACGGCTATCTCACCAGGGTATCCAAGAATAATCATGAGAGCGGCGGCGCCAGCAAGCTTTTGAGCCTTGGCGACCGTCTCTTCTCTCGAAAGTCGCATCACAAGAATAAGCTCGATCAATAGAAGAGGCACCGTAAGCAGCCAGTCGACGTAGCGATAGGCGTCATTGAACTTGTGCGCCGTAGCCTCAAGACCTGTTTTGGTCAGATTGAATGCGCCCTGCCAGGAATCAAATATTCTCCAGTAGTGATAGAACGCGATGAGCGTCACGATACCACTGATCGTTACCGCCGTTTTGTATTGGGGCGCTACCTGACTTCGACCTAAGAACAAAAAGATAGTCGCCGCGCCCATAACTGCTATGGCGAACGAGAAGGCATTTGATACCATCTCAAATTGCCCGACACTTAACATTTCCATGAATCAATCCCTCTGCGAGAAGTTATATTGTTTTCCGCCTGGCCAATTTTAAAGTCGTCTTGGGGACGATGGGACCAGCAGAGCTTGCCTGAGATGTAAAACGCTTCTAAGTCACTGCCAATGTGAGAAATGGTTTGGCGGGAGGGGCACTGCAAAGACAAACACAGCTTAGCGCTTGCATTCTTTGTAGAGGCGCGCCCATCTCCTTAATAAATCTCAGCCTATCAAGCACTTACCAGCACGCCATCACCACTCGTTCATGAAAGAGAGCCAATGTTCACCCCGCCCCTTACTCAAAAAATTAACATAACGATTGTTTATTTTTTGCGTGTTTGTGATGTCGGTCTCTTCAGTCCTTAAGGTGGTGAGCGTCGCTCTCGGAATCCCGGCTTGGTTTCAGGAGCTGCGAAGTAAAGCGAGAGTTACATCAGTAGCGTTGAACGATCGGGGCAGAAGCAACCTTGGGACTTGTGCCCCTCAGTCGGTTTTGTGTCAGTTCAAAAGGCAACTGCTCATCTCATCACGATCTGCCGGGTTTCAGCTCACTTTCGAAAAGATTCGGACAAGCAGCTCATTCCACATAGAGAGGATAAATGCTGGCCCTTACGAGGGGGGCAGTCTCCCATCCTTCATCTCCTTCAAAGGTTTCGAATGTCAGGCGAGTCCAGATTTTTCCCTTTCACGAGCACCACGAACAAGGCATCCTTGCGCCAAATCTCGCATTGATTTGATTCAAGGAGGTCGGTCTACCTATGCAGCTGCCTTTTCAGCGAGTTCATACCGAGTAGGCGGCTCTCCATTTTCTCGAGTGCGCGTCAAAGCAGATGCGCGTTGAATCCACCACGAACTTATCTCATAGTTTTGAAACCAGTCGTTCTATGACATCAACTCTCAAAGGCTCCATAACTCGCTCTCTCGACTCAGATAAGGAATGGTCACAGGCAGCGGACGTACTCACCGCTCTCCGACCAAACTTGGACAGGAATCAGTTTGTCGCCGATCGACATCGACTAACGGCAGAAGGCTATAGGCTAATCGCCGTGAAGATGGATGGAGCGATCGTTGCCATCGTGAGCTATGTGATCACGCCACATCCAGTCTATTACAGAGAGTTGCAGATTCATGATATGGCGACATCGCGGCCATATCAATCGAAAGGCTTCGGCTCGATGCTGCTCGCAGAGCTAGAGAAGATCGCGAAGGACTCAAACTGCGGTCGATGCTACGTCAACAGCAGGGCGGATAGGACGGCGGCGCATAGGTTTTACGAGAAAAACGGCTACGAGTCCTATTCGACAGGGTTCGTGAAAAAGGTAACTCCGATCTAAGTGTCAGATTGGGCTATTTCCGCGTAGTGAACAGGCTATAAGAGCAAAGCAACTCGCTTCGTGGGCGCCATCACCGCTGAAAACCTCGCGCAATCAATCCATAAACAACTGTCAGCGCCACGAATCAAGCTTTCGCTCACTATCCCCTAGCCTTTCCCTCGATTATTTGGCACAACCAAACCAACTTTTTTGATACGATCCCGCCGTGAACGATGTAGCTGAACTCTCCGATACCCCCTACGCTCTTCAAGACTCCTCGGAGAGGATTTTACCTCCGCCTCTCAAGTGGGCTGGAGGCAAGCGATGGCTACTTTCCGATCTGGCCCCACTGTTTCAAAACTACCGAGACAGACGGCTCGTTGAGCCATTCGCTGGTGGAATGGCGATTACGCTCGGACTCCTGCCCGAGCGAGCCCTCATAAACGACGTGAACCCCCACCTGATAAACTTCTACAACCAGATAAAGCAAGGACTCCTGATCGCTGAGAGCGAACTAGCTAACGAGCGCGGTTTTTACTTCAAGCAACGCGATCTCTTCAACTCGCTTGTCGAGTCGAATACGGCGAATACGGCTCAAGCGGCGACGCTTTTTTATTACCTCAATCGTACCGGTTTTAATGGTCTCTGTCGCTTCAACTCGCGTGGACTCTTCAATGTGCCTTTTGGTCGATACAAGACCATCAACTATATCCGAGACTTTAGCGCCTACACGCGCAGGCTTACTCACTGGTCTTTCGCCTGCCAAGACTTCGAGCGTCTCACCATCGAACCAGATGACTTTTTGTACGTGGATCCACCGTACGATGTCGAGTTCACGAAATACTCAAAGGAGGATTTTACATGGACAGATCAGGAGCGTTTGGTTGAGTGGCTTCGCTCGCTCACAACGCCGATGGTTGTCTCCAACCAAGCTACCGAGCGAGTGATCGATCTCTATTCCAAGGCTGGCTTCGAGATCCGTACGGTATCGGCTCCGCGTCGCATCTCGTGCACTGGCGACCGAGAGCCTGCCCTCGAGATGGTGGCGACAAGAAATCTAGGCTGAGTCATCGACCGCTCCGTAGCCCCAGGCTGATGCCGAGGATCTTTTGTTTAAACAGAGAGTTGCGATATCCCTCCAGAATCTCCTTCCTCCAATAGGTTACGGTGTGATATCCTTGTAACAAGGGTTTTCTGATAGGAGCTTATTATACGTACCTGTCCCAACAAACTGCCCGCCCATTCCGCGACGATACGTCATCTTGTTTTGTCGCGATTCTCACTTCTGCCGCAAAAAATCACCGGACTCATCGAATCGCTCGCCTCTTGGCTTACGGCTTGTCACGACGAGCTCGTGGGAACAATACAGATGGCGATCCTTGCGAACAAACCGATTTTCGCTTTAGTACACATAACGAATAGACCAACACCTTATGGAGGACGCCGCACACTATGATGAAAGATAACCTCGCGCTGGTTGTTAAGGATGAAGCCGACTCACTATCCATAGTAAAAAGAGTCGTCAGTGCCTGTGAGGAAGTTAAAGGAAAGGAGATATCCGTCCTTGACGTTCATTCGTTATCTGACTTCGCGGATTTCTTCGTTATCGTTTCGGGTCGCTCAGACCGCCAGGTCCAAGGAATCACCAACAGAGTTATCGAAGAGCTTATCAAGTCAGGCGCTCGACCTCTTTCCGTTGAGGGATATGAGGATGGGCAATGGGTCCTGGTGGACTGTGGGGATGTGGTTGTGCACGTCTTCTACGAAGAGAACAGAAAGTTTTACGACCTCGAGAGTCTCTGGATGCGGGCTAAACGAGTATCGGTGACAAGAGACTTCGCGTAGCTCCTCTCGGAACACTGACGGCGGTCGTCGTGTAATTGAGAGAATTATTCATAATTAACATTAGTTTGAACACGCTCTGCAAAGAGTCAAAAACGTTCTATTGATGTTTTAATTAGACCAGAGCCGTCCAATTCTCAACAGGTTATGACTGGCGGATTCGACCGTCCCCTTGTTCAAGAATGGTGGTCATGGCACCATCTGGTCGCACTGATTTAGTGAAAGGCATGTTATGTACCACGGCGACACTACCGTAAAAAATGACTTTGAGTGGATTAACCTGATTAAGCAGGGAGCTTTCTGGGGCGTTCACATCGCCTGCATTATGGCGCTCTGGTTCGGGGTTAGCTGGGTAGCCGTTGGTGTATGCTTTGGTCTCTATGTGATCCGTATGTTCGCGATCACTGGAATATATCATAGATACTTTTCTCACCGCTCATACGAAACAAGTCGAGTAGTTCAGTTCTTGTTCGCCGCGCTCGGGTGCACAGCGGCGCAGAAGGGGCCGATCTGGTGGGCGTCGCACCACAGACATCACCACCGTCACTCAGATACCCCAGAGGACATTCACTCTCCAATCGTTCAAGGAATCTACTTCGCTCACGTAGGCTGGGTGCTAAGCTCCCAGTTCATTGAGCCACGACTTGAGCTCGTAAAGGATCTGCTTAAGTTCCCAGAGCTACGTTTCCTTGAGAAGTACAATCTCGTGCCGCCAATCCTTTTAGCCGTAGGAACATTCTTCCTCGGCGTATGGCTTGAGCACGCCTACCCGCAACTTGGAACAAATGGAATGCAGATGCTCACATGGGGCTTCTTCATCAGCACGGTGCTCCTGTATCACGGGACCTTCTGCATTAACTCCTTCACGCATCTGATCGGAAAGCGTCGCTTTCCGTCAACAGATCACAGTCGCAATCACTGGTTCCTCGCTCTCATTACCCTTGGCGAAGGCTGGCACAACAACCACCATTACTATCCAGGGTCTGAGCGACAGGGATTCTACTGGTGGGAAATTGATGTATCGCACTACATACTCAAGACGCTCTCGCTCTTTGGGATCGTCTGGAACCTGAGAGTTCCGCCTCCACGGGTTTACGCGATGGCTGGCAAGCTCGAGTAGGTTGTCGATCCTCTCCCTGCCCCACGTCATGGGCGATGGTCAGGAGCCCTGCTACCTTGCCATTAAGAGCTAACCGAGATAGCTCAACAAGATAAGGTAAAATGTATCTTTTGAGTGAAGGCTTGGGGAGACGATTCAGGTTCGCCTGTTTCGCGCTAACGACTAATTCGATAATACGTTTTAGTCTCGTTGGTCCATAAAAATCCCCTTGCCACTCTCGGCAGCTCGGAACCCGGACACCAAATGGTGTCCGGGTTTTTTTGTCCCACACTTCCATGTCGGAGATCTCGCGTTACAAAACCCCTAGAGACCATCGAAACATCCATACTATTTTCCTTGTTATTCTCACTGTCCTGTCACTATACCTCAGCGCCAGGATTCTTCGGCCGTTTGTCGCGCCTCTCGCTTGGAGCACCGCGTTCGCGGTACTGCTTTCGCCCTTCTCAGATCGAATGCTTCGGAAGATCCCGAATAGAGAAGTCGTTGCCTGGATCCTTACTCTTTGCCTCGGCGTGGGCATTCTCGTTCCCGGCGTGTGGGCGGCGCATACACTCATAGGCACCGCCATCAGCGGCGTCTCCGAGATTCTTCCCATGACCCGATCGCAGCTTGAGCATCAGTACCCGAAAGCGCGTGAGGCGCTCGAGAGACTCGAAAGCTCCCTTCAGATATCATCCTCTCTGGGACAACTTCTGCAGACCCTTGGTCAACAAACCCGTCACCTCATTACGCTCTCCGCGTGGGGAGTGATATCGCTCCTCCTGACTCTGTTTACGTTCTTCTATATCATTCGGGATGGGCGGAGGTTTCTAGCCCGCCTCGGGGAGTTTCTGCCTCTATCAGGTTCTGAAAAGAAACTCCTCTACAGTCGGATATCCGACACAATCCACGCGACGCTCTTGGGCTCTGTCGTGGTGTCCGCGGCACAAGGCCTTCTCGGCGCGCTCTTAATCTGGTGGCTAGGGCTGCCTGGAGCTCCTCTCTGGGGGCTCCTCATGGGGCTATTAGCGCTCATTCCGTATCTTGGGGCGTTTGTCGTGTGGATTCCCTTAGCGGCACTTTTCGTCCTGCAGGGTCAGTGGCATGAAGCCATCGTCACTACCGCCTGGGGCATGATCGTGATCGGATTATCTGACAATCTTTTGTATCCGATTCTAGTGGGCAAGCGATTGCGATACCACTCACTAGTTGTATTCTTTTTCCTTGTCGGTGGCGTATGGAGTTTCGGATCGGCGGGGATCATTATCGGGCCAGTAGTACTGACTATCGTAGATACCGCGATTGATATCTGGAAAGGCAAGTCTATCGCATAATAGGGTGGCGTGCCCACCTGGACACGCCAGCTGGCTCGGTGCCCTTCATTACGAGGGCACCGTCTTTCCTCGTGCTAGTGAGCGGCCGCGCCCTCTGAGGGCGACTGACGACCCTTCGCGGATTGCTGCTGCTCAGGCAAAGCTCCCGCCTTCACTGGGATGCGTCTGGCGCGCTCTCGAACCTCAGCGCTCTTGGGAACCACTACCGTTAACACGCCACGGTCGAAGCTCGCCTGGATCTGATCCTCTTGAATCTCGCTTCGGAGAGGAATACGACGCTCAAAAGCCCCATACCGTCGTTCTTCCCATCGACCACGGCCACGCTGTGACTCATGTCGCTCCTCTTCTTTCTTTTCGCCGCGAACTACGAGAACGCCTGGCTCGTACATTATCTCGACATCATTCTCTTGGAGTCCTGGCAACTCAGCGTATACACGCACCTCCCGATCGTTCTCCTCAACATCGATGTGGGGTGAAAACGCCTGCGCTATAGAACCCATCGGTTCCTCTATGTCCTGTAGGAAAGAATCCATTACGCGCTGTAGGTTTCGCGGAACTGGAAATACCTCCTGTCCTAACAATCTTCTTCTTAAGGGAAATTCACTTCTGAACATGGCTGTCTCCATAAAGGTTATAAAAACTGAGCGCTTGAAAGGGTGGTAAATTTTGGCGGCGTGGAGCGCCTTCACAAGCAACAACGACCGACGAAGCTCATGGCACACGGTCCGCGCTCATAAACCTGCCACATCAAGACACGCAGTGGATCCATACGGATGGAATCCGACCATAGAGTAAAGAGTGCCGCGTTAAACCTTAATGACTAAGGACAGCGTTAGGTCGCACTACCACTTAGCTTGCCACGCTGATTCGATTCTCACGTTGGCACGAGAGGCACCTTTCATAGAGGGGATAGATTTCTTTTGAGGTTAGCGAGGTCAACTTGCCGCCACACGCCGCACACGTCGCGTTAACTTCAGCAATCAAACTCGTCACGCGATAAGTACGAAGGACCATGAGAGGGGTGATAAGAAGCATCGACGGCACCAGCACAAAGTGCGCGCCTGGAATACCCACACACACGAGCGCAATCGCCAGGCAGATCGCCGCCGTTTTGGCGGCTCGTTTCAGACGAGCCTCTTTGCTAAAGCACGCCACCTGTATCGTTCCCGCCACGCTGCGCTCGCCGCTTACCGCGGTGACTGATTTGGTAACTACCTGAGTGCTCATATCTTTCGTTTTACCTCTACACTCACAGCCGACAAATCAGCGGCTTCAAGCGTCTGAATGGATTAAAGGAGAGTGATATGGCAGAGTTTAGCTCCATTTCGTTGTTTGAGGGAGTGGAATTACGCCAGCGAACATACCCAACTCGGGGCGCTCGAGTTCGTCGCTGATGACTAGTTTTTGTTGATCATGAGCCTTCCAATAGTCACACCAGAGAATCCGCGATTATCCGCGCTCGATCCCCGAGCCATGTCTCCTGCTGATTTTTATCAACGGGTAGCGGCGCTGGGAATCTCAGCCGATGTCGCTAGGCGCTGGGCAGGGGCGGTGATCGGGCGCGGCGAACGAGACATCGCCACGATCATGGAAAACGGGCAGATCGCGAAGCGCTTCAAGGAACACGTCGCGCCCGGACAGTCGCTTGAATTAAAGAAGCACCTCACCTCATCCGCGGACGGCTTTCAGAAGCTACTATTCTCGACTGTAGACGGTCTCTCGATTGAGACGGTGATTATTCCTCTCCACAAAGAGGGTTCGGTCACTCTATGCGTCTCATCACAGGTAGGATGCGTGATGGGGTGCGTTTTTTGCGCCACTGCCCGAATGCCCACTCGTCGAAATCTTAACTCATGGGAGATCCTCGATCAGTTTATTCAAGCTAGAGCCCTGGTGATGGGACAGGGACGCAGAGTCACGGGCGCAGTGTTTATGGGCATGGGTGAGCCGTTCCTTAATTTCACTCATGTGCTGAACGCCGCCGATTGGATGCGTCATCCACTTGAGAACTCTATCAGCGGAAAAGCTATCACGATCAGCACCGTTGGACTCACTCAGGAGATCGATCGTTTCACGGATCTAGATCTCCCGTTTCGTCTCTCAATTAGTCTGGGAGCGGCGACCGACGAGAAGCGGGCGCGGCTTGTGCCTGTCGCGGCTCGCACCCCGGTGGCTAAGGTGATGGAATCGGCGAAGCGCTATGCGCTCGCGAAAAAAGACAGGGTAAATATCTCCTATGTGTGCGTACAGGGAGAGAACGTCTCGGAACATGACGCTATCGAGCTCGCGCGCCTTATCGGCGACACACCTGTGCGACTCGATCTGATCGATGTCACCGACACATCCGGACGCTACCTGCCTCCGAGCGAAGAGGAGCTCCACGCGTTTCGTGACGCGCTCGCCACACACCTTCGGCAACCAGTCGCCCGCCGCTATTCAGGGGGTAAGGATATTCAGGCTTCGTGCGGCTCGCTCGCCGGCGCGACCTAGTTCCATGTCATTGGATTACTAAGACCAGAAATGCTAAAAAAATTGGGTTGAACGCAGATCGCAGAGACGAAACGTATGAATACGCCCCAAACGGAACAAAAGAGAACAGATCAGACACCAGCGCCCAGAAAGCAGACCCCTGGGGATGATGGATTTCAGAGCCTTTCGGCGCATGTCACGGGCAAGACGTTCTCACCCGAGGATTTAACGAACCGCCATGAGGCTCAGCTGATAGAAGAGTTTTTTCAGAGCAGGAATACGGTAGTAATCGCTCAAACGAACAGCACACACGCAGAGAAATGAACCTGTGATCCTCCCTCCCTTCGCGAAGGGAGATGAAGATAAACAAGTTCACTACTGACCCAGCGACGGCCCTGAAGCGGTCGTCATGTAGGTGTCGATAGCCGCCACGGGATCAACACCCGCGAGGACAGCGAGAGTAATCTCGGGGATGATGTTGGGATTCCGAGAGATTGTCGAGAGAGTCGTGGTCTTCTTCACGCACGCTGATAAACAGAGATTTCGGACCGTATTGCAGCATCCGTTGTGAGCGGCGCCACCTTTGGTTTTGCCACCGTGGCAACAGATATCTTGGTTCTGAGGCGCCCAACTTTTACAGACGTTGTTGCAGCGATTTTCCCAGCCCTTACCACGAAACTTACCCTGACCGTATTTGCAATCATTGTAGCAGCCAAGGTCTAAGCTTGAGCCTACCGCGCCATCCATCTCCTCTCCGACATCCGTGCAACCGCAAACGTTAGCGGCGGTGGCAGCAAACGCCTCCGTCGCCCCACCTAAAGGCGTGACCATGCACGAGAGAACAACAACATAGAGGCACAACACGCTACGAGTAACCTTCATATTTCTCCTCAACTACAATCCACCTAGCGGAATCATCGGCGCTCGGCACCTAAAACTTTAGTTCTTTTTTACAAATCTCAGGCGCCTTTGGATCACGGGGAGAGAGGAAAGAACTCCGCCGAGCGTTTGTCAGGGAGTTGAGATAGAGAGGTATTGTGGGAGAAACGATTCGTCTGGGACAAAACCGTTAAAGAAACGAGCTGTGAACTCGTCTCTTTGATGCTGAGCGGCGACTCTCCCTTTCAGCGCTTATAATCCGAGGATCTCAAGCACTGAGTTAACGATGATTGTTCCAGGTGGAATCGACACCACCAGAAACATGGTCCAAACTCCCCAATTCCTCACCCTGGCAGAGCGAGCGGAGTTAGTCACCAACGCGAGAACAAGGAGAACGACCAACATCAACAGCGCTTGAAACAGACTCACGAGAGCTTCCTTTCGAAAAACAAGAGTACCACACGGCGCACCGCCGCACCCAACGCCTACAGAACTCACCTAAGCTCTCTAGGCGCGCGGGCGCAAAACAGGGACGTCTACACTGACATCAAAAAGACCTTCTACCCACGACGAATGTTTCTCATGCGTTATTTTACCAGAGTGGGAACAGTTAAGGAATGAGAGCGCGAACAATAGATCTAATGTACTTAAGTAGTTAGATACCCCCCCCCAATGGGGGCTTTCTTTAATGGCTCTACCGCTCCACTTCCGCGTGAGCGGGGAGAGTCTTGTGCATCACATCGCGTTCGAGACGTTGCCACATCAGATATCGTTGGCGGCGCTCTGGACGCTCACACACGAAACACCGCTCGGGCGCCTCAGTGTTGTAATCGCGAAACTCACCTTTTCCACGCGCTGACACCATGGCGGCCAGGGCGGCGCCGCGAGCGCCCGCTTCTTTCGCCTCGAGTCGACGCAGGGTATGCCCGGACACGTCAGCCACATACTGCATCAGATAATCAAGCTCAGAGCCACCACCAGCGATATCGATCTCAGCGGGAAATCTGTCTCCAAGAAGATTCTTCTCAGAGAACTCCTCGAGCATTCGAACTAAGAGGTTTCCCACATTCTCCACGATCGCTCTCGCTCTATCACACACTTCAGCGTTTGGCTTACACGCCATCACGTTCGGCACTCCCGCTGGCCACGCATCTCTCGCCGTCGGCTGTGTGGAAACCTCTTTATTGACGAAGTACGCGGTGGCTAAACCCATCGGGTCCCCTTCGTAGGCGCGCTGACACAATTCATTGAGACTCTCGATGTCCTCACACCACTGACGACGCAGCGGCTCACGGAGTACGGTCCCCGTGACTGAAGAAGTTACCTCTGTCAGATAGACCATCTCGCGCACGCCCGCGTTCGGCATTAAACGAGAATA
>CAIVDM010000113.1 GCA_903904735.1 uncultured delta proteobacterium
ACCTCTTGATATTCGGCGATGAGAGAGTACGCGGCACCGACGACGAACTTACCATCCTCGCCTACGACTGCGCCGAGAAAGATCGACTCCTTTCCAGCGGTGAGGAGCCATTCACCCTGGTTGACTCCGACAAATCTATCCCGACCAACGTATGTCGCGCGCGCCTGATTCGCCACGAACTTGCCGCGATCGTCGCGCACAGCGCTTTCGACCACGAGTGACCCATATGGAATCGTTAACTGAGGTAGGGTTATCGTCGTGACAAGATCACCCTTCGAATCAAGCCGAAGCTCCTGCTCGTAGACCTGCTGTGATGCCGACGTATCAGCGTCGTCCGAGTCGCCAAATTGAAAACCCTTTAGGGCGGGCTCGGAACTCTCAAAGGCTGAGCCATTCACTATCGCCGTCACTCTGCTCGCGGCGTCGGCGTAGGGTCCACCCGCATGCAGGCGGGCTTGAGTCGTTAGCCGCGCGCTCTCTCCAGTGTGGAAACGGGTTCCGTTCAGCTCGGAGGTAACCTTAAAGGACGCTGGCGTGAAATCACTAACAAGCACCCGCAGCGGCTCCCACGACTGTTTTGAGAAGGATGAGCGAAGGTTAAACGTGTACCACCCGACCGCGGCGCCCGCTTTTGTCTCGAACTCTCCGCCATACGATCCGAACTCAGAGAGCTCGATGCGCGGAACAGTAAAAACTACCTTACCCAACGGGTCGAGCACCTGAAGTGAATACTCACCGCGAGGCGCCTGAGTGAGGGTCTCGTTGTTTTGGTCCCTCACCCACAGGGCGAACTGGATCCGATCTCCGGCCTTATAGAGGCCCTGCGCGGTCGTGCCCCAGGTGTGAATGTGCCCGTAACGCGGCGAGGAACCTCCATAGACAGAGTTAGAATAGACTTCAAAATCCCAACCAACCGGGAGATAAGCCACGTCGCCATCCCTCTCGACCTTAACCATCATGCGGGTTGCCGGGGGCTCCCACTGATTGACGAGGTCGAGCTCTGGATCAACATCACGCAGACCCGCCAGCATCGCTATGCCGCGATCATCGGTCTTCCCGCTTGCGAGCTCTCTCGGCGTGCTCGCGAAGTTGTTCATCGTATTGGCGATCAGCGAGACACGAGCGTCATGGATCGGCTTTCCTGACGCGAAGGAACTAACCCACACAAGTGAGTTGAAGTGCCCGAGTTTTACGTGTAGCTCAAAGGGAGTTACTTGCGAGAAGAACCACTTTGATCTTTCCGACGTCGCTGGCGTCGAGCTGAGCGTTCCTTGAACGACCCCCGAACGACCTCCCAGCATCGCGCGGATATCGATCGGAAAAGGATAGGCGACATCGTCAACCTGGTACGGTTTAAGCGTTACGGTTTTTCCGCCCTCATTCGAGGTGGCCGTCACGGCTTGGTAGTCTAGCTTCAATGACCGCAGATTATTCACCACGACAGGCAGCTGTGTGTCAGTGTCTTTCTCAAGCACCGAGATCTGATTATCGAGCACCCACCGTGGGGAGCGATGTGAGGTGCGCATTTGAATCGACAAAGGCTCGCTTAGTGGTCTTCCGAACTCGTCATGGATGGCGGCCGGATCCGCGGTGAAGGTGTGCTGCGCGTTGGCCTTTAAGCCAAACGGCAACGAGACGAGATACTTTTGTGTCTTTCTG
>CAIVDM010000114.1 GCA_903904735.1 uncultured delta proteobacterium
GTGATTGTTCTCTCGTCTTTCATGACCTATTTTTGATCATTTCCGACTAGCCAGGAACGCTGAGATGCCAAGGGCAACAGAAAATGATTTAGAGAGAGTTGTTTCGGAGCCCTGCACCCCATTCGAGGTGTTGGGGCGCCTCTCGGACGCGATCTCCGATGGATTCTATATCCTGGATCGTGAGTGGCGATTTCGATACCTCAATATACCCGCGATCAAATATTTCGGACGCCTTCCTTCTGAAGTGATAGGGCGGACGCTGTGGGAAGTTCTTCCCTCGACGGTTGGCTCTCAATTCGAAGAGGAGTTTCGACGCGCTGTGCGGGAACGACAAGCCACTCAGTTCGCCGCTCAGTCAGTCGCGAGGCCAGGCAGATGGGTGGAGATGCGAGCGCATCCTCTTGAGGATGGGCTGGCGGTTTTTTTTCTCGATGTCACAGAACGTGAGATCGCGCGCATGGAATTGCAGCGGAGCGAAGCGCAGCTCAGGCTTATCGTTGACGCCGCGCCGACGCTCATATCGTATATCGATCACAACTATCGTTATCGACTAGTCAATAGGACTTATGAGAGCTGGTTCGGTCGAGCCAGGAAAGATATTCTTGGATTGACGGTTAGAGAGTTGGCCGGCGAGCAGGTTTGGTCGCTGGTGGAGCCCAAGCTGGAGCGCGCCATGAGGGGTGAAACGGCGAGTTTCGAGGCGGAAGCTTTTTACCCGACGGGCACGCGGTGGATTCACGCGATATATACACCGCATATTGACGCTACCGGCGCGGTCGTTGGCGTCATGACCCTTATTGCCGACATCTCTTCTCAGAAGAGAATAGAGGCGGAGCTCCGAGATAGCGAGGCTTATTACCGCTCACTCTTCGAAGCCTCTGGTGTCGGAAATACGGAGGTCGAGCTCGAAAGTGGACGGTTTGTCCGCGTCAATCGCAAGTGTTGCGAGATGTTGGGCTACTCTGAGCGTGAACTCACGGGAGGTATGACCCTTTGCGACATCACGCATCCAGATGATCGCTTCAAGAACAGACACGAACTCCTCGCGATGCGCCGTGGTGAGCTACAGCAACTTCAGATCGAGAAGCGTTACATTCGCAAGGATGGAACGGTCATGTGGGCTCATCTTACAACGACCTGTCTTCTCGGAAGTGATGGCAGGGCGGCGCGCTTTATTGGAGTGGTTCAAGATATTACAGAACGCAAGGAGGCCGAAGAGGCTCTTAAGCGCACGGCGGAGGAGCTGCGTCAGATAAACGAGGTCACTCCGGTCGCGATGTGGGTTTCACATGACCCGATGTGCGAGGTGATTACGGGTAACCCCGCGGCGCAGCGCCTCTATGAGTCAGAGCCTGGGGAGAGTCTTTCAAGGGGGAGAGCCCGAGATGTAGCGCATGGTGAGGACAGAGCGAATACTCCAAGGCGCTTCTTCGACCGGACGGGGCGTGAGCTCAATCCCTCAGAGCTTCCAATGCAGCAGGCGGTCCTGCGAAACGCCGAAGTGAGGGACCAACTCGTGACGTTTCGACAGCCAAGTGGGCGCGTTCGCACAATGTGGGGATCGGCGGTACCATTGCGGGACGAACGGGGTGATGTGCGTGGTTGCGTCGCGGCTTTCATGGAGGTGACTGAGCGCATCGAGGCGGAGCGAGCTTTGCGGGATAGTGAAGAACGGCTTCGTCTGGCCGTAACGGCGGCAGGGGTTGGGTATTGGTCACTAGACTTACAGTCAAACTCGTATGTCATGGATGAAACGTGCGCTGGCATGTTTCACGTTGAAAGAGTTGGTTCTCTAGAAGAGGTTGGACGGAGGCTAGTTGAGGAAGATCTCCCAAAGTTAAAAGACGCCTCGGACGCGGCACTCTCGTTTGGCAAGCCGTTTCGCGCAGAGTTTCGTGTGCACACTCAAAGCGCGGAAAAGCGATGGATCGCTTGTCTTGGCGATGTGTGGAGAGATGAGGCCGGACGTCCGATTCGTATGTTTGGTGTGACGGTTGACCTGACCGAGCGAAAACGTACCGAGGAGGAGCGGCAGAGATTCGTCTCTCTCGCTGAAAACAGCACTGAGTTCATCGCTATGTGTGATCTCAATGGAGTTCTGTTTTTCGTGAACCAGGCCGGTCTAAGATTGGTCGGTTTGAGGGATCTCGCCCAGGCGCGAGGGATTCCTGTTCGAGAGTTCTTTTATGAAGAAGATCAGGACCTCATCGAAAAAGAGTTCTTTCCGAGAGTTTTGCGGGAAGGAAAGGGTGAGGTCGAGATACGCTTTCGGCATTTTGTTACCGGAGAGCCTCGTTGGGTGATCTACAATGTGTTTCCGCTGAAGGACTCAGATAATCACACAATTGGATTCGCCACAGTTAGTCGAGACATAACTGATAGACGAAGCGCTGAGCAGAGGCTCAAGGACGCTGACCGCAAAAAAGACGAATTTCTGGCGACATTAGCGCATGAATTGCGGAATCCGCTCGCTCCGATTAGTAACGCGCTCCAGATCTGGCCTCGAGTGGAGAAGGATCCGGTTCAGTCTGTCCGCATTCGAGAGATGATGGAACGTCAGGTCAAGCAGCTCAAGCGCTTGATTGACGACCTGCTCGATGTGTCTCGAATCTCCCTCGGTAAGATCCAACTGCGTAAAGAGAACAAAGAGCTTTCCCAAATCCTTGAGGGCGCTATTGAGGGGATTCGTCTATTTGTGGACGCGTGCGGGCACAGACTTGTTGTTGATCTACCGGACTATCCCGTCTCTGTCGACGGCGATGTCGGGCGTTTAATGCAGGTTTTTGGAAACCTAATTCACAACGCCGCAAAATATACCGATCCCGGAGGACTCATTCGCGTCTCGTGCGGAGCTCATGATGGGCACGTTCTCATCAAAGTGAAGGACAACGGTTCTGGAATTCCTAAAGAGATGCTCGAAAGCATCTTCGACGCGTTCGCGCAGGTGAATCTCAATCTCGATCGCTCGCAGGGAGGTCTCGGGATCGGACTAACCCTCGTCAAGACTCTCGTCGAGATGCACGGAGGTACGGTGCACGCGACGAGTGAGGGTCCTGGACTCGGAAGTGAGTTCGTCGTGACGCTTCCCCTTGCGAGCGGAGCGAGTAGCGATCTCAGTGATCGAGAGCTTCGCCAAGAGCGACAAACCGAAAACGAGCCTCCCTTGTTACGGCGCCGAGTGTTGATAGTCGACGATTTAAAGCCCTCGGCGGATACCCTCGCCCTGATGTTGGAGGAGTTGGGGCAGGATACGAGTGTCGCGTATGATGGACGGACAGCGCTTGATATGGCGCGTGAGTTTCGTCCCGATGTTGTCCTATCCGACATCGCGATGCCGGGGATGGATGGATATCACTTGGCCGAGCGCCTACGAGCGAGAGAAGGGCAGAACCCGGTGCTTATTGCCCTGACAGGGTATGGTCAGGAGCATGACCGCGCGCGGGCGACCGAGGCGGGGTTTAGTCATCACCTTGTGAAGCCGACGACGCTTGACTCGGTGCGACAGGTGCTGGCTAAGAGTTCGTAGTTCGCTATGTTAAGCTCCCCTTTCGCCGCAGGGCGGGGCGCTTCTACTGCCAGGTTCTTCTAAGACATTGCTTATCGCCACGCGGTCCCCCAAGCTGATTGTCTCAGAGACCGCGCGCGGGCAATTCATCCCGCGGTACGGGATCATATGTTTTCTGGGCAGCCGAATAGTCTGGGTCTAATCAAACGCTTGCGTGCGAACTTGCGGCGAAACTTTCCTCGCGAATCATCGATTCATATGCTTTGAACGCATAGTGACAGAGAGGTCTCAATGTTCCGAATCGATCAGATCATGAGCGCGACGCAGTTCATTCGCACCTTCCGACAAGTGGCTCGGTATCTGGCGCGCAATCCCGAGCCAATCTTGATAACCCAGAGAACTGGCAGGTTTATCGTTGTTATGGACGGGGAGTTCTTTGATGGCTTAATGCGTGTTCGTGACACGGTTTCGATCTGCGCCGAGTGCAAAACCGACATACTGAGTCCTGATTCCAAATCACATAATCACCGCGCGCCGCCGCGCGCTCTCTGAGACGACGTGAGGACGACGTGAGGTTGCAGGTACTCGTTTGCGCGTTAATTTGATAAGAATATTTGGGCGTTCAGTGCGTCTGTATGTTCGCGGCTGTAATGGATTGGTGACCTCTCTATGGTAGATAGTGGTAAGGCATGTAGAGGGGGAGCCATCGCGTTGGCTTTGCTAGCGCTCGGGTTTCAGGCCATTGTCTCCGCGCGGGCACAGGACGCGTCTCGCCAAGCCGTTGAAATTATCGGCGTTACTCCCTCGGGCAGCCACGTGTCGCCCCCTACTGAGGTCGTATTCAATTTTAGCCAACCCGTCGTCCCACTCGGGCAGATGGAGCGAGTGGCGAGTGAGATAGGGATCTCATTCTCGCCGCCTCTTGAGTGTGAGTGGCGCTGGATAAACACATCCTCGTTGGGGTGTCGCCTGGGCGAGAAGTCCAAGGCTCTCCCCGCTACTGACTACCAGATAACGGTCGCCGCTCGCTTTGACACGACTGTGAAAGGCTCGCTCGCGAGCGATCAGACGTTCTCATTCTCGACCACTAGTCCCACTGTCACCAGTGAATGGTTTCGGGAGTGGAAAGGGTCAGGGACGCCGGTGATCTTAGTGTCTCTTAGCCAGGCAGTGGTGGAGTCATCGCTTCGTGAGCACATATTCTTCACCGACCGGCAAGGAAATCGGTTCCCCGCCACGTTCACGGAACCAACTGTAGACCCTTATACGGGTGAGGCACGGACGCCTCCAGAGTCGGACAAAGGTTTGCGGTGGCTTGTCGAGCCAGCGAGCGAGCTGCCACTGGGACAAACGGCGCAATTGAAAGTCTCGCCTGGCTTGGTGCCGCTACTTGGTACGAAGCCTGGCCAAGAGGATCGAGTCGTCAGTACTTTTGACACATTCGATACGTTTCAGTTCCTTGGAATCGAGTGCCAGGACTTAAAGGGAAAGGCGCTTTCCGTAGCCGCCCGCGCGACGCAAGCCGAATCTCGATCGTGTGATCCTCTCAAGCAGATTTATCTGGCGTTTAACTCGCCTACCCTCAAAGATGGTGTCAAAGCGGGACTCGTCTCGACGCCGGATCTGCGGGGAGGACGAACGGACTTTGATCCGTGGCAGGATGTACCGTCATATTCCGGTCGCGATAGGACTCACAGAAAGACACAAAAGTATCTCGTCTCGTTGCCGTTTGGCTTAAAGGCCAACGCGCAGCACACCTTCACCGCGGATCCGGCCGCCATCCATGACGAGTTCGGAAGACCACTAAGCGAGCCTTTGTCGATTCAAATGCGCAC
>CAIVDM010000115.1 GCA_903904735.1 uncultured delta proteobacterium
TCGAAAAAAGACCGCAACACCGCGTGGACGGATCTTGCGCGCCAGAACCTCCATACTTTACTCTCGACAAATGAAAAAGTGTTCTGCGCGGGGAAAGACGAGCGGTATATGAAGGACGCCTGGATGACTTGGGAGCACACAAAGCTCTGGAAGATCATCGCGAAGTGCACGGGATGGAGGATCGACGAGCATGGCTCGTTGGAGCATGGCGAAGACGTCACCGTGATGTCAAAGCTTGGGCCGCTGCTCGATGAGCACCTCAAGTACCGCGAACTGGGGCCGGAGTATCTCGTAGCTCTAAGCACGATTTACTACCATCTGCGCACCCATTTCGGGGATATCTTCGGAGAGCTCTACGCCGCACAGGTCGATGAAGATGGAGCCACGGCTGCAGCAGGTGGTGGCGTCACGACTGACTCACACACAGCGCGCCGTTTCGCGAAAGCGCTCGCGAAGGAGCTGCTCGATCGCGCGAAAGGAAACCGCTCGGAGGACGCGGTCAAGTACGCGATCGAACTCACAGGCATCAATGCCGTCGAGGGACTCGCCGCGACGGGAACGGAGGAGCCAACAACAGCCGCAGGCTGGACGGAGCTGATCCTAAAAAAACTGCAAGAGGTTTTGGATGAAGCCTGCAAGGCTGTGTCAAAGCTGGGTGCGATCTTCCCAGACAACAAACCAAGGGTTCCACCCTCATCGACACACCCTTTCGCGGGTCGCGGACACGAAGGAGATCGCCCACCACGAGGAGGCGGAAAACGATTCCGCGAGGAAGACCCAGCTCCGAAGTCTGAGAAACGATTCAAGGACGATAAGGGAAAGAAGAAGAGCAGGCGAGCGCAAAGGGGGAGGGGCGCCAGAGGGGGCGGCGGTGCGGACTCGTACTACGGGCGCCCCCGCGAGGAACGCCCTGAGCGACCTCGATCCCCACCGCGCCGGGAGGAGCGAAATCGCAGTCGAGAACGCGAACCCCCTCCGAGAGAGCACAGGCCAGAGCAATGTCCGATCTGCCATAATCGGCACAAGGGCGAGTGCTGGTTCAAATCCAAGCGACCCGAGCGACGTCGCTCAAACAGCAGAGAAAAAGACAGAGGGAGAGAACGAGAGAGAGATAAGGACAATCGAAACGACGAACGTCCGCGGCCGACTAACGACGCCAAGCGCGACAAGTCGCCGCAGAAGGAAAGCAGGCGCGAGGACAGACCGCACGGCGGCGGCGGCGGCGGGGCCAAGCCCTACGACCGCGGAGGCCGAGGCGATGGAAAACGAGGTGAGCCCTCCACGACAAGTGAGCCAGTGGATTTGTACACATGTGCAAAATCCCGAGAGCCACCTCTGTTCTGCAAGCCTGTGAAATCACGGCGAGCGCGCATCACAAATTTGTGCACATGCGAAACATGCCAATCGGAGGATGATCTAACGAACAAATGCCCTGTCTCGTTGTCCGCATCACCCGCACAGGAGGCGGAGGCCGAGGAGGAGGTCGCTCCCCTCCCAGAGGCCGCGGCAACGAACGGAGATAAGCCAGCTGGTATCGACACCACCGCTTGTCTCGACACGGGTTCTAACGCCTACAACTTCATCCGCCGAGACCTCGCTGACGAGCTCGTCCGTATGGGTGCGAAAGTTGTAGATAGCGGCGGTCAAGTTCGGTTAGCCTGCAAGGCTGAACCAGTTAATTTTAACAAAGCAATCAAATTCAAATATTGCTTTCTTGACCGATTGACTCAAACATGGGAAAGAGTGACAGTAGTGGCAAACGTCTTGGACGGCCTCTCATTATCGGTTTGAGATCAATTTTCGAATACAAGCTGCTGTGTAGACAACTACCAGCGCTTTGTTGCAAAAATGAACTGTGCAAGCACGACGTGACCGGCAAAAACACGGCCCTCAGACATAAGACGGGGGGGGCTGACTCTGACGAAAGAGACGAGCAACCTGTGTCCCCGTCGGACCGACAGGCGACTGTGCGTGAAACCACAACTCATCCACTGACACTGCAAGAAAATCGAACCGCAGCCAGGACTGATCATCCAACAAGGGTTCTCCAGGGGCCCGGTGAGTCGGATGTTTGTGAGCTATGTCAGTTTAAAAGGGTGAGTTCAAGGGACCTGTTTGGATCCAGAGATGATAGTGACTCGGATCCCGGCGAGGACGACACTAACATCCTCGATCTGCTGCCGGGCCCACAGGGCGGAAACTCAGAGAGCGTGTCTGAACTGATAGCCCACATCAGTTTTGAAGGCGAGAGTGAATACCAAGAAAGGTTGCGCAACCTATGTGGCGAAGATGAGTTCGGACGGAACTTGTTTTCGGAGTCCGTCCGTAAACAAGCTGCTCACTTGCCCCCGATGACACTCGAGATCGACGAAGAAAAGTTCCGTCGTACAGGTGGAGGCCGAAACTCCCCCCGTCCTCAATCACAGGAGAAGCTCACAGAGCTCAAGCGGATGATCGAAGAGCTGTTGCGGCTGGGAGTCATCCAGACCAGCACAGCTGACACCGCATCGCAAGTATTGCTCGTTGTCAAGAAAGGCACGTCCAAACTGCGATTCTGTATCGACTACAGGGCACTCAACGACGCGACGTTGACACGTGAGGCGTGGCCCATTCCAAACATCAGAGATATGCTTCAGCGCTTAGGGTCCAAGAGACCGCGCTTCTTTGGAGTGATGGATCTTACATCGGGATACCATCAAGCTCCATTGTCCGAATCGGCGAAGAAATGGACCGCCTTCGTATCCGCATTCGGAGCATATGAGTGGAACAGAGTCCCAATGGGGCTGAAAGGAGCACCTTCCTACTTCCAAAGGTGTATGATGACGAACGTCCTCGGCGACTTGCTCATGAGCGCAGTCGAAGTTTACCTCGATGACTTCATTGTCTTTGGCTTAGACGAAGAAGAGTTCATCATAAACCTCCGAGCGACCTTCAAAGCTTTCGTGAAAGCTGGCATTACCTTGAATCCCAAGAAATGCAGATTCGGGATGTCAACGGTAGAGTACGTTGGACACAAGATCGACGCGACGGGAATATCATTCGAGAGGAAGAAGCTGGATAGTATCTTGGACATGCCGAAACCTGCCAGAAAGGGCGAAATGAAAACGTTCCTTGGCATGGTCAATCACCTCCACACACACATCCAAGGGATGTCGCAAATATCAGAGCCGCTAGTGCGGCTGATAGGAGAAGGTTACACCAAGTCCAAAAAGAATCATCGACTGGTGTGGACAACGGAAGCGAACGAAGCGTTCGAACTCGTCAAGAAACGAGTGGACGAATGCCCAAAACTCTGGTTTGAAGACCCAAGTCTCCCAGTGTACGTTCAGACTGATGCATCCAAATACGGGATGGGAGCGTATATGTTCCAACTCACACCGGAGGGCGTACAGCACCCCATTGAGTTCATCAGCAAAACGTTCTCAGAGTCGCAGCGCAAGTGGGATATCCCCGACAAGGAAGCGTACGCTATTTACTACGCGTTTAAACGCTGGGAACACCACCTCCGCGATCGTCATTTCATCCTTCAAACCGATCACAAGAACCTCACGTACCTCAACTACGAGGGTACAGCGAAGGTGCGAAGATGGAAGATGATGATGCAGGAGTTCGACTTCGACTTCCAATATCTGAAAGGCGAAGACAACCCTGTCGCTGACTCATTCTCACGGAACTGTAGTCTCGAAGATTACTACGTGAGTGACCTTAAGCAGCTGGAGATCGAGACCGAGTTCCTCTTGTACATGGAAGCCGAACAGGAGACCGAGGAGCTATTCGCTGTCACTGAGGATACACCGATCCCAGACGACATTCGCGCGCACATCATGAAAGTGCATAACGCGCTCGCAGGACACAAAGGGGTACGCGCGACGGAGTTCCGTCTCCGCAAAGCGGGAGTAGCGTTCCCCGACAGACGAGGCTGGATCGAACGATTCATTAAAGAATGCCCGTACTGTCAAAAGCAGAGCTACAAGACCACGATGAAAGGCACACTGCCGTTCACGATGGCTCAGACCGCAGTCATGCAACGCCTTGACATTGATCTGATAGGCCCGATCGATGAAGACGCCGACGGATATAAATATGTCCTGACCGTCATCGATTCATTCTCACGATGGGTGATGGCCTACCCTATGAGAACGGCGGAGTCCTTGGAAATACTGCGAAACCTGATCCAGCATTTCGGGACATTCGGAGTGCCAAAGGAGATCAAGACCGACCAAGGGTCGAACCTGAAGAGTCGCCAGATGGAGGAAGTCTTAGCAATGCTACAGACAGCACACACGCTCACGGTCGCATACTCTCATCAAGAGAATGGGCAAGTCGAAAACATGAACCGCGAA
>CAIVDM010000116.1 GCA_903904735.1 uncultured delta proteobacterium
ACCGAGGAGGCGTTCCAAGCTCCCTTGCGCACTTAAGCTAGGGCGGGATCGAACTGCCTCCTCGGTGGACCCCTCTTTCTGCCTCTACCCTGAAACATACAAAAAGAGATCCATTCCCAACATACAAGGGCGGGAGTCCCTTCCCGCCGAAGAGATGTTACATGCCTTGAAAGAGATCGAGCCTCGCAACACGGCGGGTGCGGAGCCCCGCCCTCCCGATGTGATCCAAATGCTCACATGGGAGGGCGAAATCCCCTGCGCCCGCGAAGCCCAGCGCGGGCAACCTGGTGTATCGGGAAACCCCTCGAGAGAGGCTTCCCGACAGCATCTACTTCTCAAAGGCCAGCAACGCGGCGTCTAGATCCTGCTCCGAAATCGGGTCAGTATTTATAACCACGCTACGCTGGTTTTGGGCGTATGTTGGCCACGTGCCGACCGAGTCTCGGAGCCGCAAGGTCCTCGCTTGCACCCCCGAAATTATTCGAAGGTCGTCGGCGTTACGATCCCAGGGTCTCGCGCCCGCTCGGGCGTATACCGAAGCCTCGGCGTCCTTGCCCACGATTGGCGTGGGGCCTGACCAGAGCCGCGTCGACGAGCGATACGAAGAGCCTATGTTGGTCAAGTACGAGGCGATGTTGTCAAAGAGATACAGCTTCGAACCTGTAGGTGTATTCTCCGAGTATACCGCGTAAGCCGTCTTAAGACCTTGTGGCCCTGGGACGTAGACATTACCGATCACATCCAGCTTGGTCGGTATATCCTTGTTCTCGAGGTCCGAGAGGTTCGTCGTGTTCCAAGAAGACGTTCCTCCCCAGCCAAAGATGACGTTGTTGATCATCTCACCTGTCGTATTGTACTTCCAGCGTATGTTTCGATCGTTATTAGCGGCGATCAAATTACCCTGAAAGATCACGTCCTCAGCGGTCTCTTCTATCAGCACCCCATTTCCTCGAGTTCCTAGAGGGTGAATGGAGCGCCACAGAGCTTCCGCGACTATGCTGTCTTTGAGCAGCACTCGGTCAACGGCCCCGATCGTGGTGACGTTTGAATCCACTCCCCATGAGAGCGAGAGGTTTTTCAAGCGAATATCATCAGCGAGTCCACCCGATAGGGTAATTGCCCTACGCTGAGATGGCGACGTTCCTGACGCGTCATCGCCCGGTCGAATAACGAGGTGCTCAATTCGAACCTTGTTAACCTGAATGTTAAACCCTCCATTAGTTATCATTACTCCTGGAGATGGCGCTGTCTGTCCTGCGACGATCAGATCGGGCTCAGTCACAATCAGATCCGAGGCGAGCTTGAGGCGGCCAGAGACCTCGAACACACAGACTCGTGGTACTGGTTGCTGCACGCAATCTCGCAACGTCCCATCCCCACTGTCCGCCAGTGATGTGACTTTGATTACACTGTACAAGGTGCCCGCGGTTGGCGTTCCGGTACCACTCGATGTCGGCGTCGGTGTTGCCGATATCGGAGTGGACACGACGGTCGAGGTAGGAGTCGGCGTCACCGTTCGAGTGCTAGTAGACGTCGGAGTGATCGTAGACGTCGGGGTGACTGTGGGAGTCGCCGAGCTCGTGTACGTAAATGTCGGTGAGGCGGTATAAGTCGGCGTGAAGCTCGGCGTTGCCGTCATCGTAGGCGTACTTGTTGCCGTGGCCGTAAAAGTAGCCGTCGGTGGTAGCGGCGTGAACGTGTACGTCGCTGTACTTGTTGGAGTACTCAATGGCGTCGCTGTGCTAGGTACCGGCGTTGGCGTACTTGAACCTGAACCGGTGTCGCTCGCGAAGCTAAAGATATAGTTCTCTAAGTTTGTGTAACCGTTGGCGGCCAGCGTCATCGGATTAGTCGGTACAGCGAATGGTCGATTAGCGGCCGGAATCGCCGACCAGGCGTTCACTGGGCTGCTTGTGTTCTTGGTTGAGCCATCAATTAAGATCTTTCCGGGGACGGGACAATAACCGCTGCCGCCGGTGTTCGTGACACAACATGTAGCAGTCGTCGTGCAGTCTTTATGTTTTCCAGTGTTGTTTACTGTCTCATTAATAATGCGGGTATCGTGTGGATAGCGATTCCACGGACGCGCTCCGACGTTCGACACGAGCGCGCCTAGTAGCTGTGTCGGCGGGACCAGGTTAGCGGCGGCGCTCGATAGTGAGAACGCTGGCGACGTAGCTTGCATCGATGATGGCAAGCCTTTTCCGTTCGCGTTCGCGATAAGCCACTCACTACCCGAATCAGTCGGACGCGTATTAGAGCTTATGTTGTGACTGACGTACACCTTTGAGGCGGACGGCGTGAGACTACTGTAGAAGAACACTGGCGATAATGTATCGGCGGTCGTCGGACCACGCTGATAAACGTTGTTCATGAAATTGATTCGATTACCTGTGCCGCCCGCACTATAGTCCATATTCCACTGGTTGTAGCCGTTCGTGTTCGTGTTCGCGAAGTTATAGACATAGTTATTGAGGAACTCGACGTCGGAGTTGCTTTTCATTCGGATGTGACGACCGTTGGAATTGGCTACAAGGTTTCGATAGTAGGTCATATTCTTCGTGTTCGAACCCAGGAGCGAGAACATCGAGTGCTTACCCTCTGTGTCTCCGTGATTCGAGTTATTTAGCCCTTCAGCTATCAGGGAGTTCGAGATGGTGAAGTTTCGAATCGGCGTCGTACCGTCGGCGGTGCTATTAACCCCAGTATACGTGGAGATCGACTCATCCATTCCCCACGTCACGGACACATGGTCAAACACCACTCGCTCGACCGGATTAGAGGAGGAAACGCCCCATACCCCGAGTCCATCGCGGTCACCCGCTTTTGCTCCTGTGCCGCCGTCTGTGGGCAGATTTCTATCTCCTGGCCGAGAAGCGATATGCTGAATTAACACATCATCCGCTTGCACCACGATTGATCCGTCTCTCACCTGAATACCCGGATACGGCGCGGTCTGACCGAAAACTGATAGATTGGGCGACTTCACCGTGATTTTAGTCGCAAGGTTGATGTAACCAGCAACCTCGAAGACGCATGTGCGCGGTCCTGTCGCTGCCATACACGCTCGGAGCGAACCAGTACCCGTGTCGTTTAGATTCGTCACTTTTATGATTTGCGCCTGTGGAGGATTCGTTCCACGACCCGATCCTGCGACCGTAGTCGTTCCGAAACCCGCGGCACCCGGAAACACGGGCAGAGAGGATGTCTGAGCGACAGCGACCCGATTGCACACAAACACGACCCCGAGCATCATAAGATACTTGGCGAAGATCGCGCGCCGAAAGGACCCCCACCCTGGTTTCAGCTCTCTTAGGATGAATCTCGCGCACGCGACTGAACAATCACCTGCGATTAAATTCCGAACGCTTCGTCCTTGTTCGATGAATCGAAACAACATTGGCAAACCCTCTTAAAAAAACCGCTAGCGAGACTCTCGCTAGCAACCTGCGCTTACATCTCTACCGTAAAGAGGGAGGGCTCGAAGGTCCAGCAAATGGCCTGAAAAAAATCGCCATGACGGCGATCAGTTTGTCGTTATCACAAATGATTGATGAGCACGCACCGTCATGCTGATGAGTTATCTTTGCTAGAGTTCGCTAAGTAAATTCCAAACCACTGATTGAATATGATACAAGAGAGACGAACTCATGAATTGTGAGAGGGTATGATTGTTCGTCACCATGCTCCACTATTGTCTCGTAGAGTCTTGCATGTTGTCATGCGAACCCAGCTCGGTGATGTATCTATCGTCGGATATGATGGCGGCATCTCGAGGATCGAGTTCATCGCTCCGCTCGGGGCGCTCAGAAGGGGTAAATCCGCCGAAATGGCCGATATCGAGGCCAGAAATGACACGACAGAGAGAAGCAATAGCTTGTCATTCACTCAGACGAACACCGAACTCAACGACAAAATAGCCGCTCGTCCGAGAGAGATCGACGAGCTTCTCAAGGGCACGGTCGCCGCGATTAATGGCGACCCGATCGCTGACGCCGTTCCGTTACGGATTGAGGGGACGCCGTTCCAACGGGCGGTATGGGATTTTTTGCGGACGATCCCCGTTGGCTCCAGGCGCACGTACGCTGAGATCGCCCGGGCTATCCATGCTCCACGAGCACATCGAGCGGTCGCGAACGCATGCGGCGCGAACCACATCGCTATCCTCATACCCTGCCACCGCGCCGTAAGGTCGGACGGCTCATCGGGAGGCTACCGATGGGGTCGCGAGAGAAAGAGGGTCCTCCTTGAACGTGAGGCTATTTCTAAACCTAGTGATGCATCTGTTGGGTTTCCTGCCGACAGCACGGAAGGTCAACGATGACTTTGGTACCATGCCCGGGCTCGCTCTCGATCCAGAATACCCCACCGTGTGAATGAACCAAACTACGCGCACTCCAGATACCAAGCCCCTTTCCCGCCTGTTCGGGGTCGTGGTCGTGGTGCTCATCTGTCTTGGTGGAGTAGAAAGGTTCTCCGATATGCTCGAGGGTCCGCTGGTCTATCCCCCCACCACTATCCTCTATGACAATTCGAACCGCTCCCCGCGTTGACTCAGCCGAGACGGCGATGTGGATCTCTCCAGTGCCGCTGATGGCGTCAATCGCATTCCCCAGAATATTGCCGACTATGCCCGAGATAGTTCGCAAGGACATCGGCACCATCGGAAGATTCTCCGTGACGTGCAGAATAAAGGTAATTCGGTCGCCGAGCTGAAGATGCGCCGCTTGCACCACTACGGCGAGCACTCTGCCGATGTCCTCTTTGTCCGGCCGGCTCGTTTTACCACCCGAGCACGCTTTCATCGTCTTCTCGGCGAGCTTTCTTCCACACGCGACGCTCTCCTCTATCGTATGCAAGCAATTTTGAGTGAGTCCCTCGTTGTTATGAGCTCTCTTGAGGACCTGTGACGCTTCCTCAATATTCGAAAAAAGGCTGTCCATTTGCCCGTTGAGACCCTGAACAAATCGAGAGATCGATCCAAGCTGCTCTTCCGCTCGTACTTTATACTCAAGATGCCGTACCTCGGTCACATCATTGAGGCCCCACATCCTGAGACGCTCCCCGTCGCCTACCACCACTGGGCAGGAGCGAACGATCATGTGCTTATCGTAGGGCGAGCCCCAATGAAACTCTTGCTCGAATATCCCCTCATCTCCATGATGTTGTCGTAGAAGCTCGAGCGCTCCTACAACCTCTTTGGGGAACATCAATGAGAACAGTTCGCCCACAACCGCTGGCGCCTTACCGGAGCAGAGTCCGCTCACCACGTCATTGCGATAGATAATGCGGTCCTCATCGTCGGTCACGACGAGACCCTCTGATGTCATGTTTCCCAATACCCGTTGCACGGCGAGTACGTGATTGAGCCGCTCTTGCTGCTCCGTAATCTGGCGGCGTGCTTGTCCGAGATGAATCTGTGTATACACACGAGCGAGAAACACATTCCTGTCAGCGGGCTTCATGATGTAATCATTCGCGCCCATCGTCAGCGACCGAACGATAGTATTCGAATTAGCGTCAGCGGAGCTTACGATGATCGGCATTATGGCGGCTGAGTACCGCTCTCGAATCTCGGTCAACAATGCGAAACCATCCGCGCCTGGCATATACGGGTCGACGATGATTAAGGCCGGAAATTCTCGGTCCACGAAGTCCATACACTGCACGGGAGAGCACGCCTCTACCACCGCGTAACCAGCGAGCGAAAGCTCCTGGACCGTATAGCCCCGGCTATCCGCGCAACTATCAACAACGAGAATCGCTTGCTTTTTCCTAGTCATATCACCATCAACCGAGACGTACATCCCATGGGGTGGCAACCACTCGGGTCCTCACCGCATTCCTTGGTCTGGAGATTGCAATCGGCAGTCAATCGCAAGGTCTTGATAAACGGACGCTGGTTACACTTTACGACACGGAATCAACCACTTTGAGCACCATCTCAACCGAATCAGAGCCCCTCACCACGCAAAATATGCGCGGTAAGTCGTGCAAAAATGTTCAGTCCCCAGGTGCGGGCGTGATCCTGCTGGGCATTCTTAAATCAGTGGAACAGGAGCTCCGAACCCGAGAACTCGTAGGTGATCCCGCTCAAGAAGCCACACCTCTCTGGTTTATCGCGGAGACAGAGCGAAATGTGTACCTGTGGCGTAACGGAAAGAGCATCGACGACCGCGCTCAATTTACGTTTTGGGTAGACATCAACGCCTTGATCGCGAAACGTAGAGAACAGCTGCGAAGAAATAGAGGGTTTAATCCCTTCATTAACTCCATGGCAAACTCCGGAGGTGACGAATCGCGAGGAATTCAGGTCGAGCATCAGTATCTCGATTGCTTGGAGGATCTATCAGGCTGTATTTTTAAACACGCGGAGACTCTTAGCCATGCTAGCGAGGGTATTCGCCTAGAGCTATCGCCCTCTACCGCTCCGCGCACAACGGTGACGCTACCGATACCCCCTCGGGGACCAGCTGCCCTTCCCGGCGACTAATATTCTCGATAGCGAACGCCTTCGACGCGTCCACTCAGAGCCTGCAAGGATCACCGAGCATGAAGCAAATCGCAGGTGACAATCTCATCACGATAGCAATACACTTTATAGTAGATAGCCATCTGTCTTTTTTGCGTTGATGTCATGGACAACCTAACGAGCGAACAACTTATTATTCTAGAGACGGTAGAACGCTTATGCGCATCAGAGTTTGGCAAATATCAGACCGAGCAGTACTACAATACCGTTCCGCGTCCCCTCTTTGAGTCACTCGCCGCCGTTGGATTAGCGGGTCTGTCGATTCCCGAGGAGTACGGAGGACTCGAGGGCAGCGCCACCACAATCGCCGCTGTGTTTGAGACCATCTCTCGCTTTGACGTGAGTCCAGCTATCTTTGTTTCTGTGCACGCGATGGTATCAGGACTAATCTCAAGATTCGGGACTCCCGATCAAAAAACGCGACTCCTCCCCGCCCTCGCGGCGGGTACCACGCTAGCCGCCTTCGCTCTCACTGAACCGCAAGCGGGATCGGACGCGCAAGCCCTCAGAATGGAAGCCACCTCAGTGGACGGCGGCTTCATTCTCAAGGGCAGCAAGTGCTACATCACGAGCGCTGGTTTCGCGGATCTTTACTTGGTTTTCGCCCGCTCAAAGGACGCCACTGGATCTGGAATATCGGCTTTCTTAGTGCCCTCCGACACCGCCGGACTCTCGATTGGAAAACCAGAGAGGAAAATGGGGGCCGAGCTCTCTCCGATAGCCTCCCTCTTTTTTGAGGACGCTTTTATCCCCGCGAATTGTCTCCTGGGTTCGATTCATCAGGGATTCAAGGTCGCTCTCTCAGGTCTGGCCGGGGGACGAGTGAATATCGCCGCTTGCGCGAACGGCGTCGCCCGCAACGCTCTTGATATCGCGATAAAACACCTCCGTGAGCGTTCGCAATTTGGCAAGCTGCTGCGCGATTTTCAGGGGCTCCAATTCATGATCGCCGATATGTATCAAAAACTCGAGGCGGCCCGACTTCTCACAATGAAAGCGGCGAACGACATCGACGCCGCGAAGAACGGCGAAGGATCGATAAACGTAAAGCTCTCATCATCAACCGCGAAGTGCTTCGCCACGGACACCGCCATGTCGATCACGACCGACGCTGTGCAGCTCTTGGGTGGAGCCGGCTATATCAAGGAGTATGTCGCTGAGAGATTAATGCGAGACGCTAAGATGCTTCAAATCGTCGAGGGCGCCAATCAAGTGCAACGCGTCATTATCTCGCAGGAAGTCTTAGCAGGGTGGTGAAAAATGATTTCCTGTTGCGCATTTCGATAGTTCGACTGCAACTTCGTTGGAGTCGCCGAAAAAATCCTCAACGTATCTCAGCGGATACGCCTCCGGTTTTTTCGCCGTCTCCGCCTCGTTTCGTCAAAACTCTCAAAATGCTCACGACGGAACCATTTTTCACCACCCTGTTAGGTGAGTCGTGAGCCACGTTCGATAGGTAATTTACTCAGCGTGGCGCGATAACTGGACCGAATCGGCGTTCGTGCTCCATCGGGAAGTACCCGTTCTGGCTTCGCACGAAATCTCGTTGAATGTCTATCGCCGTGAGAACTGGCTGCTTTGCTTGTATCAGTAACGCCAACACCAACACACTCGCGTAGATGAATGCGCTTCCACCAAGAACCCAACGTTGAATTCGGGGAGTCAGCTCAATGCCCTCAGGGGGTTCGGGTAGCACTGTATCAGTGACCAGCAGGCCACGATGGAACTTTCGCCGATAGCAGGTCTCACACAGGCGTTGATCCGTTCCTTCTGGAAGACCACACTGGTAACAGCCACTCATAAGCCGCTCTCCTACCTTAGTAATCGGCAGGTCCACGAGATATATGAGACTATTCCTTCAAACTTCCGGGAAGAGTCTTTACCCCGAAACCTCAGCCTTAACCCTAGCACTCTCCTTTTTAGAGTCACCATGAAAAAGCAACGGTGCTCTAACCAGGCGGTGAAAAAGGATTTCGTGGCGAAAATGGGCGGAACCTAGCGAAAAAGAGGCGGGGAGACGGAAGATGTATCCCATCAAACACACTTAGGATTTTCCATTTTCCACCCAATGTTCCTGCCCACGCGCCGCAACACGCCGCAGGGAATCAATCCTTACCACGCTGCCTCACTTAGCACTGCTTACTTCCGATACACTGAGAAGCCTCTATGGGTCCGTAACAGACTCCACCAAAATTCATATAAATCCCCGAACTATTTGTATTAGCGCGCGCTTTCGACGCGACCGAGGCGCCGTTAAAAGGAGTGCCACTACCACAGCCAACACCGGCGTAATAACGAGCCTCCCAACCAGCGCCCCTCGCGTACAATCCCAGTTTCGCCACTACCTTGCCCTTGGTATCGATAGCGTTTACACACCCTGGAAATGGACCTCGACCCCCCGGTTTCACGACAATTCCGATCGTGTTGCGGCGAACGTCAAAGAAGTGCTCTGAGCCGATTGTCTTGTAAATATGCCCACCAGGCCACGATGTGACAGACGAACATTGGGAGAGCGAGCCGCCACCCGATGACCCACTGCCCCCTCCTGTCGACTCTCCTCCTCCCGAGTCACTATCGTTGCTACCACTCGAGCTCGTGTCGCCTTGAACGGCGATCGACACTTCATCAACGGGCGTACCCCCCAGGTTTGAAACCTCTTGCGGCTCTCCCTGATAGGGATTGACCACCACACTCTCATCATCGCTTTGAATCGCGATCTCATACCCGTCCGCCGCCGTAAAATCACCGATCGAAACGACGCCACTGCCTGGAACGACCTCCGCGGCTACCTTCACACCGGAGAAGCTGTACACCAAGAGCTGAGTCACTCCGGACTTCTCGACCTGAAACCCTAAGAGATCGGCTCCAGAAGCTTGTCGGATCGGAAACGCTCGTGGCCGAGCGCCGGAACTCGCGAACTTGGGCAGGCGAGAAAATTGGCGAGCTTGTCCTGTCACCATATTTCGCATACGGGCGTTAGATCTATTTCGGCTTCCTTTGCGCATCACGCCTATCCAATCGAACGCGTCACCATCGACCCGCGCGAAAAAGACTCGATCTCCGGCTTTGCCGAATTGTAGTGTCGCGGTCTCTGGCGACGCGCTCACAAATAAATCGTAGGCGAACTCCCAGGTAGCTTTTCCATTCGCAAGCCGCACGACCGCGGCGTCGGCGGTGCCGTTGCCGTTGAAGTCCGCTCCCGCGACGACTAGATCGCCTGGCTTACCAAACGTCTTATCGATTCGCGACGCGCTCGCGTCAAGAATAGACCATTTCAACGTGTCGGTTGTGGTATCAGCCGACACCACCCCGATCTGAGTCCCAGATCCGAGCCACTGCGCCATAATCGGCTCATCTCCCGATTTTCCAAGCGAGCCCAATGTCGTCGTTGCATTCGTGGCTGATAAGCTCGCCTTCCATGTCAAGGAACCGTCACTTTCCTCGTCAATCCAGGCACGGTCCGAGATACCATCCGCATCAAAATCACTCGAAGTCGCGCCATACGCGGGGCTACAAAAGCCAAGAAGAAATACGAGGAGAGAGATTCGTTTCATCATAGATATCTGGATTCGTTACCGTTTAGAGCTCAGCGACATCGCGAGTCCTCAGATCTCCGCCATAAGGAGGATCGTGGATGGGCGAGTATCGTACCCGTTGGATACAAATGGCGTGCCATCGATCGACTAGATCTTCCTTAGCTCACGATGAATCGCTCGACGAGGCGTCCGTCCGCTGGGTATCAACAATGCGGCGTTATAGGCCAATAGTAATAACGATGTGTGGAAACGTGTGGCCTGCCGTCGTGTCACGCTACATATCGTCGCTTTCAGCGCTGCCCATCGATGCGGCGCGCAAGGCATTGAGCACCGCGAAAAGGTCTATCCCCTCCTGCAGCACCGCGCCCCATACCGGTGTTAAGAATCCGAGACCCGCGAAGAACATTCCCACGATACTGCAGGCCATACCGCCAACAGCGCTCTGAAGAGCGACCCGTCGAAGCCTCGCGCTCACATGAAGTAACTGATCGACCTTTCGTAAGGAAGGCTCAAGGATTACCGCTCCGGCAGCCTCTGACGTAATGTCACTCCGTGGACCAAACGCCACACCAACAGTCGCGGCGGATAGCGCGGGCGCGTCATTTACTCCGTCGCCTAGAAATAAGGTCTGTGCGCGCGTCGTCTCATCGCGTGTGATACTGACTTTATCCTCGGGCGAGCGTCCCGCGTACACACGCGAGATCCCCAGCTGCTCGGCGAGATGCTGAACTTCTTGATCACGATCTCCTGAAAGCAGAATAATATCTTTGAAGTTATGTCGCGGGCCCAGGTGAGAAACGAATTGACGACTATCTGGGCGCGCCTGGTCTCGAAAGTGGAGCACTCCCGTGACATGCCAATCCAATACCACGATACATTCTAGGCCTGACGAGGGAGCCTCAAATCCCTCCAGCAACGCAGGCTCGAGCGCCCGTCGCCCTGTAATCATCACTCGCTTTCCCTGCACCATTCCCGAGAGACCCTGCCCTGGAATTTCGCTCACTTCGGTGACTGGCAGAGTGACGATATTTCGCGCAGCGGCCCGCGCTAGGACCGGTGACGCTAGCGGGTGTCTCGAATACTGCTCCAGACTCGCCGCGTACTGCAGCAGCTCATCCTCACTTAATCCTTTGGTCTGTATCGATTCGAGAACCGGTTCGCCAATCGTTAATGTTCCTGTTTTATCAGTGATGAGAACCTCACATTTGTGCGCGCGCTCCAAAACAAGCGGATCCTTGATGATAATCCCTCGTTTCGCGCACCACGATATCGCGCCCAAAATCGCGACTGGAATGGCGATAATAAGCGGACACGGGGTCGCCACGACCAACACTGAGAGAAACCGGCGAGGCTCATCCGAATAACCCCATGCCGCCAGCGCGAGCAGGAGCGCGATCGGTGTATAAATAATCCCCAATGTATCCGCGATGCGCCGCATACGCGGTCTTCGCTGACGGGTCTCATCCATGACCTGCATGATTTTCACATATCGGGAATCCTTGGCTTCACGAGCGGCTCGTATCACGAGGGGGCTTTCACCGTTAATCGCCCCAGAGATTACCTCAGAGCCAGGGGTCTTTGAGATCCGATACGGCTCACCTGTAAGATAAGACTCGTCCATGGCGCTGTGCCCCTCGATAACGATTCCATCCACGGGACAGAGTTCATGTGGAAGAACAATCAATTCGTCACCCGCTCGAACATCCTGGACAGCGATATCCACCATGCTCACTTTGTTCCGTCGATGCGCGATGGCTGGCATACGCTTAGCTAAGGCATCAAGGACAGAAGACGCTCGCCTCATGGCGTAATCCTCGAGAGCCTCCCCACCAGAAAGCATAAGAACCACGAGCGCCCCCGCCAGATACTCCTCAAGCGCGAGCGAAGTGACGATCGACACTCCCGCCAAGAGATCTGACCCGAACTGCCCGGCGAAAAGACCCCGAACCAACCGGAGCACAAGCAGGGCTCCGCCCCCCACAAGGGCGATTAACACTGGCAACTGACTAATTGTGTTGGGATACCCAGCAACGTTGAAAATGAGAGTTATCGCGATTGCGACTAGTGAACATGCGGCTATGATCAGATTTAAATTCATCGAGCGGATTCCGAAATCACGTGGAGTACAGCTAGCGATGTACTTATATCGCAAGGAACGGGATTCCGCAGCGAAATTACTGGCAGACTATACGTGCCGTAAACGGACCGCGGAGCTTCTAGCTCCGCTTAAAAAACCCGGCCCATCGCTAGCGCGTGCCTCTTAGCGGAGCTAGAAGCTCCGCGGTCCAAAAAGACTTCGTCACAAATCCCTTTCTTCGGCATAGACGAACACTTCTGAATCACGCGAGCTTTATCCTCGAGCGGAGCAAGCCACAAGTGTGTTGGCACGAAGAGAAAGACGCTCAGCCTCACACGAACTTATGCGCTCTGAACGGACCGCGGAGCTTCTAGCTCCGCTTAAAAAACCCGGCCCATCGCTAGCGCGTGCCTCTTAGCGGAGCTAGAAGCTCCGCGGTCCAAAAAGACTTCGTCACGAATCCCTTTCTTCGGCATAGACGAACACTTCTGAATCGCGCGAGCTTTATCCTCGAGCGGAGCAAGCCAGGGGATGTTGGCACGAAAAGAGAAAGGCACAGCCTCACGCTTTGGCGAGGCTGTGCCGAGAGCGCTACCGAGTCGCTCGGTAGATGCCTCCTATTGATACCTTCGCAATCTTCGCCCGAGTCTTCGCCATCGACCGAAGCTCTCCAAGACAAACAGCGCTTCTGACCGTATTGTGTAACGCTTCCATTTTTGAGGACAGAAACAGAGGCGCGGTCGGGTCAGTCGGAGCGCCCGTGAACGCGAGGTATTGCGCGAGGGCGCGTTTCGTAGCGCCACGCAGCCGAACTCGCGTCGGCTTTGCGGCCGCGCGCTTCGACATGGTCAGAATCCCCTTCGGCGAGTTGTAGTCTCCTACTTTCACGTTAACCAACGCACCAAGGGGCAGAGGTCGCTGAGCCAACAACGCGATGATCGCCCTATCTCGGAGGTCGGTGAGAGTAGTCGCCGGGATCTTCTTGATAAGAGCGGCTCGCGCCCGCGGAGAAAGTCCAACCGCGCGACCCGTACCCTGTTGCTTAATCGGGCAGAACGAGTAGGTCACTGTGTGTGTATCACCACCACCGGAGGTCGGGGTCGTTGGATCCGGAATCCCTCTGTCTGGTGTCGAATCGCCATCGTCTTCAGATGGTGGCGCTTGTCCGCCTCCCCCCTCGCCAGTGCGGTCAGGGCTCGTGGCTGGGCAAGCCTCGACACTGGGCTGCTGGACCGCCGTTGAGATCCCACTTCCCGCTGAGAGGGTCGTCTTGATCACAAAGTTATCAAGTCTCACCCTGCCGTTTACCTCGGTTAGAAAGACTCCGAACGCGCGCACTGTTCCTGCCGCCGGCAAGGGACTATCATACGCTGAGGGAGTCATAGAACCAACACCAGCGACGAGCGGCACGGTTCCATAGGTAAGGGACGAGGGAGAGACTGTAACATCCTCCCAAGCCCCTGGTCGCACCTGCTGCGCGGTCTCTTTTGAGATGTACCAAGTATCGTCGATGAGAAAGATAAGCCGCGTGGCGTTGTTCTGATTAGAGGGATCGATGCCACTGAGTCTTTGTTTGTAAGAGATTTCAGCGGCCCCCGATTTAATAAGGCCTGCATCGAACGGAAACTCCGAGGTCAATACCGACAGCCCGTACACCGGTCTAAACCAAAACGCGTACCCTTGAGAGAGTCCGAGAGGATTACTGTTCACAGAGCCTCCAATTGAGGTGCTTCCGTATGAGAACACCTTGAGGTTACTCACCTTCTCGACCGGCAATCCTGACACAACACCGTACCATCTCGCTTCTCCAGCGGCTTCCTTGCCGAGCGAGTTCGTGCAGTACCCAAACGTTTCGCGATAAATCGTGTCATTCTGCGCGAGCGCCTCACCGATGTGCGCCACGCTCAAAACAGTTAACGAAGCCACGAACCGCGCGCAAGCTCCACTGCACCTACTCTTTATCCGTATCTGCCTATCCACTGACTTCTCCCTCATGCGTAAAAGACTTTACGAATGGATCAACAGTAAGTGTTGCCCATCCTTCTGGGAGCATAGCTATAGAAGTTAGAAGATAATGAAAATGAGCGCTCTCATGGAGCGAACACAAGCGATCAGGCGAGCGGGACAGTTACGTGATCAATTCAACCACGCAGCTTTCGCTGCAAGCTGCGCCTGTGAACTCCCAATACCTTGGCGCTTTGGGTGACATTTCCATCACATTCGGAGAGAACTCGCTGCACATACTCCGCTTCGACCTCCGCGAGTGATGGCATCTGTATGGGAGTTTGGGGAGAAACTCGATCGGGAGCAAACGCGGCGACGAGATGTTCCGCTGACACTGGTTTCGTAAGGTAATTAATAGCTCCGCATCGCACCGCCTCAAGCGCGGTCGCGATACTACCAAAGCCCGTGAGGACCACTATCGAGATGCGCGGATTACCCTTAAGGAGCTCACCTACAAGCCACAAACCACTCTGCCCTGGCATTCGCAAGTCCACGACCGCGCTATCTGGATTGTACTGGCTCTGCGCGCGCAACGCGTCCTCGGCGTTCTCAGCTTCAAATACCTCTAGCCCAAGTCGTGATAGAGACCCCTTTAAACGTCGACGAAAAGTGGCGTCGTCATCACAAAGCAGAACACGTTGCGGCATGCGCTCTCTCATACAGTTACCACCCTCGGAATTCGTAAGTTCACCCTTGTGCCACTACCCAACCTCGACTCGATCAAGAGCGTTCCCTCCACCTGCGCCGCGAATAGTTTAGCGAGATACAAACCAAGCCCCATTCCCTCGCCGGGCTGCTTTGAGGTGAAAAAAGGTTCTCCGGCTCGTCGACGCACGTCATCCGTCATTCCGGATCCCTTATCGACGACGATAAATGAAATCATCTCGTCCTCGAGTCTCGCCGAGATTCGAACCTCTTCTGCCTGTCCACACGCCTGCAACGCGTTCCTAATAAGGTTATACAAGGTCGAAGAAAGGCCGTTTCGCAACGTCACAATCGAACTCGCGCCTATCTCAGGGTCAACGTCATGCAGAAGACGGGAAGCGTCGAATTGTGAGGACACCTCCCGAATTACGTCCGAAACAACGCACTGACTAGGCATCTCACCTACTAACTCACTACTTTGTCCTCGCATTCGCCGCAGGATAGCTCGACACCGCTCTAATTCCTGGCGCATCAGATTAACATCATCCGACCAGCGGGGATCGCTCGCCATCTCACGCGCGAGATCATCCCCGATAAGGACAAGGGTTCCTATAGGTGAGGCAAGCTCGTGGGCGGCTCCCGCCGTCAATGTCGCTAAAGACGCAAGACGACGTCGATCATCCTCCGCTCGCTCCAATTCAGAGATTACCCGCGCCTGTTCAGATATCTCGCGGTTCATTCGAGTGACGAACGCGGAGGTAATCACCCCGATTACCAAGAAGGCCACGAACATTCCGTGAAGATGAAGCGACATGCCCTCAGTGTGGCCGTGATGAGCGTGATGGGCATGCATTCCGAGCTGCGGAAGCGGTATGTGAAAAAAGAATAAGGCGGTGAAACATAGCGATGATGTCGCCAGCACGCCCCATGTCCAGGCCTCGTCAAGAAAAAACGCCGCGAGCGTCACATAAACGAGAAACATCATACTGAAAGGATTGGCGTAGCCGCCGCTCATGTAAAGCAGCCCCGTGAGAACCAACACGTCAAGCAAGAGCGAGAGCCCCGCCAGCGAGCGCGGAGGAGCGCCCACCGAACCCCAACGCGCCATCAAAATAACATTCGACAACGCCCCAAGACTCAACACTCCCACGACTCGCTCCCAGGCCAGGGGAAAATCGAAAACGTACCCGGCGCCGAGGAAAATAACGAGAAGGGAAACTATCGATGCCCACCGTATTTTGATAAGCCACGACAGCTCAATGCTCTCTTTGGCGCTAGCTCGGGCAGTGAAGGTTGATAAATCAGGTTCCATCGTTCAAAAAATCGTTTTAATACCCTTGGTATACCCCACCTCACACGGCAGAAAAAGGTTGAGCTTCAATTCAACCTAGCCCTTCTCCAAGACTGGAAAGATTTACCACGCGCATGATCAATCGAGTCCCGCTCTGCCGTTACCGCCCGTCTCGGGGCGAGTTCAGTCGACAGCCTGCCCAGTGCTCCGCTCTCGTTTGAGCCATAACAGGAACTCTCTATTTCCCTCGGCGCCAAGGATCGGGGAAACCTCTACCCCCATCTCGCGCAGCCCAAGGGTTTCGGCACAGGCAGCGACCTCCATCACCACGCGATCGTGGACCGCGGGATCGGTAATTATTCCCCTAGACCCCACCTCTGACCGCTCGGCCTCAAATTGAGGCTTCACGAGCGCCACGACATGCGCTTCCAAAGCGAGCCAGCGCGCCACAGCGGGTAGTATCTTGGTGAGGGATATAAAGGAAACATCTATTGAAACCACCGAGACTGGCTCTCCAAGAGAATCCACATGCCGCGCGTTAGTGCGTTCCATCACGACAACTCGAGGGTCAGAGCGAATTTTCCAATCCAGATCGCCATAGCCAACATCGATGGCGTATACCTTCTTCGCGGCGGCGCGCAGCAACACCTCCGTGAATCCACCCGTACAGGCGCCGACATCAGCGCACACCGCTCCAGCGACGGGGATGGGGAACGCGTTGAGGGCGGCTTCGAGTTTGTAAGCGCCCCTACCAACGAACTCACGTGACTGCGCCGCTTCAACCACGGCGTCATCAGCGACTAGCATACCCGCTTTATCACCGCGATCACCGTTCACGCGGACCAAACCAGCCAGAATCCACTTTCCAGCGGTCTCTCGATCAGGGGCGGTGCCATCATCGACTAATCGTTGAATCAGCGGGCGTTTGGTTACTTTTCTCGGAGTCATACGACGCGCAGCTCTCTAATCTCCCTGGAGCAGTGTCCCCAGTTTTCCGAGAACTGAACCCTCCTCTCTCCCTCCTGGAGCGGCCGCGGCCATTCGACCAGCCAGTCGCGAGAATGGTAGTGATTGGAGCCACACAGTGCCCGGACCTCGCAAGCGAGCGAAGAAGAGTCCCTCGCCGGCGAACAGCGCTGTCTTAATGCCGCCAACTTGCTCAATCGAAAAATCAACACTCTGCTCAAAGCCGACTACGCAGCCAGTATCCACATGCAACTCGTCGCCCGCCGCGAGCTGTCGTTCGACGACCGTTCCACCCGCGTGCATAAAGACCAATCCGTCCCCTTCTAGCCTCTGCATAATGAATCCCTCGCCACCAAACAGCCCGGTGAGGATCTTCTTCTGCAAAAACATACCAACCGAAACGCCACGAGCCGCGCAGAGAAAACTATCTCTTTGGCAGATTAAAGTGCCGCCCATATGCGCGAGCGACACTGGGATGATGTTTCCAGGATAGGGGGCTCCAAAAGCGATATGCGCTTTTCCACTCCCTTGATGAGTAAATACCGTGAGGAATAGTCCCTCTCCCGCCAAGAGACGTTTACCCGCGCCAACGAGCTTCTCCATCAACGAGACATCGCTTTTGCGACCATCGCCAAAAATACTCTGCATCGTGATGCTAGGAGCCTTGTACATCATAGCGCCGGCTTCGGCGATCACGGACTCGCCCGGATCCAACTCAATCTCCACGAACTGCATCTCAGCGCCACAAATCTTGAAATCGATGACATCTGCGACAAGCTTCGATACAGGCGGTGGAATCCTACCTGGAGCCACGCTAACTGATTTAAACTCGGCGATTTCCGCGATAGGGAGCCAATTTTGATAACCTTCTCTCCAGGCATGGCCACTCATGTTTTCTCGAGCGCGTGCCGCGGCGGCGTCTAGATCAAACGGTCCGATCTGCTGTCCATTGTAACTGAGGTACCAAACGCTCATAACACTAACTCCTGATTTTCCGCTCTATCCACTCATCGAGGACCGAACGGCCCACCTAGACAGAATAGCGGGAAAGCCCTCTCGCCGCACCTGCAATGATCTGTTCGTTTAAGTCCGACTCTGGCGTCGCAACCACTTGAAGTATTAAAAGCACCGGCGGTTCTCTCCGCCTCAGGTGTATCCTTCGGACTCAAACTGTCCAAAGCGCGATCATCATGACGTGGCGAGGTCGCGACTTCCCTCCAAGAACACCGAGACGCCGTCCGCTCTCTTTAAAAAAAGCCTGTACACATTGAATGTCATGGCTTACGGTCGCCTTAACAAAGCGTGAGTTCATAGAACCTGAACGAGGAGCGCGTCAAGCATGGGACACAACGAAATTGTTTCTTCACGAAATCAAATAAAGTCGTTGTCTGAGCGGCGAGCGCGGGTTTTGAAAATAGCCGACTCGTGCTTCGAGATGTTCACAATTCGTGAACTACTGCACCAGCGTTCAATACGCGATGAGGTCCTATCCTCATTCTTGGACTCGGACGAATCGGAGGTTATCGAAGCCCTCTCGCTAGCGCTCTCGTGGCGGCGGATGTTAGCCGAGTCGATCAGCTTCCCTCACTAACCGCCCCTCTCAATAACGTTTTTTCCTCATTAATTTTCCTCTTTCGCGCCTGGGTCACTCCCAAAATTCACTAGTTGAATATCTTGGATTAGCCGCTCTCTCTTGAGCATTCAAAGGGTTACGCCTTGAAAGCCCACAACTTACGACCGCCTCAACGTTAAGGTTAATGCGCCAAGCACCGATGAATACATAGAGGGATATGTGTGTTCCCAGACCGGTCAGAACCATCTGAGATAGTGATGAAGCAGGGCAAAACCACCAACGAACACTCAGAACGTCGCCTCGACAAAGCCTCGAAGCACGTCACGAGCCTATGGTTTCCCGTCAATCCAGACACCCTTGCCGCGATACGGGAGCACTTCGCCACGGGCACCTTCACCCGAGATCCCGAGCGACTCTTTGATATGCTTAAGACTGACTTCGCTCTCTTCACGTTTCTCGTGAAGGAGCTAGTTCCGGTCGCGATCGAGCATAAGATGTCAAACGAGGTAGTGAATAATCCAATGGAGCTCCTACGATGGGCAGGCATCGAAAAAATAAAGGCGATTCTCTCTGATGATAATCTACTCCCTTCAAACCACTTATTTCAGCACCTCGAGCCCTTTCAGGCCGAACGTCTTCGCGAGACCGCCATTATCGCGTCGACAGCGGAAGTGCTCAGTGAAAAACACAATCTCGATCCAGAGACTGGGTTCTGCCGAGGGGTAGTTCGTGAAATCGGTCTTAACTTGATCGCGTGGAACTACCCAACGCTGTACGCGCGAGTCTTGAAAACTCTGACACCCTCAAAATCGCTCGATGAGGAACTCACAACCGAGCTTGGATTCTCTCCCTCGCTTCTAGCTATGCGGGTCCTGCGGCCGCGATCAAGCGATATATCCAGTGACATGGACACTATGAAACAAACGTGGGCGACATACGACAGACTGTGTGAGGTAGGCGAGGCTCTCGCTCGCGCGGAAAATCCAAATACCTACCCCTCGGCGGAAAATGATTGGAAGCTCGCCAGCGAGTACCTTGAGAAAACCGTCGGGTCTCAGGCCGTTGATCTGATCAAGAATCGCGCCATGGAACACTCCCGCGAATATCAACGAACCTTGGCTAATTCATTCCACTCTCTCGCCGAGTTCAGCCCAGGAAAGAGGGTAAAACACTTTAAAAAGCAGGAGCACGCACGTAATAATAGATATTTGTCGCAATGCCCACCGGAGATTCAGAAGGCGTTACGAAATATGTACGCGGAGATTAACGGCGAGAACTCGCCACGAGCGGCGCTGGAGCTTCTCTTTCAATCAATCATACCTCAAGCCGGATTCACTGGAGGATGCGTATTCGTGGTGGACCCCTCGTCGTTCGCCCTGACGCCTCGTTCTAAGTTCGGAAAGATCCGCTTGCGCGCGATCGAGCAGGTCGCGCTCCGTCACAGTCTTCAGAACGAAGGTGAGGAGGATCGACTCGGGGTGTTGGTATCTAAGCCCTCCGTAGAGAGCGACTCCGCGGCGACCGCGCTGTCATGCGCGCACCCGGTCATCGAACGACACGAGGAGATAGAGGAGAACTCATTCACGGGAATGTATGGATCGTTGGGGGATAGTCGTAAGATCGGCGTCCTCTATCTGGAAGCTCCAGCCGGCACCACGATCGACGCGGATACAAAATCAGTGGGAACGTTTAAGGCGGTGAGACAAGCCTTAAGCGACGCTTTGCGTCTAGACTAACCTTCACCGCCTTTTTTTGTACGGGGCAATGTAACGGACGGCATGCCGCCCGTAGCTGGTTTAGCGCCCGCCGCGGAAACCACCTCCGCCACCACCGTGACGACGTCCTCCGCCTCCGCCACCACCGCGGAAGCCACCACCACCGCCTTCTCGTGGCGGACGCTCACGGGCGATATCAACTACAATTGTGCGACCTTCGATCTCTGAGCCGTTGAAGCGCTCCACCGCGGCTTCCGCCTCTTCCGGCGTCGACATCTCGACGAAACCAAACCCTCTCTTACGTCCTGTCGCGGGATCCAAAACCACTCGCGCAGACGTTACGTTACCAGCTTGCGAAAACAAGTTGGACAACTCCGCGTCTCCGAGCGAGAACGGCAAGTTTCCGACATACAATTTGTTATTTGACATGAGTCCTCCACGGCACAATCATTTCTGATAAGCCGCAGGAACTCAGTGACGATAGCGCTCACTGCTGCTCAACTCATCTCGACATTGAGCAATCAACAAACACCGGTAAGGGTCCCGGAGCGGTAACCAGATCTATTAGAGGATATCAGCACGAAGTTACGACGGTCAACGAAACTTTTAGTGCCGCCTTAAGCTTGAAGACCGCCCCTCGATCCCTAAAACAACCTGAAATCAATGGACTTTTTCGACATTCATGCGCGTCGCCGAAAGACACACCCACCGTTTTCGCGGCAGCCCCCATGGTCATTTGACCCATGAAACACTGGCCGTCAGGTGGCGTGTGTGGAACTAGCCGCTCTCTCGAAACCACCACTACGCAGGGAGCGATACATCCGCGCATAATTGGAGACCATCGACTCAAGAGAAAACACGTCACGCACTCGAGCCCGCGCTTTCTCACCTATCAATCGTCTTTCCGTCGGCGACAACTTCACATATCGTCGAAGCCCTTTGGCGAGGGCGGAGCTATTACGAGGGGCCACCACCATACCAGTTTGATCAACTATCTCCGCGGAGCCTCCGACATCGGTCACCACGCATGGCAACGCGCACGCCATCGCCTCAGCGACCACGTTAGGAAACCCCTCGGCAATCGACGATGAACAGTACATATCGAATCCTGGGAAAATTCGCTCAACATGGTCACGCTCCCCCAAGAGGGTCACGCGCTCGGCGATACCCGCGCGTGCAAGCAGGTCCAACACCTCCCTATTACTAGCGTCCATGCCTCGACCCACGCATACCAAGCGCACGTTCCGCACGCTCGCGGCGACAAGAGCGAAGGCTTCCAACAAGTGCCGATGCCCCTTGGCGACATCGAAGCGTCCAATATTCCCAATAACGACTTCGTCGTCTTGGGCACCGAACAGCGCGCGCGCCTCCTCTCTCGCCACCTGACAGGGCGCGAATTTGCCCGTGTCAAATCCATTATGCATCACCTGTCCATGGTCGCAAGCATACCCGAAAGTCTCATGCTGAGAGCGGGAGATTGCTGAGCAATAGACAATTGAATCAACATAACGAGAGAGAGTGGAGCTCATGCGTATTACCGCTCTCGTGGTGCGACTTCGCTGCCGATAATCATCCATTCCTCGGCGTATATTCCACGCGAGAGGGAGATGTAGCCTCCCGGCGGTCTTCGCTAGAAGGGTCATGACGTTGGCGTGATACATCCATCCCTGAACTATATCTGGCTCTAAATCATTCATAACTCGCCGTAGCGACGAGATGGCGCTGGGGATGTCGCCGAGACTGGGTGATATCCCAAGCGAGAGCACCGGCACTTTGGCCGCCTCGAACTCCGAAACCAAAGGAGTCGCTGGTCCAAGATTCACGACAACTGATTGCAGCGAGTAATTTTGCAACCCACGCGTCAAACGCAAGAGTAAGCGTTGGGCGCCGTCGCCTGTTAGTCCTGTTATGCAGTGTAGAATTCTCATCACGGCGGTGGACGATATCATCGCCTCCGATCTCTGCCCTATGAGCTCGGTTAGGCTCTCACGCCGCTATGGCCAGATCTTTCACGTCTGAGAATCAACGATCACAGAGAATCAGGCACTAAAGAGGAATCCCTCGCCTTTATATCCTACGACTCACGTCGGCTCTTCTTCCTCGAGATCCCGCGCTACGCGTTGAGCGTCTCTCTCAATCTTACGCATCGCGTCTAAACAATACGCTGCTCGCGTCGCTCCGAGCCCTTCGGCCCCAAGGTCGTGCGTGACGAGACGTAACGCTTTTGTGAAAGCCTGGGCAAGCACAATCACTGAATCGAGTGCCACCTCTTGCTCGCCTAAATCATTAAGGACCTGCGCCGCCACGTGTTCCACCCGCGTCTCGTACGCCTCCCACTTTTGTACTCCCTGCGCCTCGCGCTCAGCCGGAGTTCGCTGCATCGCGCGCGCCACCTGATTATCAATCGCCTTCATCGCCTGCAGAAGACCTTCCTCAAGCTTTCCCCGCTGCTCGGACATGGACATCCCCATTAACTATAATTCTCTCGAGTACCGTGAACTCGCCACGATCAACTATTAGTAGGATATCTGGCGTCGAAAAAAAAGACTAGCCGAATCACCACAATGAATCTCCTTGAACGGTCGAGAACCTCGAAACCGTGAAGACATTTTCGAACGCGGGCGATCAGCGCCTCGAATCCACACAACCACTTAGTGCCCCAGAACTACCCGATTTCCCCCGTCCCGGGACCTCCGGTACAGGGGCCTCGAGGGAAAGCCCCTCGACGAACTGGCATAATCAACGCCTCGAAGACACCCGAGAACGAGAGCGGCTACGATTGCGGCCCTGGGTCGAGCCCCCCACCCAAATCACATTAGAGAATATCTCGCCCCCTTCGGTCTCGGCGTAGACGTAGACCTGCCTGCTGCCTGGGAGCTGAAACTTGGTCAGGAAGTCGAATCTCCCATCGGCGTCGGTGACCGCTTTGCCCACGAGCTCTCCGGCGGCCAGAAGCCTGACTCCGGTACTGGCGACGGGATTGCCGAACGCGGACACGATCCGCCCAGAGAATCGAACCAAGGGATCCCGAGAGCCTCCAGCTCGCGACTTTTTAATCTTTATCGTCGCCCCAGAGATGCCTGGATCCTGTGGGGTAGGATTATTCGTGGGAGGCGAGCCATCTGGACGTGGCGCGACCTGCTCAACGGAGATACAGGTCCCATACTTCGTGAGATGGGTGTTGATCTCACCTAAGGAGAAGTCCGAGAAGCGCTCCGCTGGGGGAATCATGATACTTGGATACATCATTCCACCGCGATCCGATGAATCGTGGTTCGCCCCGAAGTTGTGCCCCAGCTCGTGCGCGAATATCCCGGGATTGGCGGCGTCAAGATATCCTTGGGTAATTCCATACGAAAGCGTTGGCACCGCGCACACCACGCCGATATACGCTATCCCGATCACGGAGCCGTCGATATCCTTGCCCGTGAACAGATGCTTTAAATCGACATCGTCGTGAAAGCTAGCGGGATTCGTCGAAAGGTTGTTGGCGTTCTCTGGGTTTCGCGTGAACGCTGAAAGTAAGGCCCCGGGCTCACTACTCGTATAGGGGGACGCGTCGGCGTAGACGTGCTGACGAACTATTCTGAATCGGAGACCGAGCTGTCGGTTGTACACGGCCTCGGCGGTGTTGATGATGCTCGCGATAACGGCATTGCTCTGGTCGCCGTACTTGCGAAACCATTCAGGATCCGCGTCGGTGCTGATCGTGATGACCCGTGAAGCCACCGTCTCATCAACGGTTCCCATCGGCGGAATGATGGGGCTAGCGTCACTTTCGGACTCAGCCCGTGCCACAACGCTCTCGGACGCTTGAGCCGCCCCCACAGCCGCTCCGCACGCCCCTCGCTTAGCGGCCGAGCGCGGGATGCTCGCCACTTTCGCTGACACGACGATTGAGCCGTCGAGTTTCATTTTAATGGTGTAGATCCGCTGCCGTGATTTACGGGAACCAGTGACTCGACCGGGAAACGTGACCTTTAGCTCGTCGCCGATAATCGACGCGGCCGAGGGCAGTATGCGCCGACCTGATCGCTTCCAACTCCCTCCGACAGCTAGACTCCCCTGCAATAAGACCGGAGATACTCGGTCAGCTACCTCAACTCCACCTCGCTTAATACTAGCTTGCCAGAGTTTATTCCTACGAACGGCGAACCGAGCGTCCATAAATCCGACCGTGCGGATTCTTCCATGCACCCGTACGCGCGGTATTCTCTCCACGATCTGCTTAGAGCTGGTAGGGCCTACTACCTCATTAACACGCTCAAGGGATATCTCAGCCCGATACGGCGAAGGCGTAGCCGCCCACACATAAGAAGGAACCCACCACGGGAGGCATGCGAAGAACGCGAAGTACCACCGGACCAGCAGACGACCTGTCATACAGCCCCATCAAAAACATGAAAGCCGAAAGAGCTTTCAAAACCGACAACGTAAAGCGTTCTCTCTTACGATGCCCAAGCCGCCGTTAGGTCGCAGGTTTTCGTGAAATTGTTACAAAGGAATCTGAGCATGATTCAGAGCGATACGGTGACTCACGCAGCAGAACGAGATTTCGCGCTTCGCGCAAAGATAAGTTGGCTACGGTTTAGCGTCATGCTTTTGACACGCAATAAGGCACATTCGGGAAGCGCGCGACTATTTTCAAGTTTATCAAGTCTTTGTGACAACCAGCCCCTTGTGTCGCCTCCATGCGATGCGTACAACCTGTACAGAGAGAGATCTTCGTCATGCCTGCGCTCTATCACACTCAGCGAGGCCGCGTGACAACTCGTGCCAGGTAACAAGAAAAGGAGATTTCAGTTGTTGAGGTCAGTGATCACATCAGAGACATCAAAAAGCGCGCTCCGCTGGTCCCGGAGTTGCGTGCTCACGATAATTATCGCGGCGGGATGCGTTCGCGCCCCAGCACCTTCGCCAGAGGAGGCTTTCCGTGAGACTACCCCCCCAGCCCTTAGTGATGACCTCGCCCTGACGGACCTGAGGGAGGCGATCACCGCCGATATCCAGGCTCTTCAAGCCTCACCCGATAAGACCATGCGATTCGGACCTCGCTCGATAACTCGGGGAGCATACGCCGACGCGCTCGTGAGCCTCCTTCAAGTCCTCTCATCAACAACTCCTGAGTCAGACAAACTCAACTACATTCGAGATAACTTCACGTTCATGGAGTTTTATGGTGGTGAACGATGGGGAGAGGTACTTCTTACGAGCTACTTTGAGCCGCTTCTCTCAGGCAGCACAACTCGGACCAAAACCTTGAACTACCCGCTCTATAAACGCCCCTCGGATCTCGTCACTATTCCGCTGGCGAGTTTTTCTGAGCGATTCAAGGACGAACGAGCCCTCAAGGCGCGCGTGGACGGATCTCAGGTAGTTCCCTACTACTCACGCCAAGATATAGACGGTAAACACAAACTAGCCGGACGAGGGTTAGAGCTAGCGTGGGTTGACCCAATCGACGCTTTTTTTCTGCACATACAAGGTTCAGGCACCGTGAAGTTCGAGCACGGAGAGGAGGCTTATATGACCTACGCCGACAAGAACGGACACAGATATGAGCCGGTCGGAAAGTTCATGCGAAACATCATCGGCTCTCAAAAGATTACGATGCAGAGAATCGAGCGCGCCCTTCGCTCGATGAGTAGCCATGAGCGGGATTCCTATCTTTTCAGAAACCCAAGTTACGTCTTCTTTAATCGCTCGGAGAAGCGCGCCATAACGTCCCTCGGCGTGCCCGCCACTCCTGGTCGAACTATCGCGGTAGATCGCCGTTACGCGCCAAAGGGAGCCCTTGCCCTGCTTACATTCCAAAAGCCCGTGTTTAGCCCGCGTCACGCTCCCGGTGAGGATCCCGTCTCGTACCACAAAGTCTCGCGCTTCGTGCTAGACCAAGATTCTGGGGGCGCTATTACCGGAACTAATCGAGTGGATCTGTTCTGGGGGCGCGGCGATAGCGCGAAACAATACGCTGGTATCATACAGGACGCTGCGCGCATCGTGTACCTACTGCCCAAAAATGGAGTGGCCACGGAGTAGAAAGCTCAATCTATCACTGGAATAGGATGACTACCACCGACGCGCCACAATCCGCTCATCGTTCCAGAGGCGCGTTTTATCTCATCATCACATCCTTCGTGTGGGGCGTTGCCTTTGTGCCTCAACGTATCGCCTCAGCGCATATCGAAGCCAACACGTTTAACGCCATAAAATATCTGGGCGCCACTGTTCTGATGCTGTCGCTTTTTTGGAGAACGCTTCGCGGGCATTTTCGCGCGAGCGCGTTGACGCGGATGGCTGTCTTGGGCTTTTTACTCTTCGCCGGGTCAGTTTTTCAGCAGATCGGCGTTGCCTCAACCACCGCCGGGAAGGCGGGCTTTATCACCGGGCTTTATATGGTCTTTACGCCTATATTGCTCATGACACTCTGGCGAACTCAGATCTCTCGTCGATGTTGGTTCGGGGCGCTCTCCGCCTTGTGCGGATTAGGCCTCTTATGCGTCGATGAACGTCTTACCATCGTCATCGGTGACCTTTGGGTTCTTGGCTCAGCGATCATGTTCTCTCTGCTCCTCATTTATGGAGACCGTTTCGTGGCGCAAAATGATCCGATAACTCTCGCCACGGGACAGTACTTTTTCTGCGGTATATTTAGCGCTCTCGGTCTCGTTCTCTTTGAGCGACCCACATGTATCGCCATTCAGCAGGCGGCTCCCTCGCTAGCGTATATGATATTTTTCTCAACTGGCGTCGGCTACACGTTTGCCCTTATTGGTCAGAGGTATGTACGGCCTGAGATCGCCGGTCTCATCCTGGCGCTCGAGGCGGTCTTCGCGGCGCTCGCCGGATCTATTTTTTTGGACGAGCGTTTAAACGCTCAACAGGCCTCCGGCTGCGCGCTTATGCTGATCGGCTGTCTGATCGCTCAACAATCGCCCGCGGCACCTGGCGCGACCGAACAGGTCTAAAGAAACGACAGCTCTGTGAGCGCGAAGACTATTTTAGTCCTCTTCGAGGTCTACATCTCCACCCGGCACGACTCCAGCCGGCGCCCCTCTTCCTCCTGGTGGAATCTGGTTTGGAATAAGCGGCGGTTGACCTCCTGGTACAGCTGGCGGCTCGACATACGGAGAATCGGGACCAGAGGGAACTTCCTTAGCGATATCGCGTACCAGGTCGCGCGTCTCCCCCGCGACTTCTTGCCCCGCTGGATCCGCCACCAATTTCGCGGACTCGCGCGCGCGATCCATTTGGACGATCGAATCGATAGGACGCCACGATTTAACTTTTCCGTCCTTAAAGACGACCTTCGCGCCCTGTGGGTAGTACCAAACGGTTTCTCGCTTAATGGACTTCTCTACCTTCTCAGTGGGCTCACCCCAGGAACCTAAAACATCCCCACGTGTCGCTCCCGAGTTCAACTTACGGGTCAAATCACCCGCGACACTGACATCGGGGGTCAATACAACAAACAGGGAAATGATCGCGAGCTTGGTTCTCATAGCACCTCAGTTCTAGGTTTCAATAGAACGGTATCACACATCCGCGCATCGGAGAATCCGAAGAAAGAGGCTCATGGCAGCCCACTGACTATCGAGGCTAGTGATTGCCAACGAGCGGGAGAAAGAATGAAAACGAGGTGCCTTGACCAACGACACTGTCGACGCTCACCCGCCCACCGTGCACCTGAGCGATGTGTTTCACGATCGCCAAGCCCAAACCGGTTCCCCCAAGCTGGCGACTACGCCCTTGATCGATTCGATAAAAGCGCTCAAAGAGTCGTGATAGATGCTGGGTATCGATTCCTGGGCCAGTATCACAAACTCGGATTTCAGCGAAGTCCCCCGCTTTACGAATCTCAACTCGCACCTCTCCCTTGGTCTCCGTGTACTTAATGGCGTTATCGATAAGATTAACGAGGGCTTGTTCCACTAGACTTGAATTCGCTCGGACTACCAGCTCCGAATAAAACTGGCTAATGAGACTCATCTCCTTCGCCTGGGCGCGATGAGAACATTCCGAGACCGCCACCTGAACCAGATCCTTGAGGTTTTTCTCCTCGGTCTCCACCCGGGCCTCTCCTCCAACCTCTAATTTCGCGAGGGTAAGCAGATCCGTGAGGATCAAGTTCAACCGTTCCGCTTGACGTCCGACGATCGCGAGAAACTTCCTTGAAAGTACAGGGTCGTCCGCCGCCCCATCCAGCAGGGTTTCAACGAATCCCTTAATGGAGGTGATAGGAGTGCGTAATTCGTGCGACACGTTCGCCACAAAATCCCGTCGGACGTTCTCAAGCTTCTCAAGCCTCGTGACGTCATGGATCACGAGCAGCGTCCCCGGCGCCGCCCCCTGTTCCTCAACCAACGGCGACGCGTGAACAACGAGCATCTTCTCGCTCATGCCGCCAACCTGAACCGTCACGGACGTTGTCGTCTCCGCCCTCATCGCGTCAGCTATACATCGACGCAAATCTGAATGCTGCACGACATCTCCAATTGACGCGCCCTCAAGAACTTCTTGCGAGGCCTCAAGAAGCGCGCGGGCGGCGGCGTTCACCCGGCGGATCCGTCCATTCGAGTCGACCGTCACCACCCCCTCGACCATCGTGCGCAAGATAGCGTCCTGCTCAGAACGCGCCCGCGCGAGCCCCTCGACTCGTCGCTCCAGGGAGCCCGCGAGCTGATTAATGCTTCGCACCAGTGTCATTAATATCGGCTTGCGTGTTATCTCCACCCGCGCGGAGAGATCTCCAGCCGCCATCGCCTTAGAAACCCGCTCGATGGAGCGCAGGCATGTATCGACTCGATAAAACAGCAGCCAAGCGCCTATCGTGACAACTCCCATGGCGCTTCCTACGAGCGCCGCTATCACGTCATAACTATCGTGGAGATATATAAGCGCCACGATTAGGGGCGCCATGCCGGCGCACGCCAGAACTATCGCCGAGAGAGTTATGCTGCGTTGAATGACCTTAAATCGCATGACGTTTCACCCCTCAGAACGCTGACTACTCTCATGAGGCGAGCGCTGACGCTCCATCTCGGAATCGATATCCTACCCCTCGAACTGTCTCTATGTAGGCGCCGTAGTCACCTAATTTTTTTCGTAATCCAACAACTTGGACGTCGACTGAGCGATCGGTGACGGGATAATCATCGCCGTGCACCCCCTCCACGATCTGATCGCGCGTAAAAACAACTCCCGGCTGCCGCATCACGAAATGAAGTAATTTAAACTCTGTATTCGTCAGCTCTACTGAAGCGTCTCCGATCAGAACCTCTCGACGTTGCGGATTAACTAGCAGGGTACCCTCCGTGAGAATCCCCTGCGCGTCGATGGGCGCTTTCTTTCCGCGTCGTAAAACGCTCTTCACTCGCGCGATGAGAACCTTGGGACTAAAAGGCTTTGACACGTAATCATCCGCCCCTAGCTCAAGCCCCGATACCACATCCGGTTCCTCTCCTCGAGCGCTGACCATGACGATCGGAATTGACTTCAGCTTAGCGTCGCTCTTGAGCCGTCGGCACACCTCTAATCCGTCGATGCCTGGGAGCATGAGATCCAAAATAACTAAGTCTGGTTTGATCCCCTGAACTAACTCGACACCCTCTTCGCCCGACACCGCGCACGTGACAACATAGCCTTCCTTTGAAAGGTTGTAGTGAATCAGCTCTCGGATATCCTCTTCGTCGTCTATAACAACTATGGACTCAGCCATCGCGTATCTCCCCTTTCTGCAGGCATGGAGGTGTCATACTCCGTTCTTGGAGGTATTTTGAACCCCTAAAGCGCTAAAATTCGAGCCCTCACGGAAAATTAACTCTTCTCCCCGCTCTGACCTCGGTCTATCGTCGCCTCGATCACACCTATCGGGAGTTTAAAGCCATGAGCAAGACGATCCAGTGCTACGAGAGCATTCCAAACGCGCCAAAAGCCGTAGGTCCCTATTCTCCCGCTGTACGGGCCGGAGGAATGGTTTTTCTCTCGGGACAGGTGGGACTCAATCCGGACACCATGCAGCTCATCGGAGCGGGCATTGAGGAGCAAACACGGCAGGTTATGAAGAACCTGCGCGCCGTTCTCTCTGAGCTCGGGCTCTCATTCTCTGACGTGGTTAAGTCCACTATCTTCCTTACGGATCTCAAGAATTTTCAGACGGTCAACTCGATATACGGAGAGGAGCTCGGCGGTCATAAACCTGCCCGCTCAACATTTCAGGTCAGCGCCCTCCCCTTGGGCGCGATCGTCGAAATTGAGATGATCGCGTTAGACGCCACACAGTAAATCTGGTCTGACGGGTAACATTTCTTAGGCGCTCGGACAGTGGTACAATCTGAGCACACATGAAGATTGAATCAGCTAAGAACGCGGTCCTTTTTGACTTTGACGGAACTCTCGGACGTTCGCTACCGCATTGGGCGGTAGCCTATCAGGACGCCCTTCAGGATCACGGCATCACCGTATCCTATGAAGAGGCTATTGAGTCGGCGTTCGCCAAGAGTCAATCAGAGGTCATCGCGAGACTTAGCGAGACCGACCCACTTAAGTTTCGAGAAGCTGTCTGGAGTAAGGTGAAAGACCGCATGTCCTTGGTCGAAACCTATCCTGACGTACTCACCACTCTTCTCGACCTGCGAAACCGCGACTTCGCGACCGCGGTCGTGACGAACTCGCGCAGAGGTCACGTGGCCCCTGTGTTGGAACGCTGGAACGCGCACTCCCATTTTGATGAGCTGGTAGCTATCGAGGATGTATCGAAAGGCAAACCTGAACCAGAGTCGATTCTGTTCGCGCTCTCAAATCTCAAGGTCCTCACCACGAACGCGTGGATGATCGGCGATTCGCTCGCTGACGTTAACGCTGGAAATGCCGCCGGCGTGAAGACAATCGCCTTCATTCCTCCAGAGAATCACGCCTTCAATGACCCCTCCGCGCTTCGTGACGCTAAGCCGACACACATCGCCAGATCATACGCCGAGATTCATCGAATCATCATCAATCACGCCTAAAGCCTGGACCGCGGAGCTTCTAGCTCCGCTCTACGCTGACATTAGAAACAGGTCGATTATTGTAGCGGAACTGGAAGATCCGCGGTCCTTTGGAAACGGCGCGAGTCGATAGCGGCGCGTCGGTCTTTTGTACCAACGCGCCACTACGAGGAAGCAAACCAATTAAAGTGATCCCGGAGCGATCACCAACCTACTACACAAAAAACCCCGTCATGGTGAACGGGTAGATACCCTCACTATGTGAGGCACCTCTTCACCAATACGACAGAATTAATTCCTATAGCCGACATGGATCACCTCCTTTAAATATCGAGCTCCATCCCTATAGGTAGAGACGGTTCACTCTTTTCTAGGCGCCCAAAAACGCGATCGTTCTCATGAGAGAACGATCATGAACATATAAAGATAATGAGGATCGACTCGAAATTCCGCAAGGGAATTTCTCGCAATCGCGTTTGTACGGGAAGCGGACACTACTTATCGGTGAAGATCACCGACTTTACGTAGTAGCCGACCTCGCCACCTACAAGCACTGTATAGGCATGTCCCGCTTGCATCGTGCGCGTCACTGACGACACACGTTGTCCATCAGCGGCTCGCGATGTCGTGATAGTCACATCACCTGGGCTCGTTTGAATGTAACTAGAGTTCTGACCAAATCCGACCTGCTCGCTTCCGCCGCCAGATATCGACACGCTTATCGCCGCCGCTCCCGTCACGCCATTGACGACTCGAACCGCCACTCCCGCTATCTCCTGAGGCACCTCATCAACGATTAATCTGGTGCGCAGACCGAACGTATCACCATCACCATAAAGGAGGATTGAGTATCTCCCGCCCTTCTCGATGTTCGCGTTAAACGATGAGATCACATCACCAGCGTTCAACGCGCGCGTCAACGAAAGCACCTGATCGCCGGAGCTTAAGGATCGATATCCCTTGGCGCCAGCGAAGGTCGCTTGCGAGACAACGGCGCTACTCGCCGTGGACGAAATCACGTCCACAGGAGCCGCGTCGATCGAACCGTGCAAGACCCTCACGCCATCAGCGCTTTCACTACCACCATCACCGCTGCCCCCGCCTCCACCTCCACCGCCGCAAGCAGCGAAGGTGAACACCAACAAGGTGGCGACTATGAAATGTACCGAACGCGATTGATCTGTCTTTTTCATCTGTCTACCTCTGTACTTACTGCGCCATCGCGGCGGAAATGACCTCAGCTATCGCGTCATAGCCCGCCGTATTTGGGTGCAAACCTTCGGGTAAATTATAGAGTGGGCAGGTATTAAGATCAGCGCACGAGCTCAGGAACTGCTGTTCAACGTCGGCGACCGGGAGGGAATTAACAACCCCCAGATCCCTCACGATCGACGAATAAAAGGTCGTAAAGAGCGCCAACGGCGCGCGACTACCCGTCGGCGGGGCGAGCGTGGCCAACACCATCGACTTACCCTCGGCGCGAGCGACATTTATGACACGCTGCACCGCCCGCCGATACTGCGAACCCTCAGTCTGAAACACGGCGTCATTAGTCCCCTCCATGAAAACGATCGTATCGATATCGCTACCCACGACAAGACTAGGAAAACGCTCTAGACCACTTTGGACCAAGCGCTCACCTGGCACCCCCGCGTTACTAACGGACAAACCCGTCGCGGCGCTCACTCGTTTCGGATATCCCCTCGGACTCCCCTCATCGGCAATCTCGGGGATGTAATCTCCAGGATTATTACCGTCTCCCACTCCATAGGTGATGCTATCTCCGAAGGCGAGCACCTCAACCTGACCATCACCGGTGACATCCCGTAACACTTGCGCCTCGGCGGAGACGCCTGAATAAAGAAGAACGCTCATAAAAATCGCGAGCGAAACACGAGACCTACCACGACGCTCTCTGAACCAGATCATGCCACCTCTTTATATTCATGAACTCAACAGGCAGGCGTACTCTAGCGCAGAGATATTCGGTGTAAAGACTCGGACTTTACAAGGAGCTTACCGGCCTAACAGGGTGGTGAAAAATGATTTCCTGCTGCGCATTTCGATAGTTTGACTGCAACTTCGTTGGAGCCCACGAAAAAATCCTCAACGTATCTCAGAGGATACGCTTCCGGTTTCTTGCGGTCTCCGCCTCGTTTCGTCTAAACTCTCAAAACGCTCGCGACGGAACCTTTTTTTCACCACCCTGCTAAGGAAAAGAGAGGGGAGGTGCGCACGGACCAAGCGTCGCGCCTATTCAACCAACATGATAAGCCCTTTCAGATATTCACCCTCTGGGTGGAATACACTGGTAGGGTGACACGGAGCCTGATGGAGACTGTCGACTATTCTGACAAACCGCCCCGCCTGGGCAGCCGCGCGCATAACAGAGTCTCGAAACATCTCGCGAGACACTAGCTGAGAGCACGAGAACGAGACAAGCGTTCCTCCCGGCTTAATCTTCTTGAGCGCGAGCGCGTTGATAGTCTCATACCCTCGTAATCCACGTTGAATCGCGCGCTGATGCTTGGCGAAAGCGGGTGGATCAAGCACAATAAGATCGAAGGTGTCGGGAATTTGTGTGAGATAGCTAAAGCAATCCGCCACCTCTGAGTGGTGATCAACCGCCGCGAAGTTCGTCACCACGTTCTGACGGCACAAATCTATCGCCGACTTCGACGCGTCCACCGAAACGACCGACTCCGCTCCCCCCGCGAAAGCATATACCGAGAACGCGCCGGTATAGCAGAAGGCGTTCAACACATGCTTGCCGCGTGAATAATCGCGCACCTTCATACGATTAATGCGCTGATCCAAGAAGAAGCCCGTCTTCTGGCCGCTAGTCACATCAGCCATGAAGCGCAGTCCGTTCTCTGAAAAAGCGACTACACGACTAGGTTCTGGAATATCCAACTCAGAACGCTTTCCCTCGCCCGCGCCATCCTCATCCGCTTGATCAATCTGCGCTTCAACACGCCGAAAAATCGCGTCTTTTATCCCAAGAACCTCCGACGCCTTGATGCAGCTGGCTATTTCCTCGCGTAAACGCCACATTCCGGCCGAATGACATTGAATAACCGCCACATCGGAATACAAATCAACTACCAAACCAGGCAGCCCATCGCCCTCAGCGTGCACAAGACGATATCCCGTGGTCTCTGTTCGACCCAGTAAACCAAGCGTGGCTCGAGCCCTAACTGCCGCTTGCAGTCTCTCACGGATTATCGCGCTCTCCTCCTGGACGGGTCCAAACGCGAGCATACGCACCGCGATGCCCTTTGTTCCCCAGTGCCCACATCCGAGCACCGAACCGTCCTTGGCGCGAACCTCGACGAAGCATCCACGTTGGAGAGTTCCCTGTCGATCGGCGACCGCCCCCGAGAACACCCATGGATGCCGACGACGCACGGAAACGTCCCTGCCTTGCTTGAGAATAACGATCGGATAAGGGAATTTAGAGCTCATAGGAGGATCAGCACCAACCGCCTGATGCTATCCCCTCACTAAGTCTGAGTAAATGGCTATTCGAATGGGATAAGGAAGCTATGCCTCTCAGCGACCGCGCATTGATCGGCGATAATAGGGTCGTCCACCAACCGTCAGGTCACTCTCAATATCTTTAACCCCTTGTTGCATCAACGTGGTGGCGAGAACGGCATCAACATCTCGATGCGAGCGGAGATCCCCCGAAAGATGAACGACTCCCTCTCGAACCTCCACCTGGAGAGCTTGGGCATGTGCGGGGAATTCGCGCTCCAAGCCAGCCCGAACCTCATGGGCGATCTGATCGTCACCGAGTGCCGGGCGGAGCCGCATTTCATCGACCACGGGCTTGGACGTCATCGAGCGCGCCACCTCGAGTATCTCTCTGCGTGTCGGCTCTATATCAACCTGCCCTCGCAGGATCACGACCTCCGGATAATTATGCACCGTGACTTCATACGAAGCGTCTTTGACCTGCTCCTCAATCGCTCGGCCGATGGAGCGTGCGTCGGGAGTTAGCCCCTGCTGATCCTGCTTCCACCTTCGCTCGCGCGGCTCGCCTGCCACCCCGGGATCCCCCTTCGCGACCGCCACCAAGCACACGACATCAAGCACCACTACGACAGCAAGTGATAAAGTTCTTCGACTTAGCCATGTTAACGAACTCTTCCGCCCCTTTCCGCCTGCTCCAACCATACCTGCTCCCTGCTCCTACAAACGGCGCAAGTATGGTCTTCAAAAGCGTCTGAAACTATGAGAGGACGCAGCCCCCGTCGCGACCTCGCCACACGAGAGTCTGTAGTATGGGGGCAAGCCGCTCCGAGACCTGAAACTTTTCTTAACCATTCAAAACCCTTAGATGATTTATCGACATGGACTTTGCTATCCCTTACATTCCAAACGCCTCTAAGCCATACAAGTCTGGAAGGGAAGCGTGTCCGCGCGATGGCACGAGCTCGCCCAGCGATTCCACACGCTAGAAAATCAAAAACATAAAAGTGGTGAATAGTTACTAGTATTTATCAGCCCATCCTTGATTGCCTTAGAACTCAAGAGAGAGGATACTAGAGGCTGTTTTTTAACCAACAATGGGAGCCGCACGAACCCTATGGAATCACGAGTCACAAAATACATCTTTGTCACTGGCGGCGTAGTCTCATCAATCGGAAAAGGTCTTACCACTGCCTGCATAGGAGCTCTCCTCGAGGCGCGGGGACTCAAAGCGACCGCCGTCAAACTCGATCCATATATTAACGTCGATCCTGGCACGATGAGTCCGTTTCAACACGGAGAGGTATTCGTGACCGACGACGGTGGCGAAACCGATCTCGACCTCGGACATTACGAGCGCTTTATGGGCACTCGGATGTCCAAGCTCAACAATTTCACCTCTGGGAAAGTGTACGAGACTGTTATCGCTAACGAACGCCGTGGCGACTATCTTGGTGGCACAGTCCAAGTCATTCCTCACATCACTGACGAGATTAAGCGCCGTATTAAATTAGCCGCGGAAGGGTTTGATGTGTGTCTCGTTGAGGTAGGTGGAACGGTGGGCGATATCGAGAGCCTTCCCTTCTTGGAAGCTATCCGACAGATGCGTAGCGATGTGGGCGCCCAAAACACTCTCTATGCTCATGTAACACTAGTGCCGCATATCGCCACGGCTCACGAGTTCAAGACAAAGCCCACACAACACTCCATCAAAGAGATCACAGGCTACGGAATTATCCCGAGCATCATCATCTGCCGGTCGAACCAACCACTCGATGAGAAGATCAAAAACAAGATAAGCCTCTTCTGCAACGTCAGTCCCAACTGCGTCATCAACGCCCCCGACGTGAAGACGATCTATGAACTTCCACTGACTCTGCACAACGAGGGACTCGATCAACGAATTGTTGAGCTGCTCCATATGTGGACAGGAGCGCCAAAACTCGAGCCGTGGATCAAGATCGCCAGCTCAGTGACCAGCGAGGATAGAACCACGGTCACGATAGCGATGGTAGGCAAATACGTTGACCTCACAGAGAGCTACAAGAGCCTCAGTGAGGCGCTCATCCACAGTGGCGTCGCCACGGACAGTAAAATAAAGATCGTGTACGTCGACAGCGAGGAGATTGAGCGCTCTGGCGTTGAGTCGGTTGTCAGGAAAGCAAACGCTGGAGAACTCGTTGACGCGATCCTTATCCCAGGTGGTTTCGGCGTTCGTGGCAGTGAAGGAAAGATCGCCGCCGCTCAGTACGCGCGCGAGCAAAAGATCCCATTCTTCGGTATCTGTCTGGGTCTTCAGATAGCGACGATTGAGTTCGCGAGACACGTCGCCAAGCTCTCGGACGCGACGAGCGCTGAATTTGAGCCGCAATCATCGTGCACGGTCATCGACATCATGGAGAGCCAGAAGGCTGTCCACATGAAAGGCGGATCGATGCGTTTAGGCGCGTATCCATGTTCCCTCAAAGAGGGCACCAAGGCGCGTGAGATTTATGGAAAGCCTCAGATCAGCGAACGTCATCGTCACAGATTTGAGGTCAACAACTCGTACCGCGAGCAACTCGAGAAAGCTGGGCTAGTTTTCTCAGGAACCTCGCCCGACAACGTGCTCGTGGAGATGATTGAGATAAAAGATCATCCATGGTTCGTGGCGGTGCAGTTTCATCCAGAGTTCCAATCAACGCCGAAGAACCCCCACCCACTCTTCACGTCGTTTGTCGCCGCCGCCAAAAGCGCGAAGACACAAGGCGCTAACACGCTCAAAAAGGGCGAGAAGAGCGTAGCTGGACGCGCGGCACGGACCACCTCCAGCAACTCCGACGTAGCGGTGGGCAACGAGTCGTGATCGTCGATATCGGACGAGGAGTTCAGGTTGGAGACGGTCAGAAACTACTTCTGATAGCGGGCCCCTGCCAGATTGAGTCTCTTGAGCACTGCCTTCGAATCGGTGAGCACGTACAGAAAGCCATCAGGAACTTGCCAGTATCACTCGTCTTTAAGTCATCCTTCGACAAAGCGAACCGCACAAGCATTCAAGGCGCTCGCGGAATCGGAATCGACGAGGGGCTATCGATACTCGACGCGGTACGAACCAAGCTCGGCGTTCCTGTGCTCACCGACGTGCATAATGAGGAACAGGCCTCCACCGTCGGAAAAGTGGTAGACGTTCTTCAGATTCCGGCGTTTTTGTGCCGACAGACAGATCTCTTAGTCGCGGCCGGGGCGACGGGGAAAACCATCCATGTAAAGAAGGGACAGTTCCTACACCCAGCTGACATGAAGTTTGTCGCTGAGAAGATCGCCTCAACGGGGAACAATAAAGTTATCCTCTGTGAACGCGGAACCAGCTTTGGCTATCGAGACCTCGTCATGGACCCTCGTAACCTGCTCATCATGCGGGAAACAGGCTATCCGGTCGTATTCGACGCGACTCATAGCGTGCAGCAGTTAGGTAGCGGTAGTGGCAGTTCGGGAGGCGCACGAAAATTCGTCCAAGCTCTCGCGCGCGCCGCTGTCGCGGTCGGGGTAGATGGAGTATTCATAGAGTGTCATAACGACCCCGACAGCGCCCCTTCGGATGGTCCGTGTATGCTACCGCTAGAGCAGGTTGGTCCACTTATCCAACTACTCTGCGTGATCAAAAGCGCGCTTTCCTAACGAGGTGGAGCAGACAAGTGCCTCTCATTTTGACCCGCAAACAAAGTATGTGGTTGGGCCTCGGGCTGCTTGGAGCGTTTTTCTTCGCCAGTAGCTTAATCATTTACGAGCGCAATCAAAGTCGTATTCCATCGAGCTCTCAAGGACTCTCAAAGGAGGCCATAGAGGGCATACAGCCTAAGACTACTCCCCTTTCCGATCTCGCCGGAACACCAACAACGGGCGGCGTCGGATTCGTGCTCAATCAGTTCCATCGCAGCTTGGTTCGCGACGGTAAAATTGTGTGGGAGGTCTATGGGAAACGAGGCTCGTATGACGCCCCCAACAATATCGTGCGCGTTGAGGAACCCGATCTCACCGTCAACCAGAAAAACGGTGATACCATAAAACTCACCGCCGGCCGCGCGGATCTCTCCCTGGTGGGCGCTGAGCTTTCCACAGCGGATCTCTTCGATCGAATCATCGTCGTGCACAAAGGCGAAACCACGATCAAAGCTGAGCGCGCGACCTACAACAAGGCGTCCGGTCAAATCGATATTCCCGTACCCGTTGAGGTCGACGGCCCGATGTTCAATCTAAAGGGTAACAAGTTAACCGCGTTGACAGAACCGCAAGAGATAACGATCTCTGGCGGAGTTCACAGCGTCATCAAACCCCGCGTGAGGTAGCGTTCATGAAAGCTTTTTTTTCCTATACTATCCCCACTGCCCTAGCGGCGCTTCTATGGTGCGGCGTCTCTTGCGTAGCGCAAAACAGTGACAGCTCCGCCTCATCCCTAAGTTCTCTCAACTCAAAGGGACTCCTCGGCGATTCCGCCGAAACTAAGGATTTCGGCAAACTACCCACTAACATCACCTCTGATACACTCACGCTGAACGCGAAGACCCGGATATTCACTTATAAAGGAAACGTCACGGTCACGCAGGGTGACATGACCCTCGTCTCAAAAGTTGTTGAGGGCAGCTACAGCGAAAAGAACGAGATCCAAAAGATAGTAGCTCGAGGGGATGTGATCATCACCAAAGCCGAGATTAAGGCCACCTCACAACTCGCCACCTACGACGCCGTAGCGGGGATCATTACCCTGACGGAGAACCCTCAGCTACAACAGGGCGAGAGTGTTCTTATCGCTGACCGAATTAAGGTGTACGTGCGGGAGAACCGTAGTCAGGCGGAAGGTAACGTACGCGTGACTTTTGTGAAGAAAGATATGCCAAACGCGGCCCCGGCAGCATCTCCGACTCCAAAGAGTGAGACTGAGGCGAACGTTGCGGCGACTCCTACGCCGGCGGTGACACCTACTCCCGCGCCGAAACAAACGGCGAAGAGCGATCAGAAAACGAAATCGAAGGCCACACCATCGAAGAAGACGGCGAAGAAAACGACGACAAAGAAGAAATAACGTACTATCGGGGGATCTCTAGCGTTCCGCCCATCACATCGGGACATTTTTGACAGGTCGCGGTCGGTGAGGACACCGACCCTCCTCATCACACCGGGAGGGCGGGCCGCGCCCGCCGCGTCGCGGATCAGCTATACCAGACGCCTTACCACCGAATGAGATTACCACCCCAGGTAAACCCTGCGCCGAACGCTAAGGTCATAACGAGAGCTCCTTCACGGAGCTTCCCCTGCTCCACCGCCTCTGACATACAGATCGGGATCGTCGCCGCGGTCGTGTTGCCATATCTCTGGATATTATTGAACACGCGCTCCTGCGGGATTCCAAGCTGCTCTCGCACCATCTCGTTGATACGCAAGTTCGCCTGGTGCGGAAGTATCAGATCGATCTGCTCAGATTTCAGACCATTTCTCGCGAGAAGTGTTGTCGCTGTCTCGATCAGCCTCGTCACCGCGTTCTTAAAAACGACCTTGCCCTCCATCTGGGGATGCACGAGCCCACTCTCCACATCAGTGGTTCGTATAAACCCAGGGGTCGCCGTTCCCGGGGTCTTCATGCACAACACATCAGCCCCGCTGCCGTCACTTCCCAGATAAGAATCGAGGATACCACGCGAGGTCGCCGCCGACTCAGGCACCGCCTCAATACAGAGAGCCCCCGCCCCATCACCAAAAAGCACCGCCATATCACGACCACGCGTGGTGAGATCAAGTACCGGTGATTGCACCTCAGCGCAGACTAGGAGGATCCTCTTTGCCTGCCTGCTTTTCACGTAGCCATCCGCGCAGGAGAGACCATAGACGAGACCACTGCACTGGGCGCGAATATCGAGGGCTGGGATAGTCTTGCAGCCTAAGCGTTGCTGAATCATGACCCCGATGCCCGGGAAGTAGTAATCGGGAGAGAGGGTCGCCGCTATAATGAGGTCAACCTGGTCCGCGCACCATCCCGCGCTCGCGAGCGCCCGTTGGGACGCCTCAACGGCGAGACTCGTCGTGGTGACAGACTCGTCGTCCACGAAGCGTCGCTCCTTAATGCCCGTGCGCTCCGTAATCCAAGCGTCACTTGTGTCCATGAGCGTTGAGAGATCGTCATTTGTCACTTTACGACTCGGCACGAAGTGCGCGACTGAGCGGATCACTGATTGAAACGTCATATGTATCTCCACGTACCGAGGACTTACCTATGAGGTAGGTTACTATCGGGATAGCGATTCAGCAAATTCGGTCTGCTAGGAATAGCCACGCCGGACCGCGGAGCTTCTAGCTCCGCTAAAAGGTTACGAGCGGAGCTAGAAGCTCCGCGCCCCCCCTCGACACAGCGTCCCAGGTGTCAGATTACCCATTATTTCAGCGCGGAAATCAGCCACTCTATCTCTGTACAGGCGCCCGCACACGGGAGATATTCAGAGAGAACCGTTCGAAAGATACCAGCAAACGGAGCCCAATGAGTCCAGATCGATTAACGAAGTTCAGAGTGGCCGTTTACGGTGTCCTCGTCAAAGATGACAAGGTGCTCCTAACCGACACCCGCGTTCCCTCGGGCATTATTACGAACTTCCCGGGCGGCGGGCTCGAGCTGGGGGAAGCTCCCGTTGAGGCGGTCGAGCGAGAGTTTAGAGAGGAGACCACTATTACAGTCTCAGTTGAGGATCTACTCTTCTGCACACAACAATTCCAGCAGAACCCTGAGTATCCGCATGAGCAGCTAATTCATATGTACTACCGAGTGCGCCACATCAGCGGCGAAATTCTCAAGAGTGGAAACGATGACGACGTGGCCGCTGTTACGTGGGTAGCCCATGGAGATCTCTCTTCAAAACGAGTCTTGGCGGTTGACCTGGAGTTTGTCGAGCATCCGTCGTTTCGTAGCCTCTTTTCGTGATACGCAGATCACTATATTCCCCATGAACTTTAAGACCTTCATCAAATCTCTCACTAACGAACATCCTCCCAAGGGCCTCTCCCCCGCCCTTATGGCGCTCTGGCATGACAAACAGGAAGCGTGGGAGCGCGCCCACGAGATAGTGCAGGATGAATCTGGCGGGGTATGCGCCGCCATCCACGCCTACCTACACCGAAAAGAGGGAGATACCTGGAACGCGGATTATTGGTATCGCAAAGCAAAGCGCCCCTCGTTCACCGGAACACTTCATGAGGAGTGGGCGTCGTTAGTGAGGAGTCAGTGCTCGCTGGAACAATAATCCTAAGAGCTATACGACGTAGTATCGAAACCCTCCAGGGAGCGCTTGCGCTCCAAACACGTGCTGCAGATACCACAGTGCAGCTCACCGCCCTTGTAACAGCTCCAGCTTCGTGAGAGGTCAACCCCAAGCGAGCGAGCTCGTAAGGCGATCTCTCGCTTATCAAGGTTCGTATAGGGCGCTAGCAGCGAAACCAACCTACCGCTCCCTTCAAAGATTGCCAGATGCATCGCCTCTACAAAGGTCGGTCTACAATCAGGGTATCCCTCGTGGTCGCTCTTATGGTTAGCCATCATAATGAACGACAAACCATTCGACTCAGCTAGTCCTGCCGCGATTGAGAGCATAATACCGTTGCGAAAAGGGACGATGGTGCTCTTCAGGTTCTTTTTGGAGTAATCGCCCTCAGGTATAGCGCCTCCCGACATAAGAAGATTCGAGCGGAACAATTCGTTCACAAACGGTAGCGCAACCGTCTGATGCCGCATCCCTAACGAGCGGCAGTTGTCTTGAGCATACACCAACTCACGCTCGTTGTGTTTTGATCCGTAGTTAAACGAAACGCACAGAGCGATTCTATCCTTACACTCATGCAGTAGCGTTGTGCTGTCCATGCCGCCTGAGTATACGAGAACTCCACGAGAACCTTGATGAGGAAAAGTAAAAGGTGCCATGCGAATACTTTGGCATGATGACTACAAAAAAGCTACGTGACGCGCCGCAAGATACGGGGCCGACAACACCTGTTCCACGTTTATGCTACGACGATTCTTAGTATGAGACCCGGCAACAATGAGCTTCGTGAGAATCAAGCACGCGCTAGTCTTCTCAGAGAGCTACTCCCGCCGCAGCTCCACCTTCATCACTATCCGGCTTAGCCAAAGAAGTACCGCGCGCGGCAGAAACCGCGTGCCGTGCACAAGAAGCTTATTGAGCGCACCATCTACTACGATCGCTTTTCGACCAAGCGCGGAGATGGCGGTTCGTACGACATCTTCAGGCGAGCGATACGGTGAGTGGTACTGCCGGTCCAGACCCGCGCCTGCTTGAAACTCGGTTCGCGTTAATCCAGGTAGCACCGTCACAACATCAACACCTGTGCCTTTACACTCGGCATAGAGCGCTTCTCCGAGATAGAGATCAAACGCCTTTGTCGCCGAGTACACGGCAAACCACGGCGCTGGCACTGTAGCCACAACACTCGACGTTATAATCATCGCCCCTCGACGACGCCGCTTCATCCCAGAGAGAAACAACGCCGCCACCTCAGCTACCGCGCGACAGTTGAGATCAACCATTCCAGTGGTACGTGAGATATCGATCGATTCCATATCGCCGAGCACACCAAAGCCAGCGTTATTAACGACGAAATCAACCTCGAGTCCGAAAGCCTCTACCTGGGAGAGAACCTCCCTCGCAGCCCCTTCACGCGCTAGATCAATTGAGATGGGAACGATTCGAACGCCCCACCGCTTCTCAGCCTCGGCCCGCAGCTCCTCAAGTCGATCCGATCGCCTCGCGACCGCTATAACTGTTGTAAATCCACTCTGACAAAGTTCACGACAGAAGCTCGCCCCGATGCCTGAGCTCGCTCCCGTGACGAGAGCTGTAGAACCATAACGTTTGGCGAGTGAGGATTGGGATCGCAAGGAGATCTCCGTTATCCGGCTAGTATGATAATCGCGTCCTGCGCGAGTCCAACGATAAACCCAAGTACGCCGCCGAGAAGCTCGATGGTTTTTAGCTCACGGGCGGAGACCTCATAGATAATCGACTCCAACTTTGAGAGATCGAATGCTTCGACCTTGGCACGCACGATCTCACTGATATCAAGCTTATGCTCGACCTTTCCTACCACTCGCTCAACAAACTCAGGGAAACGCTCGGTCATTTGCTCCGCGAGCATGCCCTTGACCTGCTCAAGCATCGCTCCCTGCACGAACATCCCTATCATCGGGTTTTTCGCTGCTAGTTGTTGGACGAACGCGTCAACCTGCTCGGAGAGAAAAGCGTTCGCCTCTTGCGCAGTCTCCGCGCTCTGAAGCGCTTGTTGGATATCAGCGTGAGAGAAGAGATCGCGCTCGATCATGGCGCCAAGGCTCGCCGCTATCTCTTTTTGTCTACGGGGCACCAAGCCGTGAATAGAAAACCCCAACAGCCTTTTCGGCTGATGGGGTCGAAATAGCATTAAAACGGCTATGTAGTTCGTTACATAGCCTATCAACGCGGCGACGAGCGGCGTCGCTATCAGAACCGTTAGGTTAGAATGGGATATCATCATCATCGAACGTTACGGGCTCATCTGATACCGCTGGACGACGAGATCCGCCGTTAGCCGCCTTCGGCAACGCGTCAGCGGTTGGAATACCAGCCAATACATTGTCGTTAGCCGCGTCTGATCCGAAATCAGAGTCAGCGCCCTCACCACGTCCACCGCCTACGAACTGCACGTTATCGGCGAGAACCTCGGTGGTGTACCGATCCTTACCCTCTTTATCCTGCCACTTATTGGTGCGGATACGACCCTCGATAAACACCTGGCGCCCCTTCTTGAGGAAGCGCTGGCAGTTCTCAGCGGTCTTACCGAAAACTACGATGTTGTGCCACTCTGTGTGGTCTACCCACTGGCCGCTCTGATCCTTCTTTCGCTCACCAGTGGCGAGAGAAAACCGGCATACGGTGAGTCCACCTGGGGTAGCGCGAACCTCGGGATCCTTTCCTAAATTTCCCAGTAGAATTATTTTATTGATTCCCATAGAAAGCCTCCTAAATGAATGTGAGAGCCGGTCTCCCTTGATCCCACCTACCGAACGATTGCCATCGGGTCTGCTGGACCGTACAAGTTACCTTGCGAGTTTACCGTGCCAAGAGGTGTTCGGAAACAACACCGAAAGGTTGCTCGAAAAAGCGTTATAGCTTACTTTTTTTTGACCTCAAAGAGATGTTTGGGGTTAAACTGCGCGCCTTCGACGTTATCACTCATATTTCTCGGCAAAGTGCTTTTTCTATGCGGATTCTAGTTACCACTATTCCTTTCTCAGGGATGAAGATCGACGCGCCAATCTCCCTTGAGGCCCTCAACAATCGACTTCAAGAAGGCTCCTACGAGGACTCGGTTATCTTCCTTGAAGCGCCTATGGCGGACCTAACCCTAACCAGAACCCACGGCGGCGTGATGGTAAAGGGAATAATATCAGGTAGATGCAAACAAGAGTGCGGCACATGCAGCGACCCCGTGCCCCATGAGATCGTCGCTTCTATCGACTGGATCCTTCAAACGGATAGCGATCGGGCGGGGCACAATGATGAGCTGGACGATCCGGGGATCATTGTCTATCAGGGCGAGCATGTCGATCTAGAAGACTACCTCCAAGAAGCGCTGATCCTGCAGATTTCCCCTTTTTGGCACCCTTCCCGAGATGAAGGGGAGAGGTGCTCTGTTTGCGCTAGAGACTGCTCACGGCACTCGTGGCGCATCTCGGAATCTGATGCTTCTGCTCCAGCCCGCGCCACGAAACAAGGCTCCTCGTTTGGCTCACTTCTTCAGGGCGCTTTAACGAAAAGAAAAAAATAACGACTGGCGGGGTTTGAGTCCTCTGGAGCGAACCGTCGGATAGGAATCCGCCTTCTGTCCCATTGGGATAATCGTCATGTGGCCCGCGAGGGAAGCTGCACGTGGGCGTTGCCGATCGTCATTGCAGAAACTTACAAAGCTACTCATGGGTATTTCTCCTAAGGAGCCCTGCGGTTCACGCAACCGCAACCTATAGGCTTATGCGGCTTATGACTCGCAAGCCCTACTCACCTCCATATCACTTCTAGGAGAGAGAGCAGATGAGCGTCGAGCGAGAGTTCACGGAAGCTAACTTCATGCGCGCCACGCGTCATTCCACGATGGCGCGAGTGCTCGCCCACGTTGTAGCGGCGGAGTTATACAGCGCGTGTCCAAACGTGTGGAACGCGCCACCACGAATCACCGCGCTCGCTTCGCAAGGCTGGTCCAATCTAACTCTCCGCGTTGATAGCGACGATAACCCTGAAAGCTTCATTCTCAGGCTCTCCGAGCGACGCGCTTCACCGGAAGCGAAACGGTCACGAAGCAACCCTCAATTTGAGAAGGAGCGGCACGTGCTCGGGCTCCTTAGCTCCGAGACGTGGGCTCCAAAGCTCATAGGTCCTGTAAGTGGAGTTCTCAATCTCAATGTGCCTGGTCACAGAGAGTCAGCATACGCGTTCATGCTCCAATCGCTCATTCCTTTTGAGTCGGCCCGCGCTACGCACGATAGAGCTAGTCGCGAGCGAGTTCTTGAGCGTCTCGCTTCTTTAGCGCGATCGATTCACGCGACTCCGACAAGCGGCTACGGAGTTGATTATGATGAAACTTCGGGAGCGTTCGCGCATACGTCGTTCTCTGATTTTGTTGATTCCAATATCAAGCGGCTAGAGGCGAGCCCTCTCGATTTCTCGATGAAGCGCTGGCTCACCGCGAGGCTCGAGGAACTCAAAAGTCTGGCCCCCGAACCACGTCTCTTTCACCGTGACCTGCTCGGCAACTGGGGCAATTTTCTGATCGACAAGGACGAGAACATTCGTGGCGTCATCGACTGGGAGTTCGCTGGATCCGGTCCCGCGTTTCACTATGAGATCGCGTCTTTACTCTACGTGCTACAACGAGATGGTCACTCACAAGAGGCGATCAATCGGGACTTGCGAGCTGTTCTGCGCGGGTACGGTATGTCGCTCTCAACTTACAAAAACGACCATGAGCGGTATGTCGAGACGATCGTCCTAATGAACTCGATCTCCGCCCTAATAAAGTTTTCCGAGATTCAGCGCTTCGGAGCCACGTCGCAGGAACCGTGGAGGGCCCGGTTCGCCGAGCGAGCCAGCGCGCTCTGCTCATCATGTTACTCTCGTGACCGAGTAGCCAATCACTCCGTGGTCGTCTCGCGACGGCTTGTCGCGTAATCTTCACAGTTTCGTCGCGATACTCTCATCGTTGAAGTATATCCGTCTCTCTCGATCGAACGACTCCCCGCGAATCCATTCGTTTTGCCACTCTGGGACAAGCGACGCCGTGGCCAGATCCTCGGCCGGTAATTGAACAATCGAGATATCGAGAAATTCCTCAAAAACCGACACGACGCGATACTCAAACGGATACTCAATCAACGAGGATGTCTTTACGTGATAGAGATTGTTCACGCGCGTTATGTCATTGATATGCCAGTGGCCCGTGAAAACGACCTTCACATTGGGGGCCTCCTCAAGTAGCGCGAGTATTTCTTTGTAGTAGGTGGGGAACAGCTTACGCCACACAGGCCCAAGTCTAAAGTTAGGCGCTCCGAGATCGCGGGGGCTGATGATCGGGTACTCGCTTTTTGACGCGATCGGGTGGTGCGTGATGACAAAGGTTAGAGTCTCTCGATCGCGCGCTAACTCATCTCGGAGCCAATCAACCTGCGTCGCGCTGAAACCGACGCCTGAATACTTACTCGTTTGGTCCCACTGTTGAACCTCACTCTCTTCGCCTGACGGAAGGTGCGCGTAGTTGGAGTCTAGAAACAGATAACGCACTCCTTCGTGATAGCGTGAGAAATACATCGACGGCGGTTCGATCCCCCAATCAGTCGCGAGCCACGCTCTCGCGCCAGGCTCACAGACATCGTGATTTCCGACCGTAAACCAGAGCGGCGCCTTAACGCGCGAGAACGCTGCTCTCGCAAACTCAAAACTACACCTGTCTCCCGTATGAGTAAGGTCTCCAGCATGGATCACAAAATCGATCTCCCGCGCGTTCAACGACTGAATGAGCAGGTCCGCGAGCCGCTCACTCTGAGACATAACTTGACGGTTCCATAGGATTCCGTCCTTGACCCCACTCCCACTCTGGAAATGAGTGTCGGTGATTAGCGCGAACACAGTATGCGGAGCGCTCATATACTCTTCCTCCTCACTTAGTCGCTTGCGATAGCCGCGCGAGATTCACGCTCGAGCGTCACCCGACTCCAGCCCGTCGCGCGCATAATCGCCTCAGTCCAGGGCAGCCGCTCGTCGCGAATGCGTTTATAGACATCCATGAGGGTCGCGAGCCCCTTCTTCCTGACCACCGCCTGAAACGGCAACGCCGCGCGCGCGTAATCCAGCGCCGTCCCTTGGAAGCCCCCGGATTCGGCCTGAAGGGACTGGCGCGCGAGTTCGTCGTAGTATCGCTTGACGGAGTCCTTGGGAATGACGCTTGAGTAGTCCGATGAGTACTGCTCAAACCAGGTCGCGAATCCTTCCGAACGTTCCCGGTCGCGCAAGGTTTGAGACTCATCCAAGAGCAGGTACTCTATCACATGGCCCATCTCGTGAAGCAACACCTGCGCGAGCAACTCGTCGGCGACTTTTGAGGCCGCGCAATCAGGCGCTATAAAATCCGTGATGATATAAATCTGGCTCGGTGGAATCATGAATCCGGGATGTCTCCCTATCGTTAACGCCACCGGGAACTGCGCGAACGCTGTCGCCTTATCGGTAAACGCGAGCGACCACTCACGTCGAGCGCGTTTGATATCGGCCGTGAACCGACCGCTTTTGAGCGCTCGATTGACCGCTTTGATCGCTTCTCCCACCGCTCGAGATGGAGTTGAGGTGAAGCAGCGTTCAACAGCGCGTGTCCATCGCATCGTGACCGGCCCCAACTCTGTTCCGAAGGTGGCGCTTCGTGAGTCGCTACCGAGCTTAAGGTCGGTTGGAACGGCGATCTCATCCGGCGCGATATCTTTGCAAACCGCGCGCGCCCGAAACTCTGAGGGAACATTTGCTATCGAACGCGCTTGCGAGATAACCCCGTGAGCGTCGATATATAAGCAGGAAGATTCCCCTACCACCTGGCGCGTTGACGCGAGGATTGCCGTCATCGCGATTACGGTACGTAAGGATCGTCTCATTTCTTATCGACTCATCGAGACGACACCGCGCTTCGTCTTGCGTCTTGGCGCCACGACCTTCTTTCGACGCCCTAAGAGAGCGAGCTCAAGAACCTCACTCACATGCTTAACTGGAATGAATTGAATCTGCTTTCGCTGCTCCTCGGGGACCTCCTCAAGGTCTTTGATATTCTCAAATGGAATAATCACCTTGCGAATTCCATGCTGCAGCGCGGCGAGGGCTTTCTCACGGAGTCCACCTACCGCGAGCACATTTCCACGTAAGGTCATCTCCCCGGTCATGGCGAAATCCTTTGACACCTTTCTTCCCGAGAGCACAGAGACGAGCGCCGTGGCAATCGTGATACCCGCTGAGGGGCCATCTTTTGGGGTCGCCCCACCTGGCACATGAATGTGGATATCGTACTTCGTGTAGAAATCAGCGTCTAAACCCAATGCTCCCGAGTTGGCACGAGCATAGAAGAGTGCCGCCTGGGCTGACTCTTGCATCACGCTTCCGAGCTGCCCTGTTAACGTTAGACCGCCGCTACCCTTGGCGAGCGAAACCTCTATGGGCATTACCTCACCACCGTGGATTGTCCACGCCAAGCCACGCGCGAGACCAACCGCCTCACGCTGCTCAGTCGTCTCAGGATCATACTTGGTTGGTCCGAGTAGCTGCGAAACCTTCGCTGGATCTATTACGCGGATTAGCTTCTTTTTCTCGGCGAACTCGCGCGCGATCTTGCGACACAGCGAACCGAACTCCCGCTCGAGACTACGAACTCCAGCCTCTCGCGTGTACCGATCGACGACCAACTCAATAGCCGTCCCAGTGAAGGATATCTTATGCCCTTTGAGCCCCGCTTCCTCGAGCTGCCGAGGTATGATGTATTTCGTGGCGATCTTCTGCTTCTCCTGGGATGTGTACCCGGGAATGAACAAGATCTCTAAGCGATCAATCAGGGCCTCGGGAATCGTGTCGATCGTGTTGGCGGTCGCGACAAAGAGAATCTCCGAGAGATCAAACGGCACGTTGAGATAATGGTCGCGGAAATCGATGTTTTGGTGAGGGTCAAGCACCTCAAGCAGAGCCGACGCCGGATCTCCTCGGAAGTCAGCGCCGATCTTATCGAGCTCATCGAGCACGAATATCGGGTTCTTACTTCCCGCTTGCTTCAGTCCCTGAACAATCCTTCCAGGCAACGCGCCGACGTAGGTTCGCCGATGACCTCGAATCTCCGCCTCGTCTCTCATTCCTCCGAGCGATATTCGATTGAAGCTACGCCCCAGCGCTCGCGCGATGGACTTACCAAGTGAGGTCTTACCAACTCCAGGAGGACCAACAAAACAAAGGATAGGTCCCTTTGAATCCGGATTGAGCGCTCTCACGCTGAGATACTCAAGGATGCGGTCTTTGACTTTATCGAGACCGAAGTGGTCTTCATCGAGAACCGCTTTGGCTTGCCCCAGATCGAGACGATCTTTCGTGCGCGCATTCCAGGGAAGATCCGTGACCCATTCAAGATACGTTCGAAGCAACGCGAACTCACTCGACTCTGGGCTCATTTGCTCAAGACGTTTGAGCTGCTTGAACGCCTCTTCCTTCGCTTGCGGGGGCAACCGAAGTGACACGAGGCGACCGCGTAGGGCTTGTAGGTCATCAGAACCCGAGTCAGCCTCTCCAAGCTCTCGCTGAATCTGCTTTATCTGCTCGCGGAGGTAGTACTCACGCTGCCCCTTAGTCATCTCATCGCGAGCTTTATCTTTAATCTTCTCTGAGAGGATGAACTTATTGAGATCGTCAGAGATAGTTTCATCAGTTAAGCGAAGACGCTTCACTGGATCAAACTCTTCCAAGGCAACCTGCGCGTCGGCCAGCTCTATTTTATAATGAGCTAAAATAACATCGGATAAGGTGCCTGGATCCTGCAGCTCCTCTGTGACAATCAACATCTCTTCAGGAAGATGTTCGTACTCAACGAGCAGCTGTAGATTCTCTTTAATACGGTTCATGATCGCTTGCGTCGCGGCTGTCAACTTTCGCGCGCGAGGGGCTGGCAGCGGCTCTATTGAGGCGTTGAGAAATCGCTGTTTAACAGCGTACTTGCTAGCACGCGCCCGAACGAGCCCTTGAAGCAAAACTTTATAACGACCGTCTTGAACCTGCAGCGTACGCACAATGTGAGCGACGACACCGACCTTTTGAAGATCTTTCGAGGTGGGATCTTCGGTTTCGGGATTCGCTTGGGCGACGATGAACGCCAGCCGATCACCATCCATCGCCGACTCCATGGCGCGAATACTGGTAGGTCGACTGAGATAGAGCGACATCATGACGCCGGGAAACGGAACCATGTCCTTTGCCGCCAGAACCGGCAGTTCACTCGGAATACCGATCGGTTCAGAATCCACAAATCCCTGATAACCCTCTGCCTTTGCTCTTTTCTTCGTGCCTTTCTTTGCCATGCGCCTTTCCTGGTAATCCTTCCAGTAAGATGACTATAGACTCGACCCCGATGGGGCAAAACGGGGGAAATACCAGTTCTTTTACAAACGACATTTGACGACGGGCGCCTTTCTCTCGATCTTTTGTCGCTTATTGAGATGTATATACATACGGTGACGAACGGAACTATGTCTGTGCAAGCAAATACGCTGTGGCGTCCGCTCGTAAGCCAGGAGCGACCCCTTCTTGCCAGGCGAGCAATCCCTGTTCATCTATCGCGACATGTCGAGAGGGATCGTAGTCGTATGTAAGACCTGCCTCTTCCCGTCGCAGGTAGGGCGTGTCGCTGACTCCGGCGGAGGGAAAGCTCATACAGGCTCCCTCAAGGCTCCCGATACGCCCCAGTACTTTAGCGGAAGCCTCACGCGCCCACGCTTCATAATGCACCCGTTCGTGGGGACTTAATGTAATCGGTAAGTGTCTTGTACCAAGCCAAGCCGAAACACTCAGACTCTGACCAAAACCGTACACACTGCGGTCGTACAGGGGAAACACATCCCGTCGCGCCATCCAGCTCATGCATCGCATGACTCGTTCCTCAGGAGGCGCGACATCTCCTTTCTTCGTTCCATCTGATAAATCGGCTCGACGGGTGGCGATCACCGCCCCCTTTTCATCGAGGTAGTGGACCTCTCTACAGAGTTGCGCGAGATACGAGTTCTCAAGTAAGGCTTCCGCCTGTTTCAACGCCGAGTTGTTCAACATCAGGATGGTCGGATCAATTATGGCGATTTTGTCGTAGGAAGACGGTAATTTCTCGACTATCAAATTGAGAAGTCGCTCTCTCTGCCACAGTATATTGTTCGCCTCCGCTCGCCGCTGAATGAACGCGTTCGCGGAGGGAAACTCTTGACCCGGCACAACTAGCTCAGCCGAGAAACATTCCCTCCCCCACCACCGAACCTCATGCATGAATCGTCGATAATTTCGCTCAACTGACGGTAGACCAGCCGGATTAAAATAGTAGGTGACGATGGCGGTATCCTTGGGCAACTCCAACAGGCTCATCTGATCGCCTCGTCGATCGTTGCGGCGCGTCTGGGATACCGAGCGGGGCTTGCGTTTACGAGCGAGTCGATACCGCAATACCATCCAATTACGGACGCGCCTGATGGCGGATATCGGCCCATAAACCCTGACGAACTCTGGCAGATCAAAAAATGGAATGGCAACCAGAGCGATGAGCAGTCCTACAATGAAAGAAATTTCCACGCCCATCGTCCGTTATCTTATGTTCGATCACAGTGTTTAAACCGAGCCACGTTGCTCTCGATCATCGTCCTCTCGGCGCGCGAAAAAATGCCTCTCTACCGCCCTTCGCAAAGAAACATCGCAGCTATCAGTGAAAGTCAAAAGTCCATTTTCCGGGTCCACCACGATATCCCGCTCAGGATCGTAGTTAAATCGGCGCAGCGCCAGCCACCGACGATCATAATGGCGATTCTCCGCGATTCCGTGAAAGAGGTGCACACAATGACCGGATAAAAATCCAATACTCGCGTTTACTTTGGCGAACGCTTGAGCCGCCCAGCTCTCATAATGGGCTGACAATACCGGGGGCACTCGGCTCATCATAAATGTCGTCCGCAGCCCGGTCCACGCCTCTAGGTTCGCCTGATCCCCTCCGCCCACTATCATCCTATCATACAAAGGGAATACCGACCGACGGAGCGCGAAGCCGATTCCAGGGTTGCACCGCAGCTCATTCCCACCTGACGGGGGCGAGACCAGACTCGATCCACTCCATCCAACGGACGCCTTGGCGGAACACAGCGTGCCTTGATGAGTCGCGTATAAAACATGACTGAAGAGCTGCGCCACATGATACGTTTCAAGGACGTCGGTGATCTCCCGCGTTAGCCCGGGGTTAAGAAAGAGAACATCCGCGTCGATCCACGCCACTTTGTCATACTCCGTTGGGAGCCGCTCAACGAGAAGATTAAGGAGTCGTTCCTTCTGCCACAAAAGATGGTTGCCTGAGGCCCTTATGCGCAAGGTCGCCGAATTAGAGACGAATTCCTGTCCCTCGTAGGCGACCTCGGCGTTAAATATATCGACGGCGTGAGATCGGAGATGGTGAAGGGTTCGAAGATAATTCTCTCGCGACGACTGCCATCCAGCGGGGTTAAAATGACAGAGGATAAAGGCCAGTTTACCAGGCAGACGCTCTGGACTCATTAAAGCTGAGTTCTTAGGCGCGGAATCCCCTTCTATGGGTCGCGTCGAACGAGACGGTGACGATCCTATCAGCCCCTTGAAAAGCTCCTCCCCTACCGCATCTTGCCGCTTTCGCTTCCAAGAGTTAGCGCCACGCCGAGTCAGGGAGGCAATCGGGTACGACAACACTATCGCCACCACGGTGCCTATAAAAAAAGCTGCCACTTCCGACAGAACACGATCAATCTTAGGTTCTCGCGCATCTAAAAACGCACCGGTCACGATTACCGCCATGGCGACGATATAAGCCGCTCCGTACGCGCATCTCGCGTAAAAACGATTCATCATGCCTCTTCTAACATCCTTAAAGCGGCTAACCGCGAGCGAGATCGGCTATTCCGCCTTACTCGAGATATTTCCAGTTAATAGCCGCTCTCAACGCGTTCGCTATCCCCTAAACGAGGGGTTAAGCTCTGTGCTGAGCCGGGTGCCGCAGGAGCTCGTGGATCCAGTCTTGTTACAGCGCTGGTGGGGAGCTTCTCCTGGAATGAGTCTCGCAGAACCTCCACAACATAAAAACCGCGCTGAATCTCTCCTGACGACAAGACCGTTATCGCTCCTGTTACCCCCTGGGACGATGGAACTTCAAGTAACGCCCTATCAAACGGCCGTCCACTTTCAGCGCTCTTCCGAAGAGCGCTGACGAGAAGCGTCCCTGCGTCAAATCCCTGCGCCGCAAGAAAATTCGGCGTGGCCGAATACTTCGCGCGATACGCCTCAATGAACTGCCGCACCTCTGGTCTCTCACTCTGCGTGAAGAAAGGTGTCACAAAGATCGCTCGCTCAAATAAAGCCTGCGAACGGGCGATTTTTTGGGCGTTATCCCAGAGCGCCGTACCTAATGGTCGAATCCGCTTCTTCACAGTCGGCGAGAGGCTTGAAAGGAATTTCTCACTCGCCTCTATCGTGTCGGGAATGAGAACCGCCTCAGCGGCGGAACCATCAAGTTGCTGGGCGACATTGAGCATCGAAGCCTCATTGCCAGCGACATACGAAACCTCTAGCTCCAAAGAGAGACCAAGCGAGGAGAGCTTACGCTTGAACACATCAACGAACTCCGTGCCACTCGATGTTTGCGGATACGCGACCGCGAAGCGAGTGAGGCGATAGTCCCCGTACGCCGCGTTTACCAGCGCCTCAATCTGACTCGTGGTTGTCGCCCCTAGTCGGAAGATACCGCCACCCGTCGTGAACGACTCGCTCTTGGAAAACGAGACAAGTGGCACCCCGACTTCACGCGCGGTCTGCGCGGCAGCGACCGATGGCTCCGTAAGAAGCGGTCCCGCGATAACAGTCGCGCCGCCACTGGCGACAAGCTCACGCACCGCCGCTGACGCCGCCGCCGTGTCGGTTCCGACATCTCGCGCCATCACCGTTATCTTCGGCTCTGTCGTGCTACCTCTCTCGACCGCGAGCTCTAAACCTTGACGAGTGTCTCGTCCAATCGCGGCGAACTTGCTTGAAAGACTTAAGACAACTCCAACGACCGGCTTATCAGTGGCTCCTCGGGAACCCGGCGGCGTCAGAGGCATTGATTGAAGCGTATCGTATGCGGCCCAGAACGGTTCTTTTGAATTCTGCTCGCTAACCCTAAATCCCGGCGAAGCTCTACGAAGGCGCTCCCTACCAACCTGCTCGTTTATGAACGCGTCTGAAAACCAATTCGTGGCCACGCGCTCGAAATCCCCAGTGGTCAGTGTACGCAACAACAAATCAGTTCCGTTGCGAGCCACCTGAATAGCTGGGCCATCCATCCGCGCCTGCGCCGCTACTTTGGAGAACCAGGCCATCGCCTGTTCAACGTCTCCGTGTCGTCCATAGGCGAACGCGAGCACCAAACCAAACGGCACATCAACATTCGCCTCGCCCAACCCCCTTCGCTTGTAATACGCGCCAATAGCTGAGAGCGCCTTTTTTGGTTCATCAAGAGCTAGCTGCTGACTTGCGATCCGCAGCACCGCCACTGCATGCTCATTGGGAGGGAGGGCTTCTGAGGCGGCTCGTAGGTACGACTCCAAAGCGGAGCGGCGTTTGCCATGTTGCTGCAGTTCATCGCCTAGTATGAGCGCCTTGTTTTGAAGGTCTTGGCCGTCGAGATCTTTGAACAGAGCCCAGATCTCCCATGGCATTGGTCTGGCGAGCGCCTCTGATGGTTGCTCCTGCAAAGCCGAGTCCGGAAGGCGTCGGGGTGAGGTCTTCTTCGTGGGCGTGCCACACGCCAGAAGCACCCCTGCCAACACACCACATGAAATAATACGGAGAGCACTCGTACGCATAGACGGCAACCAAAGCGCGGAGACATACCAACCGCGAAACTTAACTTAGAGCGCGTGACACTTGTTACGCCCTCTAAACTATAGTCAGCCGTGCAACGAATAGCCAACTAGGAAAACAGGTCCTTCATCTTGTTGAAGAACCCCTTCTCGTCGTCAACCATCGTTCCTTGGATCTCGGCCAAATCCTCAAGGAGTTTCTTCTCTTTGTCTGTAACCTTCTTGGGCACATGTACATGAACTCGCACATGATGATCTCCCCTACGCTGAGGGCTGCTGCCGAGGATCGGAACGCCCTTGCCTTTCATGCGAAAGACCTTACCCGATGGGGTGCCTGAAGGGATCTTCAGCTTGAGCTTACCATCCAGGGATGGAACCTCTACCTCACCTCCCAGCACCGCGGTTGAGAACGCAATCGGCATATCGCACACCGTCTCGGCGTCCTGGCGTTGAAAGAGCGGATGCTCCGCTACCATGATTTGTACATAAAGATCGCCGCTCGGTCCGCCACCTTGACCAGGCTCGCCTTCGCCTCGCATCTTGAGACGCTGTCCGTTATCGACACCCGCGGGGACCTTGATTTTCAGCCGTGATTCCTTCGTTTTGAGTCCGGAACCAGAACACGACTTACACGGATTTCTCACTACCTCGCCTGAGCCACCACACGCGTGACAGGTACGCGCTAAGGTAAAGAAACCCTGCTGAATACGAACTTGCCCCGCTCCTTCACACTGAGGGCACCGCTCCTTTGATGAGCCCTTGGCGGCTCCCGAGCCCGAACACTCCTCGCACCGAGTGCGCCGAGAGAGGGTAACTTCCTTCTCGCACCCGAACGCCGCCTCCTCAAAGGTAACCTCGAGATCGTAACGAAGATCATTCCCCGAGCGTCCTCGACCACGACGAGGATCTCCCCCCATCGAACCACCGAAGAAAGAGCTGAAAATATCGCCGAAAATATCCTCGAAGCCCGAGAAATCTCCCTGCTGGAATCCACCCCCGCCGCCACCGTTTTGGAAGGCGGCGTGCCCAAATCGGTCATAGCGCGCTCGATTCTCAGCGTCACTGAGGACCGAGTATGCCTCTGTCGCTTCCTTGAATTTTTCCTCTGCCTCGTTGTTGCCAGGGTTCTTGTCAGGATGGAACTGAACGGCTTTCTTGCGGTAAGCCTTCTTAATATCGTCAACTGACGCGCTCTTGTTGACCTCGAGCACCTCGTAATAATCACGCTTGGACACAGCTATGTTCCCCTTTTTCTTCCGACCAGTGGCGAATAGCAAAAGCTTGTGGTGAAACGAATACTCTTGCCGCCCCGATAACACAAAGGTCGGAGCCCCTGATGAATATCACAGAGACTCCGACCTTGCATATCACTACGACCGAGGATTTACGTTACTTAGAGTCTCGAACCTCCTCATAATCCGCGTCGACGACGTCGTCCTTGCCGGCGTCACCACCGGTCGCTCCATTCGAACCTTCACCCGTGGAAGCACCCTCCGCTGAGGCCGCCGCCCGCTTGTAAGCCTCTTCCGAGAGCTTATGGCTCGCCTTCTCAAGCGCCGAGAAGGCGCTCTTCATGGCATCCTGCTCGTTGGACTCCAGCGCCTTCTTAGCGTCCTCAAGAGCCGTATTCACGGCGCCCTTGACGTCTGGGGAAACCTTGTCCGAAAGCTCGTTCAAGGTCTTCTCCGTCGAGTACACGAGGGTATCGAGCTTGTTACGCTCCTCTACCATCTCACGTCGCTTACGGTCCTCGTCGGCATGCGCCTTAGCGTCGTTGACCATGCGATCGATCTCCTCTTTCGAGAGACCCGAGCTCGCGGTGATCTTAATCGACTGCTCCTTGCCGGTGCCGAGGTCCTTGGCGCCTACCGACACGATACCGTTCGCGTCGATATCAAAGGTAACCTCGATCTGCGGCACTCCTCGTGGAGCTGGCGGGATATCGGTAAGGTCAAATCGACCAAGCGTCTTGTTATCCGTCGCCATCTCGCGCTCGCCCTGGAGAACGTGAATCGACACGGCTGGCTGATTGTCCGACGCGGTCGAGAATACCTGCGACTTGCGAACTGGAATCGTCGTGTTCTTCTCAATCAACTTCGTGGATACGCCACCGAAGGTCTCGATACCGAGACTGAGCGGGGTAACATCCAAGAGGAGTACGTCCTTAACGTCTCCCTTGAGAACTCCACCCTGTACCGCCGCGCCGATCGCGACAGCCTCGTCTGGGTTCACGCTCTTGGAAGCCTCTTTTCCGAAGATCTCCTTAACGCGCTGCTGAACCGCTGGCATACGGGTCATACCACCCACGAGAATCACCTCGCCGATATCACTCGCTTTGAGACCAGCGTCCTTGAGAGCTACCTTACACGGGTCCTCAAGTCGCTTGAGCAAGCTGCCGCAGAGTGACTCGAACTTCGCGCGTGAGATCTTAAGATTCATGTGCTTTGGACCAGACGCGTCAGCGGTGATGAATGGCAGATTGATATCTGTCTCCATCGAGCTCGACAGCTCGTGCTTCGCCTTCTCAGCGGCCTCTTTCAAGCGCTGAAGCGCCATCGTGTCCTTGCGAAGATCGATGCCCTGCTCCTTCTTGAACTCATCCGCCAAGTAATCAACAAGGATAAGATCGAAATCCTCTCCTCCGAGGAAGGTGTCACCGTTGGTCGCCTTAACCTCAAACACACCGTCGCCAAGCTCAAGAATCGAAACGTCAAACGTTCCTCCTCCGAGGTCGAATACCGCGATCATCTTCTCGTGCTTCTTGTCGAGACCGTAGGCCAACGCCGCCGCGGTTGGCTCATTGATAATACGAAGAACGTTCAATCCAGCGATCTTACCAGCGTCCTTTGTCGCTTGACGCTGAGCGTCGTCGAAGTACGCGGGAACGGTAATGACAGCCTCTGTCACCTTCTCACCAAGGTAATCCTCGGCGGTCTGCTTCATCTTGGTGAGGATCATCGCAGAAACTTCCTGCGGACTCTTCGACTCACCCTTAATCTTTACCCATGCGTCACCATTCGACGCGCCAGTGATCTCATATGGCAAAACTCTCTTCGCCTTCTCGACCTCCGGGGAATCGGTCTTTCGCCCGATCAAACGCTTTACCGCGAAGATCGTGTTCTTTGGGTTCGTCACCGCCTGACGCTTGGCTATCTGCCCGACGAGGCGCTCGCCCGCGTCATTCACGCCCACTACGGATGGGGTCGTGCGGCTTCCTTCGCTGTTAGCGATTACCACCGGGCTTCCACCCTCCATAATCGCGACGCATGAGTTGGTTGTTCCAAGATCGATACCAATTACTTTTGACATACTAGCTCCTCAAAAAAACTTTCTTTTCTTTCTTACGCTTGAGACTGGGTTCCTTCGACACTCGCGGCTACCACAACCTCTCCTACTCGAATTAACTTATCCTTGTAGAAGTACGGCTTCTTCAGCTCTCCCACGACCGTGCCTGGCTTGGCGTCACTGCCTGGAACCCGACTAATCGCGGCGTGCTTCTTCGGATCGAACTCAGCGCCTACCGACGCCTCGCCTCGAATCTCCCAGCGTCCAAGGCGCTCCACGAAGATCTTATGAATCATATCGAGCCCGGCTTTGAGCTTCTCATACTCCGCCGAGCTGTAGGTCAAGGCGAGCTCGAGGTTATCCAACACCTCAAGAAGATCAACTACCAGGCGCTCGCCCTGATACTTAAGCAGCTCAGACTGCTCCTTCAAGGCGCGCTTCTTGAAATTCTCGAAATCAGCCATCAAACGGATGTAGCGGTCCTTCGCTTCCGCCAAATCCTTGGTGAGCACCTCCACGTCAGTTATCTGAGGCTGCTCATTCACTGCCGCGTCCTCGTCAAACACCTGATTTTCCTCGGCTTTATCTTCCATGCCTTAATTTCTCGCTTTTTCACTTTGGGCTTTGGGCCCGACTTTACTTTTTGTCCTTCGCGCTCCAAACAGGCTCACAAGCCGATGCGTCCCGAACAACGTATGCTATAAACATGAAACATGGCTTTTTCAATGTCTGAGACCAACCTTCCGCACAATACTCCCCGAGAAACCCTCCGCCGGGGGCTCGATGTTTCCGCGCCCGCGATCGTGCTGAAAGCCAGAGCCTTCCGAGATAACGATCTCATGGCTCAGATTCTGACCCCTACTATGGGCAAAATATCTGTCATCGCTCGACACGCCCGTGGCAGTCGCAAACGATTCCCGAGCTCGCTGGACGTCTTCGATAGAGGCACGGCACGCTTGAGTAAAGAGAAGAGCGGAGCCTTTAGCATAAAAGAATTCACTCCGTCGCACTCCCTTCAGAAGCTACGCTCCAACCTCGACAAGTTAACTCTCGCGTCTCTGGTATGTGAGAGCTTTGAACTTGTCGTACAGGAAAACACAGGAGAGGACTCAACCAAACTCTTTGAGATTTTAGACCTCTCGTTGAACGCCATCGATGAGGCCTCCGAGGTAAAAACGATGCTTCGCGCCACCCTGGTCGCCCTCGTATCACTGACTCAGGCGGAAGGCATCGTGGATCTTTCTGAGCATCCACCAGGGAGCGCCGTGCTAAACGCGACGCTTAATGCGATTGAGCGATTCTGTGAGAGGAAGCTACTGACGCGTAGCACGGTGAATGAGATCATAACTAGGTTGTCCGATCGAGATCCTCTCGGGCGGTAGTCCCCTCTCAAAGACACCCACGAATCACAACTCGGGAGGGCGGGTCTCTGCACCCGCCGTGTTACGCATCGCGAGCTGTTTCAAGGCGTACGACTTCCTGTGCGGCAGGAGGGACTCCTGCCCTCCCAAAGGGGAACTCGAATTACGATCGTGTCTCGTTACGGGCGGGTACGGAGCCCCGCGCTCCCCTAACACAAACACGAATCACAACCGGGAGGGCGGGTCTCCGCACCCGCCGTGTTGCGCATCGAGATCTCTTTCAAGGCTAACGACATTCTGTGCGGCAGGAGGGACTCCTGCCCTCCCAAAGGGGAACTCGAATTACGATCGCGCCTCGTTACGGGCGGGTACGGAGCCCCGCGCTCCCCTAACAC
>CAIVDM010000117.1 GCA_903904735.1 uncultured delta proteobacterium
CAGGAAGTCGTTGATACTGGCGCGCCGATCTCGGTTCCAGTTGGTCAGAAGACCCTTGGACGTATTCTTGACGTGACTGGTCGCCCGATCGATGAGCTTGGTCCAGTTGACACTGACACTCGTTGGCCAATTCACCGTCCGACTCCATCGTTCGAGGAGCAGTCCACATCGAAGCAGATCCTTGAGACAGGTATTAAGGTTGTTGACCTGATCGCTCCGTTCCTTAAGGGAGGAAAGATCGGTCTCTTCGGCGGAGCCGGAGTGGGTAAGACCGTTATCATCATGGAGCTCATCAACAACATCGCGAAGGCGCACGGAGGATTCTCGGTGTTCGCTGGAGTAGGTGAGCGTACGCGTGAAGGAAACGATCTCTGGCACGAGATGAAGGATTCAGGCGTTATCGACAAGGCGTGCTTGGTATACGGACAGATGTCTGAGCCCCCAGGAGCTCGTTTCCGTGTAGCTCTCTCAGCTCTCACGACCGCTGAGTATTTCCGTGATGAGGAGAACCGAGACGTTCTTCTCTTCGTAGATAACATCTTCCGATTCCTGCAAGCGGGTTCAGAGGTGTCGTCGCTTCTCGGTCGTATGCCGAGCGCGGTAGGATACCAGCCAACTCTCGCCACTGACATGGGTCAGCTCCAAGAGCGAATCACGTCAACGAAGAAGGGTTCGATCACCTCGATTCAGGCTGTATACGTTCCAGCCGATGACTACACAGATCCAGCTCCAGCGACAACGTTCGCGCACTTGGACGCGACGATCGCTCTCGAGCGTTCGATCGCGGAGAAGGGAATCTACCCAGCGGTTGATCCACTCACATCGAGCTCGACGGTGTTGGAGCCTTCCGTTGTTGGTGAGGAGCATTACCGTGTCGCTCGTAAGGTTCAACAGACCCTACAGCGTTACAAGGATCTCCAAGATATCATCGCGATTCTCGGTATGGATGAGTTGTCCGAAGAGGATAGGCTCACCGTGGCGCGCGCTCGTAAGATCGAGCGATTCTTCTCGCAGCCGTTCCACGTCGCTGAGACCTTCACGGGTACTCCAGGCGTGTACTGCAAGCTTGAGGACACGATTAAGGGCTTCGGCGAGCTCGTTGACGGTAAGCTCGACGATCTCCCAGAGCAGGCGTTCTATATGGTCGGCACGCTCGACTCTGTTCGCGCGAAGGCTGAGAAGTTGGCTGCTGAGTTTGCGCAAGCCGCATAAGGGAGTAGGGGATGTCAGACGGTACGTTTACATTACGGGTCTTCTCGGGTCGCGGACTCGAGGCGGAGGTTGAGGTTCGCTCAGTGAACGTCCCATCAGAGGGCGGAGAGCTTGGATTCCTCGCTGACCACCGTGATTACGTCGGACTCCTCTCGACCGGCTTTACGGAGTACGTCGCCGCGGATGGTGCCACCAAAAAGTGCATCACCTCCGGCGGCGTCTGCTCCTTCAGCGATAACGTTCTTACGTTGCTCGCTGATACAGTAGATCTACCAGAGTCGTACGACGCGAACTTGTTGAATGAGGATCTCGACACGCTCAAACTCGAGCTTCAGGGATTGAGCCTCTTCGACCCAGAGTGGGAAGTTGTTTCGCAGCGCGTCGCTCGCATCGAGGCCGTTAAGGTCTTTGCCGCTCGCTAGTCCGCGGCCATCCACGGGGTGTATGCGGATATCTATCGTCACAACCTGCTTTAACTCGGCGTCCACAATCCGTGACACGATAGAGAGCATCCTCTCTCAAAGCGGTGATTTTGAACTTGAATACATAATTACAGACGCTGGCTCGAAAGACGCCACGCGCTCAATTGTCTCTGAATACGGAGATAAGATTCGGCTTATCGACGCCACCGGCACGAATCAATCTCAGGGTATAAACCTCGGCCTCCGCGAAGCTACCGGTGATATCGTCGCGTTTCTCAACGCCGACGATGTGTATCAGCCAGGTACGCTCGAGCGTGTGGCGAGGGCGTTCGCTGAAAACCAAGAGCGTCAGTGGCTCGTGGGGCAGTGCAAGATAATCGACGGGCAGGGTAGGGAGATGCACAGTGTTATCTCTAGCTACAAGAATCTCCTCCTAAAGAATTATCGCTACTCGCTTCTCTTAATCGAAAACTTTATCTGTCAGCCCGCCGTTTTCCTGCGCCGCGGAGTACTTGAGCGCTATGGCTACTTCTCTGAGCAAGAGAATCTCGTCATGGACTACGAGTACTGGCTCCGAATCGGACTCGAGAACAAGCCGATCGTGATTAATGAGCCGCTCAGTGGTTTTCGTCGTATCGAGGGAACCAAGAGTAACACGAATTACCGAGTTCAGTTCCTCGATGATTTGCGAGTCGGTGTTCGAGCCGCGCGCCGCCAAAAGCGACACTGGACGATTCCATTTAAAGCGCTCTCGTACGCGCGAACGGTGATGATTTATCCGTTTTTGTATCGGTAGTCGTTTTTTCATCGCCGTGACTGCGTGATTTTGTCCGTACCCGCTGTGTTACGACCCTCGATGCTGTCGCATTAGAAATTATTTCAAACCGACGAGAAATTCTACTCTGAGCACGATCGTGTGATTATGTGCGCAGCTCGTAACAGGCGGGTGCGGAGCCCCGCTCTCCCATTTATGATTCGTGATTACGACTGTGATGGCGCAACTTCCCTACGCACTATGCATCGCGATCGGGAGGGCGGGAGTCTCTTCCCGCCCTGAGATGTTGGCCCTGGCATTTTTGCCGTACCCTGTTGGGATCCTCAACGCGTCCGCGTTACACCCATATCTTGCGTAGGCCGCCAGGATGCGCGCAATCGATTTTTTCGAATCCCTTTCGGGCGTGTCAGGGACGGCGTAGGACCGCCCACTATTCATGTACTCCTTAAGAGTGGCGACAGGAATCATATCGGAGTGCCATTGCCTGGTGAAAGTGACTAAAAACGCCATTCGCATTGGAAAAATCCACTGGAACATCCAAAAAGCGAGGTGTATCGTGACTATAAATATATTCCTTCCGCCGGTTATTTTATGCCCAGTACTCATCCATGTGAAACCTCGCTGATTCACACGACCCGACGCCGGGTTTTGCGCGCGACGCTGGCCGTTGTATGCATAATCTCTTCGATCGCTAGGACTTCTGCCGCGACGGAGTGGGTTTCGCCGATTGACACCAAATACTCGACCAAAAATCCTGAGCTCTTTAAAAAAGTATCTCGTGCTCACGAGATCATAGACGCATGGATGGGTAATCCAGAAGGCTTTGACGAGGCATATCAACTTCTCGACGCAGTCATCAAGAGCGACCCCACCTTTGCCCCAGCATATCCTGAAATTAGTCGGTTTTTGATCGTTTCAGGTGGGCGCGACCGCTCTCTAACATTTGGCTCAGAAACTATTTTTTCTCCGGAACAGGCGCTCACCAAAGTGATTGAAATGGAGCCCGACTATGCGGATGCCTACGTGCTCCTCGGGCACGTCTATACGAATAGTAGACGCTTTGAGGACGCTAAGATCGCCCTGGCCAAGGCGGAGAAGATAGGAACCTCTATTCCATGGCTTCCGATAAATCGGGCGACTCTCTTGGTACGAGAAAAGAAATATGATGAGGCGCTTGAGCTCTATCAACGAGTTGTAGATTCGAACACGCGAAATAGAAAGGCCCTTAGCGCCGCGCTCGATGAGATAGCGGACGTGCTGCGCAAAATGAAACAGTACCCGAGAGCAAATACCGCCTACCAACGAGCTATCGCCTATGAGCCGCGATCAGCATGGAAAAGGGGGAATTACTCTGAATTCCTCCTCTATGAGTTTAACGAGGTAGATGGTGCGATCAAGAACGCTAGAAAGGCCTTGGAGTTGATGGACTATGGAGTTGGGCGCTTTGCTCTCGCCGCCGCTCTTTATACCAAGTGGGCTCAACTTGAGCGTGATAACGCTGACAGCGTTGAATCGCAAAAATACTTCCGCGAGGCGTCAGCTCTTTATCCTCAGGTAGACCAAGTTATTCGGCGGACTGAGAAATATGAGTATACCAAAATAACCGCGCAAGCGTTGCGAAAGATGAAGGATCGAGACGCTAAAAAGCCATAGGATGGTTTTAAGTGAAAATAGCCCGCCCTGATTTGTGCTCATCAGGGAAGGACGACGTTTTGTAATCGCCTGGGTATCCCCACAAGATATCCCCAAGAAATCAGGCATAGAAATCCGTTGATGTTGACTGGGAGGGGTAACCTTTCTAAGGTCGAGACCATATGAGGCAGCACATCACGGCGTTAACCCATCCATTGACGGACCTGATAGTTCCGTGTTCGCGGGAGTTCCTCGATAATCACGCACTCAAGCCAGGCTCGTATGGCATGTTCTCAGAAGTTGAGCAGGATGCGTTATTGAACGAGTGCCATGCGCTCACTCCGACGATATCTCCTGGAGGATCTGCCGCGAATTCAGCGCAGACAGCAAGGCTCCTTGGGGTGCCAGGATCGGTAATTGGGCTCGTTGGCGATGATCATTTTGGTCACACGATGCGTGAGGATCTTGAGCGTCAGGGAATCGCTGTGCCCCTTCCCCCTGTCGCGAACGCTCGCACCGGAACCTGCGTGTCGTTGATTACGCCAGATGGTGAGCGAACGATGCGTACCTGTCTTGGTGTCGCACGGCACCTCGAGCCACGCGACCTGTCGACTGATGTTATTTTGCAGAGCTCGTGGCTGCTCATCGAGGGATATTTCCTCACAGCGAGTGAGTCAAATGCTCACGCGATCATGGAGGCGATCAGCATAGCTCGTTCGCAGCGCGTAAAAATCGCGTTCTCTACGGCCGCAGAGTTTGTCGTAGACGCAAAGCGCGACGAGATCCAGCGAGATATCATGCCCCATATCGATCTGCTCATATCGAATGAAGGCGAGGCTATGGCTCTCGCCAATGTTGCTACCGCACAGGAGGCACTCGTAGCGCTTCGACGGAGTGTGCCGGGAGTCGTGATTACCTGCGGCAAGGACGGTGCGATAGGCAGCATACATAACGATAGCTGGAGCACTCCGGCAGGGGAACCTCGCAGCTCAGTGGTTGATACCACGGGCGCTGGTGATGTATTTGCAGGCGCATTTCTGGCGGGGATCACGCGCGGATTGTCTCCGCAAATTTCAGCGGTTGGCGCAGCGCGTCTTGCCGCGGAGGTTATCACGCAACGCGGCGCCCGACTCTCGTCAGAGGCGTATTCGTGGTGGAGGGAATCGACGGGGTTGTAGGTACGATCGTACGCGTCCCGTCGTCTGCATGTGCCTGGCACGTGAGAATGCTTGTGTTTACTGATCCTTAGCAGCGGCGCCTGGAGCCGTGCAGCCCTCCCACGCGCCACCCAAGAAACCATAGGTCACCAACGCCCCAGTCCTACGCATATCCCCTAGTGAGAATGGTGAAGTGTGGGTAGAAGGTTCGACCGGGTAGAGTCCTAAGGAGCGGTGTCTTTAGGACTCTACCAGGTCATGATGAATTTTCTCATCGTGAACGGTCGTAGAGAGTGTTCGGGTGGAGACCTACCAGTGGTCGAAACTTCCTCGGTTCGCGTGATCTTTTACAACAACTGCACCGCCGCCTTTGAGGAGGCCGTGGGGGTGGAGAAGTTGCCTTCGAGCGCTCAGGACGCGTTCCGAAGGGCGCTCAGCTTTGGTGAACGCCTGCTTCAGCAGGGGCTCAGGGCAGTGTTCAGTGAGGTAACAACTCTCACTCTAGTTGAGGCCGGCATCAAGCTCTCGAGCCCTCAGGGACTGCGAGCTCTGGCAGGAAAGACGATCATCATCGTCAATCCTGACACCGATGGATTGCGACGGTTTCTCAGCGCCTACAGTAGGCCCGAGAATGAACCAACTGAGGTCCAGTTCTACCGAGCGTCCTTGGACACCGAACTGAAGCTGTTCCTCGAATCCATCGCACAACCCAAGAGCGACGGAGACAACGGCTGAGCACGCATCCGTCGTTTAGATGAGACGAACACTCGGGCGAGATAGGATCTCCTATTCTCGCCCGAGTTATTATGCGAGGTTTTATAAACCACGCTTCATCTTCTCATCTCTACATTCCATTTCTGGCGCGATCTCTTTTACCTGTCGATCTTCATGAACGGCGCGTCGATCGCTTTACTCGTCTCTCTTCATGTAGGCGCCGATGGTGCTCGTTATCTCCCCGAAGAGAGAAGCGGCGCCATGCACAACGCGATCGGCGAGTGGGGGTAAGACCGCTAATCCAGCGATTCCAGCGCCAACCGCTATCATCGGAGATCCGACCACGAGCCCGAGACCAACGAGCGCGGCGGTGCCTGTGACGGTTACGCCAGTCGCCGCCGACCTCGCCATAAATGAGAGCGCCTTGTCTCCGCTCTCGGCGCTGATCCGTTGGTTCTCGCATAGCTCACGCGAGACGGTCTCAAAAAATGGACGAGTACCGGTAGTGTAGGTCATCACTCGATCCACAAGGGACCCCGCCTTTGGGAGACGAGGTGAGATTGAGTTCTCGTAAATACTCGTGAAAACATTAGGATAATCGCACTGTGATGAGTTTCTCTCTGGTCGCATGACTCCTCCTTATGGATAAATACTGATCCTGGATCGTACGTGTATAATCGTCGCAGCGATCGAAAAGTTTCGTGGGAGGGATTACAGATTCGAGGCTTAGCTGCCTGGAGGCAGAGGAGCCTTTAACGCTCTGAACATAATGACGCCATAGTTAAGGCTCTCTGGATCATTCTCCATGTACTCAGAGATAGTTCTCTGAATGGAAAATCCTTGGCGGGTAAAGAACTTAATAAGAGGATCCAGAGTGAGCCCATCTTTGTCAGTCTCTGAGAGATACTCGGCGATGCTTGCGCTGCGCGACTTATGCCATTCGCGATAGCCAGGCACGCGGCTTCCAAGCACTATATGCTCCAGACCTAAGCGCTGACCCAGAGATATCTGTTCTTGTATAAGCGCCGCGCCGATGCCAGGGATATTGGAGAGTTTCTCCGCGCCGATTGATACGACATAAAGCGCGTTACCATCGGGTCGGTGACTTCGAATCGTACCGTTGTCCGTGACAGCATCCCAGCTCTTTAGAACCTCGCCAGGGGTCCACGTAATCATCATGCTTGTTGATAGGCCAACGAGTTGATCCTCAACGTAGGCGCCGATCACGCCTGGTGAGAAATGAGCGAGTCGAGAGCGAAAAGATTCGCCAGACGCGCAGATCTCTGGTGGCCAGACAAGTCGCTCTAGGCGAACCATCTCATCGACGTCGTTGGCGGCAGAGAGCCTAAGTTCATTTTGATTGGATACAGGATTGTTCATCGGATGTTCCGCTAACGTGGAACGAGAATACCAAATTCACCTCACGTATTCCATATTCGATTCGAGGTGTCGTGTAAGAGAGCGTAGGCTCTCTCGTAAGTCCCGGCCACTTAGGTCGACAAACGAATAACGATTCAGTCGTGCTTGTGAAGTAGCCGAGTACAAGAGGTGTGCCTGTCCTCTAGGACCTCCTAGATCCGCACCGTTCCACACACGAATGTATCGTGAGAGCCTGTGAACACTTCGAGCTTGTTCATCTGCCATGAAACATTGGGGAACGCCGCCAGCACGGAGGTAAGAGATTCACTAGAGATTGTCGCGAGATGCCTCGCAGTGTATCCCGCTCCCTGATTAGCAATTACGTTGAATCCGACCCAGCTTTTGGATGCGGAGATCATCTTCTCGATGAATCGCGCCAGGTATGTCTCGTATTGATCGATTCGAGTAACTAAGACTCCGGCAGCGAGTACGATATCGAAGCGCCGCGGCGAGTCCCATTCTAAGAAGTTCTTTGTGACGAACTCATGGGCAGGAAATTCCGCGACGCAGTGCTGGATGAAATCGTCGACAAGATCGATTCCTAGCAGCGTCTCCAGGTGTGATTTCGGAAAGCGGTCGCTGAGAATCGGAACAATTTGGCCGAGACCACAGCCAATATCCAGGACGGAGTATGAGTCGGGCACATTCTCTGGAAGTAGGTGCTTAATCAAGCGATCGTCGACGGGCGCGGTTTGATAGCCCATGGTTCGAGGGGATTCGAGGCCGTACAGCTCAATGCCATGCCGATAGTAGGCCGTAATGTCATCTACACTTCGGAGCTCGCGAAAACTCATAGATACAATAGCTCGAGTTACAGGTCGATTGGCCGCCGCAATGCTTCCAAGCTTCTTAGTGGTTAATTATCAGCAGTCTTCCTCTGCAGGCTCTCTACACGCTGCTTTTCTACAACCAGGATCGCCTCGTGAAAGTCATCCCTCCCGCGAGATCCGCACACGCCAACCCGAAGCCCATGTTTACATCACCTATGTCGCCCTTGAAGGCTCGTCGGGTTACGTAGAACACTTTCATTCGCGGTCTCAAACGCTTCGAGAAAGTCATGCATGGTGGCTCGGTGATCCTCCAGCGAGATGTCCTCTGGATAGTCAGGCACCTTCATTTTATCAAAGATTGGGTCGAAGAGCCAACCTATCAGCGGGTGCCGATCTTCCCATGTTGTTTCTCTGAGGTACGGCGGTACTTGTCTCGCCAGAGGAACAACGCGTCGATCGTGCTTGGAAAGTAACCCAGTACAAGAAGAACGAATAGCCGATTGAGCTTCGATGGCAGCATTGCAAGAGGGGCTGTTTCACGAGGGACAACCGGCTCGGATCAAGGCACTGGGCAAAACAGGTGTCGTATCCCACCTCCTTGGGTCTGGGCGCTACAAGATAGCGCTCAGGCAGCTCTCTATTATGTGGCGAGAGAACGAGCTTCTGTCCGCTAACCAAGTCCAGCAAGTTTTACAGACTTACAGATAGAGGTATCTGCTGTTAGTCATACCGGGCACTCACTCGACCTGCACGGAATGTGGGTGGCAGAAGCGCTGCTCGCAGTGGACTCGCAGTTAGATAGGAAAGCCTTGGCCCGACGCGAAAAGGTGACCATCGTACACGGCCTGGGATACGACAAGCTTCAGGGCGCAGTGCGCAGGTATTGGGGAACGACCCCGGCGTTAAAGGGATTCAAGGTGAACGACAGTATTCCGGGGACACGAACGCGTATTTCTGACGGCAGCCTTTTATCAGGTGAAAGCTGTCAGAATCTGACATCACGAAAATCCAGGGGCTTTAGTAAGCTCGAGCATACGTGCTATCCCTAAATTCTGGATAGATGGAGGCCCAAGTTATGCAGATGAACCAATCGACCAGCAGCACTTCGTCTACCCCGAGTGTTACGACGCAAGCCACTGCCGTTAACCTGACTCCCGAGCATAGCATTCAGATCGATCCAGCTTCCGAGGCTCACTTGAAATGGTGCTTCCAGAATCCCCGCGACTCAAACAGCAAGCTGGTCGTTGCCAAGATCGAAGATGACAGTGGATTTACCGCAATCATACTAGGCCTTTGCCACAGACACATAGCCCACCCTCAGGTACTGCAAGACGCGAGCCTCGCGATTCTCCAGAAGGAGGCCGTTACGAGCATCTTCCCCAGCACATCAAAGCCCCTTCCAGGAGTTGTCGTCGAGGGCGCATATTTCCTACTCCATGATGGAAGGGTAGCAATACACGGCCAATCAGGCACCTTCGGACCACTTGCTAATGGGATTTTTGACGAACCAACCAAGGATGTCGTAAGCCGATTTCTTAAAGCGAAGTTGGATGAGTACTCACGGCTCACACAGCGGAATCACTCGGCAACCTTGGGCGACCTCAGCCGCCCGGCGTCGCCATCGCAATGAGAGCTACGCGACGACACGCCCAGCTATTTCCCAGCTATTTCTCTCAGAGACCGCGCGGTAAAATCCAACATTGCGTCTGATTTGAAATCATTCATATTCTTCAGCGAGGTCAGGTTCTTAAGCGCCCTCCCCCGCAGGTGGGTAGTCTCCACCCTCCGTGTTCCTCTGCTGTAAAGACAGAGAAGATTTGTGACAGAGCCTCGACTCGAGATGCCGCACCGCGCCTAAATCAGTGAAGTTCCTGAACTGAACAGGTGCTTTGAAATCACACTAGGTCGTACTTCCCTGCGCGCGGTCTCTGAGAGAAATAGTTGGGAAATAGTTGGGCGTTTCTCGTAATCGCCTTTACGACCAGGGAATGAATGAAGGAAGAGGCTGCGCGCGGTGGAGGTGCTCACTAGGCATGGACTCGTTTTCCCCCAGATCGTTAATATACACAGCTATTTAGCCGCTAGTGTTCGACATCGCCGCTTGGCGGGGGTGACTTAGTTTTCTATCCATATCATCATATGCGCATGAGTTTTTCCTCACGCCTCGTTAGTAATGTGCCGCACGTAGCAGTCGTTATTCCGTGCTATCGAGCGAGTGCTCACATTTTGTCAGTGCTTTCTAAGATTGGTCCCGAGGTCGCGAGCATCATAGTCGTTGATGACGCGTGCCCAGAGCGCACGGCTGATGTTGTTGAGCGGAACTGTGCCGATCCGCGGATAACAGTTCTTCGACTGCCGAACAACCTTGGTGTCGGCGGAGCGGTTCTCGCTGGATATCGCCGCGCGATTGAGCTTGGCGCGTCCGTGATCGTTAAACTCGATGGCGACGATCAGATGGACCCAGGTCTGATCCCTCATTTCATCGCCCCTATTGTCAACGGAGAAGCTGATTACACGAAGGGAAATCGCTTCTTTGATCTTGAGTCGCTGCGCTCGATGCCAGCCCTTCGCTTATTAGGTAACGCTGGACTTTCTTTTATCTCGAAGTTGTCGAGTGGATACTGGAAAGTGATGGATCCAACAAATGGCTATACCGCGATAGATGCGCGAGTGGCGGCGGTGTTACCGCATGCAAAGATCGCTTCCCGATATTTTTTTGAGAGCGATATGCTTTTTAGGCTCAATACGCTGCAGGCGGTTGTTCAGGATATTCCTATGGACTCCGTTTATGGCGACGAGAAGAGTAACCTACGCGTTCGAAAAGTGTTGTTTGAGTTCCCCCTTCAGCACGCGCTTCGATTCGCTAAGAGGATCTTCTATACATACTTCCTGCGAGACTTTAACGCCGCGTCGTTGCAGCTGCTCTTCGGCGTGATTCTTTCCATATCGGGCCTAGTATTCGGCGCTTCCCGTTGGATCCATTACAGTCAGCTCAATATGGCCGCGCCCACAGGAACGGTGCTGCTCGCGACGGTTCAGGTCATCCTTGGAGTGCAGTTTCTCCTGTCGTGGATAACGCATGATGTGAACTGCAACCCGACGCAGCCGATCTCAAGCCGCCTTAAAATCCCAAGAAAGAGGTCGATGCTTTTAACAAGCGAGCCCGCGAACGCGGTGGATAGAGCGCGCGCCGCGCATGAAAATTAGATTGCGGTGAACTTCAAGTCACGGACGGATATAGTCGCTCACGTGTCGCTTTCCCCTAGTTTCTTCGCCTTCCACGAATAGCGGACGATCTTCGTGCCGTGGTCGCTCTCGAGCGTGGCGACCGAAGAACCGGTCATTGTGAGACCGTCTTTGGACATCTCAGCCGTATTTTCAATCACGCCGTCTTTGACAGAAACTCTAAACGTCAATCTTGACGCGCCTGACTCAGCAAAGTCCTGCTTTCCTTTAAAGCGATTAAACTGCAGCGCCTCCAACGGCTTTATGTAAGCGCCTTCTTGGTAGCCAAACATTAACCCGGAAAATGTGCTTCCAGAGACTTCGCCATTCCGAGTTGTGAGCGCGAAATAGCCCGTGCGGCCATTATTCTCATCAGCAGCACTTAAGCTCCAGCTCCACAGTCCATCACTACCAGGTAACTCTTTCTTGTCCGAGGGCCTTTTTGATTCTTCGCCTTGTGCGTTCGCAGAAATCTCTGAGACTACGTCAGAGGCGCGACCAACGCCGAGTCCCGATTGCCCAGGAGGCGAGAATTCAACGTGCTTCTTCATGAGATCAAGTTGCGAGTCGCTGCCCTCCGCTCCCCAGTCAATCGAGCGGCCCGAGGTACGTACTCCGTTAACTACCCGAGTGAATCCATGCGCGACCTCAATCGAGCGATTCTTGTGATCAATCGAGTCAGGCGTATAGAAGAGCTCGGTAATCCCAACCTCCTCGAGAGTTTTTACCTCTCCCGCGTCTGATACGGCGTCTTGGTCAGCGTCGAACCAAAGCGCCAGAGGGCTCAGCTCGTCGCCGGCGATCTTGCCATCTCTGTTGGTGTCCAGTGATCCAAGCGCCTCGAATCCATGGTTCCAGAAGCGAGGCGCGTCCCCAGAGAAACTTACAGGCTTAAATTGAGATTGATTACCGACTCCTCCAAAGGTCGAGGGACCGAATAACTGCTTCGCGGATTCTATCCTGCCAGTGTGTGATGGATCGTATACTAGGAGTGGAGCCTTGCTAGAACCTTTCCATGTCCAAAATCGAGTGGAAACCCGCTCGCTCAGCGGGAACTCAACGATCGATATGTTGTTGTGGATATCATACGAGGAGTCGAGCACGAGTGATATTGGCGTGTCGCTGTAGCCGTAGAACTTGATCGTTTCGGTGCTTGTGCCGCACCGGTTAGCTACGTCGGACTGCAATATCATTGAACAGCCGTCTTTGGCCATCACGAGGCTGCCATGAGCGCAACCTTTGAGCGTATCTTGATGTTTCTGGCCACCATGACCGTTGCCGCCAAAGCCCACGTTGTCGTCGTGGGTAGTGCCACCCCAGAAGCCACATTTAATAAAATTCTTGTTTGCCAAGTAATTGGGGTATGTCCCCGTCTTGCTGTCGTACTTCTCAGTGTAGTTTGTCATGCAGGTGAACCACTCCTCATACATCTGGTAGTTACTCAGGTTTGATGGTTCTTTGAGCTTTTGACTAGACGACGGAGTTTGCACGTACAGCGGAGTGGTTTGTTTTTGCCACGTGTCAGGAGCCCATGCGACACAAATCCTGCCTCCTCTACCTACCTGTCTGTATTCGGTGCAGGCGCCGGGAACAAGAACCTCATCCACTAAGGAAAAGGTATTTCCCGTGGGAAACGGCTTGTCAGCGCAAACTCTTTTTGTCTTTTGAAGCATCAGTAGCCACATGATGCCCATGAGCTTCTCAGAGTAGTTAGTTTCTCCCGGGATATAGTAGCCGGAGTAATCACCAGCAAAAATCTTTGCCGTGTCATTGATGTAGTAGGCCCAATTATTGTACGCCAAGTTCTCCGCGTACGTGGCGGACGATGGGGGAAGAGCGTATTGCAGCTGCTTTATAAGTTGGATTCCGCAGGCATGGGTAGTATTGCTACTCTTAAAGCCTGAAAGTACATACTCGCTATCCCAATGGTTGCCACCAGCGTTTAAAAAGTCGAGGGTAAAGCACCCTGGGATCGGAGTGCTCGGGGCGGGAGGAACAGGTGTCACGGAATGAGGATTAGAATTGCGTAGCGCTTCAGCTTGCTGTTGACCGTAGCTATCGATAGCCTGCCACGCGAATACAATAATTCCTGCCAGTAACCAAACTGCCTTGCCCTTCATTATTTCCGGTCTCCACATCTCAAGTCCAACTGTTGCATCGGGCGTTTGACTTCGACCCTTTAGTGAAATTTGATAATTGGTGCGAAGTGTCAATTCATTATGAATAGCGAGTTGTCGAAAAGGCGAGAAATAGCGGACATTTATCCACTATCTGCGCGTCAGCGTACGCGAAACATCGCAGTTTAGAGCGAGCGCAGTCTGAGAGAGGTGAGCGCCGTATCCAACGATGTGAGCCGTAAAGCGCTTCTGCGCTCATACCACCGTATATGTCTGACAGCCTGTATTCTAGACCCACTCCAATCCCCGAGAAGCTCCCAGACCGAGGCGCTACGCCACTCGAGCCGAAAGCTCTGGGATTGAGCGAGCTCGCGAAGCAGCGCCTCCTTGATCCGCCAACGATAGCCGAGCGGCACTCGCCGGGGATGTGGGAGGCTCTTAAGCGGGAGGAGCGAGAGATTGCCGAAGCCCTGGTGAAGCTTCCCGCGCGCATCCGAGAGCTGACCGAGCGCCATGACCAAGTCGCGTACGAGCATAGCGCCATTGAGAAACACAGAAGCGCGCTTGAGCGTGAGTATCAGCGGCGCAGTCGCACGATCGCCTCTCATCTGCGCCGACTCGTTGGACCGGATCCGATCCTCGAGAAGTTGCGGGAAGGACTGACTGAAAACGAGAGAGAGAGTAAGCCAAGTTTGATCGAGCTCACCAATATCGACACTGAATTGAGGCAGACCCGGCAGCGGCTCGACGAGCTTCCCGAACCGGAGCTCGGTATTCTTCGCTTCTCAAGGGAGATCTCTCGAACGCCGCTCTTCCTCGATGAGAAGCGAGAGCTCCTACGCCCCGAGGTTCTAGCGGCGCTCTCGCTCGATGAGTATATGAAGGTGTGGGCGCGACTCAATCCCTACTTTGTCGCGCACGTCACTCGCCAGGGAGTTCGCGACCATAACGCGATGTTTTATCACTCCGCGGGCATGCATGAGTATCACGATGGATTTGAAGAGATAATGCGAAATGGGCGTGAATTGCGCGCGCCTCGCGCCGTGAATGACAGGCTCGATCCCACAGATCGCGAGTCGGTGAGGGAGTTTTTGCGAGCGAACCGAGTTTTTGAGCGACCCTCAAAAGACGAGGCTAATGCTTTGTTCAACGATCTCCTTCATTACTCCATAGCGACCGCTCCCAAGTACGCCGACAAGTCGGCGATCCATTTTTCTGCCCAAATCGTTCTCAATAGACACTATGGTTGCGAGTCCGATAATGAAATATTCATCGTTTTTCCCTCTGATTTGATCGCCGCTCAGTATCACTTCTCATTTGGCGGATGGGAGAAAGATTTTACCAGAAAGCAGAGCGAGGACGGCTGGAATGATGTGTTCGTGTGGGACCAACGCGAGGTCGAGACGACGATTCCGTTAGATGCGGGCATCGTCTTCCTCCCGAGCTCGACGCTAGTTGATCCTGTCACAGGTTCACGCTACGCGCTCAGCGAACAACAGG
>CAIVDM010000118.1 GCA_903904735.1 uncultured delta proteobacterium
CTAGCCAGCAAGTCAGCGGTCCTTAAGACTCCTGATGCCACACTTTCACAACTCAGACCATGGAACGAGTTACTCACAGACTACGGTGGAAAAATTGTGGAAAGCAGGCTTAACTTTTTGGAATCATTGCGCGAGAAGGCGGCGCGCTTTCATGCGTCGTTCGCTCAGAGCGACGGAGAGCTCACGATCGGACTTGAATCAGAACTTCTGGGCGCAGGCGGAACACTGTCTCTTGACGCGGTAGCTAATCACTTTGAGCGCATAGCGCAGCGAGAACTCATGATGCGTTCGCCGATGTACGGTCCTCACAGAGATGACATCGCCATCGCGCATGGAGGAATCGATAGTCGCGCCTATGCCTCACAGGGACAGACTCGCAGCATCGTTTTAGCCCTTAAATTGGGAGTAATAGAGCTACTGGAGGAACGATTGGGAGAGTCGCCTATCTGTGTGCTTGATGATGTTGATTCCGAGTTGGATAGTGCCCGCTCGGATCGACTTTTTCAGGCACTGACGCGTCAGGAGCGACAAATCATCGTGACGGGTACTACAGAACCGCCTGAGCGATTGAAGGGCTCTCCGGACCTGCAGGTGCTTCGAGTAGTTGCGGGTGAAGTTTTGTCTAGTTAGATCAGGTGTTTACTATAGTTTTGTCGGAATGTTCCACAGGGCGGCAGAACTCTCCCGTGAGGGCCCTCGGGAGTGCTATCTGGCCGACTCGAAACTCTTCTAAAAAACTTCGTAAAATCAAATTGTTATAAAGAGCTCTCAAAAAAGGTTTGGGCTTTACCAAAGCAATCTAACTAGCCTAGAATATTCGGGTTATCCCATGGTGGAGGAGTTAATGAGCACAGCGTCGAATACACAGCCAACTGACCTCGTCTATGATGCAGGGCAGATTAAGATTCTTGAAGGTCTTGAGGCCGTACGAAAGCGCCCCGCGATGTACATTGGTGATACGTTTTATCGTGGCTACCATCATCTTGTTTGGGAAGTTGTCGACAACGCTGTTGATGAAGCTCTCGCGGGCTACTGTACGTCGATACGAGTTACGATCCACACAAACGGATCCGTGTCAGTTGAAGACAACGGTCGAGGTATTCCAACCAGCTTACATCCAACCGAAGGAGTGAGCGGAGTTCAAGTTGTGATGACCAAGCTTCACGCCGGTGGAAAGTTCGAGAAAGAAGCGTACAAGGTTTCGGGCGGACTCCATGGCGTTGGTGTGTCGGTAGTAAACGCGCTCTCTGAGTGGTTGAAGGTCGAGGTGAAGCAAGGCGGAAAGGTCCACGCGATGGAGTTTCGGCGCGGTGATCCAGTCGAACAACTCAAAGTTATCGGGGAGGCTGAGGGTTCAGGAACAAAAGTGACATTTTACCCTGATCACACCATCTTCAACGAGCATAAGGGATTCACTTACGACACGATCGCTCACCGTATTCGTGAGCTAGCGTTCCTCAACGCAGGACTGCGTTTTGTGATCGATGATGAGCGCACCGATAAGGAGCAGGAGTTCTACTTCGAGGGAGGAATCAAGAGCTTCGTTAGTTACATCAACTCCGCGAAGAGCCCGATATTTCCAGAACCGATCTTTATTCAGGCGCAGCGCGAAGGAACAAGTATTGATATCGCGCTTCAGTACAACACTGAATACCAGGAGAATATCTACACGTACGCTAACAACATCAACACCCCAGAGGGTGGTACGCACCTCATAGGATTCAAAGCGGCGCTTACCAGGACACTCAACAATTACGCCAATAAAAATGACCTGTTGAAGGGCTTCAGCGAGGGTATCCAGGGCGATGACTCACGTGAAGGTCTCGTCGCGGTTATCAGCGTAAAGCTGCCAGAGCCTCAGTTTGAGGGACAAACTAAATCGAAGCTTGGTAACAGTGAGGTAAAAGGCTTTGTAGAGCAGATGGTTGGTGAACACCTCGCCAAGTTCCTAGAGGAGAATCCGAGCATAGCGAAGCTTATCGTTAATAAATCGCTTGAGGCGGCTCGCGCCCGAGAGGCGGCGCGTAAGGCTAGAGAGCTTGTTCGCCGTAAAGGGGCGCTCGATAGCGCGGCACTCCCTGGAAAGCTCGCTGATTGTCAGAATGAGAACCCAGAGGAAGCGGAGATATTCATCGTCGAGGGAGAGTCCGCCGGTGGATCAGCGAAGCAGGGTCGAGATAAGAAGAATCAAGCCATCCTTCCCCTCAAGGGTAAGATCCTCAACGTGGAGAAGGCGCGCTTTGACAAGATGCTCTCATTCGAGGAAATCCGAGTGTTAATAACGGCGCTTGGAACTGGCATCGGACCAGGAGACTTCGACTCAGGAAAGCTTCGCTATCACAAAGTGGTCATCATGACCGACGCGGACGTGGATGGAAGTCACATCCGCACGTTGTTACTCACGTTCTTTTACCGTCAGATGCTTGATATCATCTCGAAGGGCTATCTCTACATCGCGCAGCCGCCTCTCTATAAACTTAAGAAGGGCAAGATGGAGCGGTACGTGAAGAACGAAAAGGACTTCACGCAGATTATCATCAGTGGTGGCGTTGATAACGTGACCATTGAGTCGAAAGATAACACCAGGACAGAGGCGAACACGTTGGTGGATCTTTTCGTGCGAGTGCGGGAGATCCAACATACGCTTCAGGAGATTAAGCAGGAGCGTATCGATGAGCGAGTGCTAGTCGCTTTGTCGGAGGCGAACCTCGGGCTGAAAGAGGATTCTTGGAAGCGCGCTGATATGGAAGCTCTGCGAGAGCGGATATTCTCGGCGCTTCAAGCGCGTATTCCGATCACACCACATCTTGAAATCGTCGATGAGCATGATGGAGAGGTCGCCATAAAGGTCGCCTCACGTCTTCGTGGCGGCACGTATCAGACGCTGGTTACTCGTCGGCTTTGGATATCAGACAAGATAGCTGAGGTTCGAAAGGTCTACGCTGACGCTCGTTCGAGAGTCGGAGAGGGTCCGTTCACTATCTCCGCTTCGGGCGAGTCAAAGGAACTTGAGCGAGTTGACTCAATCGAGCAGGTGGCGGAGTGGATCGATCAACGTGGTCGTAAGGGACTCTCGATAACCCGTTACAAGGGACTCGGTGAGATGAATCCAGAGCAGTTGTGGGAGACCACCATGGACCCAACGGCTCGAACGCTCCTTCAAGTAACGGTGGATGACGCTATCGACGCTGATCAGATATTCACGGTTCTGATGGGCGACGAAGTTGAGCCTCGCAGGAAGTTTATCGAGGATAATGCGCTCAAGATTCGAAATTTGGACATTTAGTGATTCGCTAGTAACCCCCCGAAATCGTGCGTTAAATTAACCATTTAGCGCACGTCGGGAGGGGTGAGTTGACCGGGATGGCCATCTTCGCTATTTTATCGGTCTCCGTTTTCAAGAAGTAGTAAGGAGTTACAGTTATGGCATCGCCAACAAAGATCACATGGAATCGCAGAAACGCTCGAGACGCTAAGCTTACCGCGAAGCGCAACAAGCGTATGAACAGCAAGAACGCTAAGGCTCCAAAGTTTAAGTAGGAGCTGATAGGAGAATCGCGAGATTCTCGCCAGTGAGACCCGCCCCAGACGCAGAAGATGCGACTGGAGGCGGGTTTTCTATTTTCTCCGATACGACACGCTGTGCGGCAGGAGGGACTCCTGCCCTCCTTATGACCGCCACGAATTACGATTGGGAGGGCGGGTCTCCGCACCCGCCGTGTAACGGTATATCGAGGACGCTGGGCTCACCGCGACAGTTTCTACGGGTCGCGGTCGGCGACACGCCGACCCTCCTTAACCCTGAATCGCCGAGAGAATCTTTTGATGCGCGCGCGGGCAGGTTGAAACGAGGATGTTAGGCACGATTCGCTTTGGAGATTCGCGGAAGTTACCCATTTCCTTTCCAGAGAAGTCTGTGACAGTGGCCCCCGCTTCTTTGGCGATAAAGGCGATAGCGCCGCCGTCGATGCCCTGACACGGTGAGCTAATGCTCGCGAGCGCCTTGCCCTGGAGGATATCGGTTGAGTTGTAGCGACCTGGGTCTTTAGCGTACTCAGTGATGATATCGCGCGCGTCGAAAAGCGGCGCCAGTTTCGCGTACATCGCAGGTTGATTGAACATGAGAACGGGCCCGGAGGTATTAGAAAGCGTGATGCGCGTTCCGCGCGCCCCGAGTGACGCTTGCGAGTGAGTGAGAACGTAGGCGCCCTCGCCCTTTATGGCTATGTAGCAGCTATCGAGTCGTGGTTGGTACAGAAGCGCCCCAACTAATTCCGCGTGGTCGTGAATGGCGACGATAATCTGATAGTGCTGCCTGTTATCGAGGTAACAGCGAGTACCATCAATCGGATCGAGAAGCACCTCAAGATCCGCGTCCGGACGGAAGTATTTTACATTCAGTGATTGCTCGTGTTCCTCTGAGAAAAAGCTTAAGTCTGGGAAGCGAGCGAGCATCACTACCTCAAGATAACTTTGAATCGTCAAATCGGCGTCAGAGAGCGCTTGGTGAAAAGAAGTGGCGCCATCTTTCGCGGAGTGCTCCCCTACTCTGTTTTGGATAAATGAACTGTAAGTGCCAGCGGTGGCGACATGAGGAAGGAGGTGTCGAATGATTTCAGATGGTGTTGGCAGCATAGGATCTAGATGAAGACAGTATCACGAGCGTACGAGCTTGTAGACGGAAAAAGGCCCGTTATGGCCATGGGCTTTTGAGACATCAACGTATGACGCGGGTTGCGGCAGAAGTGGGATGAC
>CAIVDM010000119.1 GCA_903904735.1 uncultured delta proteobacterium
CTCCCTCTTGCGAGGGCACCCTCGGCTTTCACCAAGGTTCCGGAGATGTCAAGCCTAGGTAAGGTTCTTCGCGTTGCTTCGAATTAAACCACATGCTCCACCGCTTGTGCGGGCCCCCGTCAATTTCTTTGAGTTTTAATCTTGCGACCGTACTCCCCAGGCGGGATGCTTAATGCATTAGCGACGACACCGAAAGGGTAAGACCTTCCGACATCTAGCATCCATCGTTTACGGCGTGGACTACCAGGGTATCTAATCCTGTTTGCTCCCCACGCTTTCGCGCCTCAGCGTCAGTTACAGTCCAGAGAGCCGCCTTCGCCACTGTTGTTCCTCCTGATATCTACGAATTTCACCTCTACACCAGGAATTCCGCTGTCCCCTCCTGTACTCTAGTCTAACAGTATCCGATGCACTTCCTGGATTGAGTCCAGGGATTTCACATCAGACTTATTAGACCGCCTACGCGCTCTTTATGCCCAGTAAATCCGAATAACGCTTGCACCCTCTGTATTACCGCGGCTGCTGGCACAGAGTTAGCCGGTGCTTTTTCTGCAGGTACCGTCATTGTGTTCTTTCCTGCTAAAAGAAGTTTACAACCCGAAAGCCTTCATCCTTCACGCGGCGTTGCTGCGTCAGGGTTTCCCCCATTGCGCAAGATTCCTAACTGCTGCCTCCCGTAGGAGTCTGGACCGTGTTCCAGTTCCAGTGTGGCTGATCGTCCTCTCAGACCAGCTACCCATCGTGGCCTTGGTAGGCCGTTACCCTACCAACTAGCTAATGGGAATTGGACCACTCTCTTCGCGCTTTACAGCTTTACCGGTCTGATCCGAAGTTCGGACCGGACTATTCGGTATTAGCCAAGCTTTCGCCTGGTTATCCCCAGCGAAGAGGCGCATTATCCAATTATTACTCACCCGTGCGCCACTTTACTCATATTGCTACTTTCTCGTACGACTTGCATGTCTTAGGCACGCCGCCAGCGTTCATTCTGAGCCAGAATCAAACTCTCTATTTCAAAGAAATTATCTGCTACGTAAACATACCTGCTTTCACAGGCATGTACGAAAATTATTGCCCAGCACTTACTAGCCCGAACTTCGATGAGCCACCACAAGGGTTACTCTATCTTATTCGTGCTTAGAGTTTAGTTCATTCTTGAACTGTTATCTCTCAATCCCAAGGCGCTGACGCCTTGAGACTTAAGCAGCTTCTACCCATAACCTAGTTGTTTTACTACCTTTTTCGAAGATTGCTCTCCGCGGCAGGTGGTAGACTTTCTTACATTTGCTGTCTTTCGTCAAGAGAACTTCTTAACTTTTTTTCAGCGAATAGCTTTAGTCAAAAGCACCACTTTTTGGGGCATTTCGTTAAGAAGTGCCTCTCAAGGGGTCGCGGATAATAGCCAGGACTCTCGGCTATTGTCAACGATCGGTCGGAAGCTTTGTTCATTTTTTTGAGATGGGCTCCAGGCTCTTCTTCCCTTTTGGACGAGGTCGCAAGAAAAAGCCCTGCGTAATACGACCTCATTGCTCTATATAGAGTCTCATAGTCGGCGGTGCCCGACTGAGTAGTATGTAAAATCAGGAGATGTGAGATGCCTTCGTTTGATGTTGTTTCTAAGGTTAGCATTCAGGAAGTAAAGAACGCCGCCGACCAGGTAGAGCGGGAGATTCAACAGCGGTACGATTTTAAGGGCTCCAACGCCTCGATCGAACTCAACGAGAAAGAGCACATCATCACGTTATCAGGGCCAGACAAGATGAAGATGAGCGCGCTTGAGGAGATCCTCAAGCAGAAGCTTTCCAAGCGCAGCGTGAGCTTAAAATCAGTGACATTCGAAAACCCTCAGCCTGCCGGGGGCGACACATATCGGCAGAAAGTAACCATCAAACAGGGACTTTCGGAGGACGAAAGGAAACGAATTAACAAGCTCATCAAAGACACGAAGCTTAAAGTCACTTCTCAGATTCAGGGTGACCAGATACGCGTAACCGGGAAAAACAGAGATGACCTTCAAACGGCGATCGCCGAGATCAGAACGTCCATCAAAGACCTGGATCTGCAGTTCACAAACTTTAGAGATTAAAGCCCCCGAGTCGAAACAAGAGATTTATATGACTAAAAGACACTACCTTCTCACGTTCGCTGTTGTCTCGGCATTTTTTGTCGCGGCGTGCGGTTCGGTTGTGAAGCCGGCGACCACAGTCACTCAGGTCCCTTTCCCGCGAGTGAGCGGGGAGAGTCTCACGGGCGATCGCGTAACTATCCCGGACTCGTACAGCGGCAAAAACACGCTGCTTCTGATTGGGTACACCCAAAAGGCTCAGTTCGACATCGATCGCTGGATCCTCGGCGCCCTTCAGGCCGATATACCTGTTGAGATCGTAGAGGTTCCCACTATCGCCGGAATGATGCCCAAGATGGTGCAAGGGTTCATCAACAACGGAATGCGGAGCGGCATTCCTCAAAACGATTGGGCGAGCGTGGTAACGGTGTACGAGGATGCGCCTAAGATTATTCAGCTTTTAGGAAATGAGCGCCCACAAAGCGCCTACGCAGTGCTGCTTAACCGCTCGGGTGTCGTCGTGTGGAGCTCCAATATCGGGTACTCGGCCTCACAAATTGTGGCGCTCAAGCGAACCGTCCAAGAACTTACTCGCTAGCCTTCCGAGATGGGACTCACGCTATCCGCGCTAACTCTCACCCAACGAACACTTAATGAGACCGCCTCGCTTACACCACTGGCGACTCGAGCAAGAGAAATTGCGACCGCTTACATCGCCGATCGTGGTGGAACTCGTGGATGGGAGTCGTTCTGGTCATTTATCGCCGACAATATCAAAGGCTCGTGGAGAGAGGATTCACGGCACATAATCTTCACAGGCCCCTGCCCCACCCCAACACCCCTTCCCTATGGCCTCAAGGGCGGCGCGGCCAGGGAGCATTTAAACTCGGCGCTTGGCCTGCGAGAAGCCCGTGCCCCTCGTGACATAGATCTTATTCGGAGAGGAAGACACAACGCAGCTGACGACGAGCGCATGGCGCGCGACTTCATGACGAGAGACTATCAGCACGGCGCTCGCGTGGAGCTTATCGCGGATATGACGCGCTACCTTTCCACGCGAGATCTCACAATTAACGAGGTGGCGTCATTCGGCGACCAGATACACGCCTCTCCATTGGCGATTTTAGATACCCTTGGCTATGTGGCCCGCCCGAGCTCGTATCGTTCAGGGACGCTGCATAGAGCGCCCTCGCTCGATGGTCGCGTGCTACTAAAGATGCTACGCCTCTACGCTGAGGGCACGAGCGTCGGCGAGGGGTGGCGCGTGGTGGGCATCCCTGAGCAGGTCACGTTCTCTGATCACGATCTCGCGATTCACCTCAACAAGGCGTTCCAGCGCGGGGAGTCCGTGGCGAGGTCGTTTCTAGAGGCGTGTGTGATAATCGATCTTCTGCCCGTACGAAGCGACGCGCTCGTAGCTACGCTCGACGAGCTTGGACACCTACGACACGGAGAGAAGGGGTTATTGCCGGATGTGCCTGACGCGTATTGGACGCTGGTAGCCGGGCACGCTCGCGGACACACGTAATATCTTGCTCCAAAAAGAAGTTAGGCGAGCTGCCTTATCTCGCCCAGCGCCTCTGAAACCTCATCTGAACCGAGACGCACCATCTCAGCATACAATCCTCGCTGCGAGAGGAGCTGCAGGTGCGTGCCGGATTCAACTAAGGCGCCTGCCTGAAAAACACAGATTCGATCGCAGTCGGCGACCGAGTCGAGATCGTGAGTCACGAGGATGATTGTTCTTGAACGCCGCAGCGTACGTAGTGTGTCGAGCACCCACTCCCCGTGATGCGAATCGAGCGCGCTCGTCGGCTCATCAAGCACAAGAATCGGCGCGTTCGTCAGAAGCGCGCGCGCGATAGCCAGTCGCTGCCGCTGCCCGCCCGAGAGATTCCCTCCCCCCTCGCTGACCAGCGTATCGTATCCGTTCGGCAGCAACTCAATGAAACTAGCCGCGCCCGCCTCATGAGCCGCCATCCGTATCTCATGCTCAGTGGCGTCAGGTCTGCCGTATCGCAAGTTCGCCATGATGGTATCTGGAAGCAGGGGGCTGTCCTGACTTACCACCGCGATGTGCTTTCGAAGGTCGGAGATGCGAACATCGCGAATGTCGTGCTCGTCAAGTTTGATGACTCCTTCCGAAGGGTCGTAGAAGCGGGATAGCAAATTAAGGAGCGTGCTCTTTCCACTACCGCTTGGTCCCACGAAGGCCACCATCTGTCCTGGCTCTATCGTGATGGAGATGTTTCTCAGGATCGGACGCGCGTTAACGGCGTAGCGAAATGAGACGTTCGAGATCTCGAGTGTTCGCGGGAGAACCAGCACGCGTTGGGCGTTCGGGGTTTCTTGCACCAAGGGCTCCTCATCGAGCATGAAAAAAACTCTTTCACAAGAAGTCCGCGCCCCCTGAATCTTCGTTGAGAATCCCACTACCCAGCCGAGGGGATCCCAAAGCTGCCCGAGGTAGGCGAGAAAGATCATTAGATCACCGCAAGAGACGCCGTCTGGGATAGGGCGCAGAAACTGATCGCGATACACGAGCCATCCTCCGTATCCCATGATGATTGCCGCGCCGAATCCGAAAATTAGCTGCACGAAGAATGGATAGCCCGCCTCTACCCAGGCGAGCGCGGTCGCGCCCTCAACGGCCTTGTCGATGGAGTCCTGGAAGACCCGTCGCTCTCGCTTCTCTCGTCCAAAGACCTGTGTCACCCCGATACACGCGATAGCTCGCTGCAGGGTGATCGTGAAAAACGACTCATTCTCCTTGGCTATGATCGTTCGCTCGCGAATTAAGCGCCCGAAGATTGAGTTCACCAACAACAGCATGGGGACGATGGAGAGCGCGCAGAGCGTAAGCTCAACGCTTCGATTCACCATAATGACGATCATGGCGACGAGAGTGACACACGCCGCCGTGGAGCCGATCATGGTGTCAAGTATTCCCCAGGGGCCGCTCACATCAGAGATCACCCTGTAGATTGTGTCTCCTTGTGACCGCTCACGGTGCCACGGAAGCCCCAACTTTTGGAGCCTCTCGAACACCTCGGCTCGGAGGCGTCGGGTCCCTCGATATCTGATCACAGCGGCGAGAATTGAGCGCCCCATCCAAACGCTCTCTTGCAGGATTTTTATACCGAGACCCATCAACGCCATCGACACGATGAGGGTGGCCTTATCATCCCCGAAAAGGCGCAGTAAAAACGTGCTGGTCGTGGTCATCTTGGGCGAATCGGTGAGCACGGTATCCACGAGGATCGCCATCGGCCAGGCGCCAAGAAGATTAAGGGCGACCGACGCCCCGATCAACGCGAGAAGGATCCCAATCAACGGCAGATCGTGGCGGAAGTATGAGATAGCGCGGAAGACAACGTTCATGAAGAGCTTAAAACCTAGGTCATCTAAAACTCTCGCCACTATTCACCACTACGACGGGCGTCATAGCGATTAGCGAAAAGATGATCATCGATTGCGAGTATATCGTCCCGTCTCACCAGCTTGAAGTGTTATCTCTTCATGACTTTGCCAGAAAAACAGAGATGCGGAGTGAGGAAGATCGTGCTGCTGATCCTTCTCATGGAGACTCTCGCGGCACCTCTCTATAGTTAACCCTTAATCTTACTGTCGCTTGTGATCACAACGGTTGTGACACTGAAAGACGAAGCAATCTCAAGGAGAACTCACCATGTTGAGCGAACCGTATTCGCTCCTCGCTACTCAGCCGCGGCGGATCGGTTTCTTTCGCGCACTTAAACTTGGAGATCTCCTCTGCGCTATTCCTTCTATTAGGGCGCTAAAACACGCCTCACCACAGTCCCACATTACTTTAATCGGCTTACCATGGGCGCGGGAATTCGTTGATATCTTTCGTCACTATTTCTCCGACTTCATCGAGTTTCCTGGATGGCCCGGGCTTCCGGAGCGAGAGGTGCTTGTTGAGAGGATTCCCGAGTTCCTCTCATCGCTTCAGAGAAGCGAGTTCGACCTTATGATTCAGGCTCATGGCAGTGGCTCTCACGTGAACGATATGGTCCAGCTCTCTGGCGCACGGTATGCAACCGGTTTTTATGATGGGAGGGTACCGGAGTCATCACTAGCCGGGTTTATCCCATACCCAGCGGAGGACCCTGAGATCTGGAAATGCTTGAGACTCGCCGAGCATCTTGGATCGGCCGCGCAGGGAGATGACTTGGAGTTCCCGGTAAGACATGAGCACGCGCATGAGATGTCGAGCCTTCTTCCGTCAGGAGCCCGTCAAACCCCTCTCGCCGTCATACACATGGGCGCTTTCGCCAATGCCGCGCGTCTCTGGAGCGCGGAAAACTTCGCCGTTGTGGCGCGCGCCCTCATCCTTCGTGGCTTTCACGTTGTCCTCACGGGCAGCGCTCTCGAACGAGAGCCGGTTTCTCATCTTGAATCAGTCATTCAAATCCCAGTGACGAATCTCTGCGGAAAAACAAGCTTAGGTGTGTTGGGAGCGCTCGTCGCCCGAGCTCGACTTGTCGTATGCCATGACACCGGAATCTCGCATCTCGCGGCGGCGCTCAAAACCCCGAGCGTCATACTCTTCGATCGCTCGGATAGAGAGGGATGGCCACCCTTAAACCGCAAACGACACCGCTTCATGACGAGCTTTCACGCGATTGAGCCAGGCGCCGTTCTGAAGGAGATCGATGATCTCCTCGCCTCGATTCCCCCTTCCCCCTCGACGGGCCCACTGAGCGTTGAGGCGCGCTCGATGCATATCGATCAGGAGACGGTATGAAAAGATTAAAGCTGTTTACCTGGCACATTCACGGCAGCTATCTCTTCTATCTTTCGTTTCTCAATCACGACATCTACATCCCCGTTCGAACTGATGGGGGTCTTGGATACTACGGTCGTAGTCCCTCATTTCCGTGGCCAGCGAACATCATCGAGATCCCCGCCGAAGAGGCGCGCTCGATGAAGTTTGACTGCGTTCTGTACCAGCATAAACAGAACTGGATAGTGGATCGAGACGCCATACTAAGCTCGGAGCAGCGCCAAGGACCTCAGATATACATAGAGCACGACCCACCTCGCGAAAACCCAACGAACACTAAACATATCGTTGACGATCCACAGGTTCTTCTTGTTCATGTGACCGACTTTAATGATTTGATGTGGGACAACAATAGAACCTCCACACGGGTGATTGAGCACGGGGTAGTTGTACCGGAAGACGTTCAATACACCGGCGAGATCTCTAAAGGCTGCGTCGTTATCAACAACATTCACTCGCGGGGGCGCCGCCTTGGACTCGACTTCTATCTGGACACCGCTCAGCGCCTCCCGCTCGACCTGGTCGGAATAGGGTGGGAGAAAGTTGGGGGCTTAGGCGAAATCGTCCACAACGAGCTGCCGCGGTTCGTTTCTCAATACCGGTTCTTCTTTAACCCCATTCGATACACAAGCCTTGGACTGGCCGTCTGTGAGGCGATGATGGTCGGATGTCCGATCATAGGACTCGCCACCACTGAGATGGTTACGGCGGTGACAAACGGCGTGAACGGATATGTCGAGACCAATCGAGAAAGATTGGTTACACACATGAGACGATTACTAAATGATCGAGATGAGGCGCTCCATCTCAGCGCCGGCGCGAGATCTCGCGCTCAAGAACGCTTCAACATTCACCGCTTCGCGCGCGACTGGAATGACGCGTTACATGATGTGGTCGGTCATCGAACAAGGGCCGCTAGCTCCTTCAATACTCCACCCGAGGTTCAGTCATGCGCATCTTGATTATTAGCGACCACGCCTCACCCCTCTCCCTCCTCGGGGGCGTGGATAGTGGGGGACAAAACGTCTATGTCGGTAAGATAGCGGCCGAGCTCGCTCGACGAGGGCATCACGTCGATATAGCTACTCGACGTGACGATCCGACGCTACCGACTGTGGTGCCGATCGCGCCTGGCGCGAGAGTGATTCATGTCCCAGCAGGCCCCGCCCGCTTCGTGAGGAAGGAGGCGCTATTGGCGTACATGGAGGAGTTCTCCTCGTACTGCTCAGCGCTTTGTGATTTCGTCTCATATGACCTCATACACGCCAACTTCTTCATGTCTGGTCTCGTGGGGCTTCGACTAAAAGAGCGACACAAGATTCCGCTTGTCACCACGTTTCACGCGCTCGGGAAGGTGCGAAGACTTCACCAAGGAAAGGTAGACGGATTTCCCGATGAGCGAGTTGTCATTGAGGAACAACTCGTTCAGCTCGCTGACACAATTATCGCTGAATGCCCTCAGGATCGAGAGGACCTAGAGACCTTTTACGGCGGCAAATCAGCTCGTATCCGTGTGATTCCGTGCGGCTACGATCCGGAGGAGATGGACCGGATTCCGCGAGAGACCGCCCGCGGTCGAATCGGCGTTGAACCGACACCCTTCGTGGTGCTACAGCTAGGAAGGATCGTTCGTCGCAAAGGCATCGACACTGTGATCGAGGGGTTCTCGCGCTTCTATCATGACTCACAAGCCGACACTCGCCTGTTGATTGTTGGGGGCGCTCGAGACGAGGGATGCAAGGAAGAAGCCAGGGAGCTGAAGCGACTGCGCCGAATCGTTGAGATTAACCAGGTGTCGGAGCTCGTTCACTTCGTAGGCCCAAGGGATCGCGATGAGCTTAAGTACTACTACAGCGCGGCTGACGTATTTGTCTCAACGCCGTGGTACGAGCCCTTTGGCATCACGCCAGTTGAGGCGATGGCGTGTGGGACGGCGGTGATCGGAAGTCGAGTCGGGGGAATTAAGTCCACGGTGCTTGATGGGCAGACTGGGTTCCTTATCCCTCCACAAGATACTGAGGCACTCACCGGGCGGCTTCATCTGCTCTACCGCGATGCAGACCTCCGCCAACGACTTGGCGACCGAGGAAGAGAGCGCGCGGCATCCGACTACACGTGGAGATCAATCGGAAAAGCGATCGATGAGTTGTATCGAGAGATCGTCGCCGGTAATCGAATCAAGCAGCCGAAATTCGTGGAGAGACGATTGGCTATCCCCTCACCTCATAGTCAGCTACCCCAGCGCTTAGGCGCGCAACCAGGAAAGGATTCACGATAAGTATGAGGCGGGCGTTATTCCTTGATAAAGATGGAACGCTTGTGCGTGATGTGCCGTATAACGGCGACCCAAACAAAGTCGAGTTAAACGACGACATCCTCCCAGGGCTGCGTGAAGTGCAGGAAGCGGGCTACGAGCTAATCGTGGTAAGCAATCAGCCAGGCATAGCGCATGGGTACTTTTCCGAGGCGTCGCTGCGGCCTGTCGTAACCGCGCTACGGTCGAAAATGACACAAGCGGGGCTGCGTCTGGCGGCGTTTTATTATTGCCCGCATCATGCCCAGGCGAGACTCCCCGACTATCGAATCGCGTGCGAATGTCGAAAACCCGAACCTGGCTTGTTTTATCGAGCCGCGGAAAAGTTCGATATCTCACTCAGAAACTCGTGGATGATTGGAGATATCATCGACGACGTTCAGGCGGGCAAGCGCGCTGGATGCAGATCAATCCTTCTAGACAATGGCAATGAAACCGAATGGGTAATGACCTCAAGGGATCGACACCCTGACTTCATAGTCAGATCCATTAACGAGGGGTGTCAAATCGTCCTTCGAGAGGCGCTTACCACGGAGCGAAAATGAAGTGGCGCGAGGTCAGGAACATCTTATGCATGCGCCTTGACAGCATGGGAGATCTTCTTATGACCACCCCAGCGCTACGAGCGTCGTGGCAAGAGGGTCGCTGTCGCCTAACGCTGTTAACGTCTAAGGCCGGGGCGGTGGTGGCTTCAAGCATACCTGAGATCTCTGACGTCATAGTCTATGAAGCTCCATGGATGAAGGCCGCGGCTGTGAGTCAATTTCGCGACGTGGACAGTGAGATCATTGAGCGGCTTCGAGAACGAGGGTTTGACGCGGCGGTTATTTTTACCGTCTTCTCGCAGAACCCTCTGCCATCGGCCCTTTTGACGTATTTGGCTGGCATTCCTTTGCGGCTCGCTCACTGTCGAGAGAATCCATATGGACTTCTGACCCACTGGCTCCCAGAAACGGAGCCTGAGAGAGGTATTCAACACGAAGTAGAGCGCCAGTTGAGGCTTGTCAGTCACGTTGGCTACGACTGCCAACGCAGGAATCTTGAGATTCACGTTGCGCAAGAGTCCCTCGCCAAAACCACGGCTCTACGCGAACGACTCTCCATCGGCGGCAAGTGGATACTAATTCATCCAGGCGCCAGCGCGGCGTCTCGGCGATATCCTCCACACCTCTTCTCTCAGGTCGCCACCGGGCTCATAGAGCGAGGTTTCACGATCGTCCTCTCGGGCGACTCGTCGGAACGAGAGCTCGTTCGCGACATTCAGAAAGACATTAAAGGTCGCGCCCTCTCGGTCGCTGGAGATTTGGAGTTTACCGATCTGGCGGCGCTCATTCACTCCGCGCCGTTAGTCTTGACCAATAACACCGGTCCGGCTCATATTTCCGCGGCAGTCGGCACTCCCGTGGTCGTCCTCTACGCGCTCACGAATCCCCAACACACCCCATGGATGGTTCCCTCGATCGTCTTATCGCATGACGTTCCTTGTGGAAACTGCTTCAAGAGCGTCTGTCCCGAGGGTCACAACAATTGCCTTTCTCTCATCAAGCCGGAACGGGTTATCGACGCCTGCTTGACGTTATGGCGCAAACAACACAAACCACATCAGGAGACGACGCATGCTCACCTTGGGAATTAACGCCGCGTTTCACGACTCCTCAGCGGCTCTGCTCGTTGATGGGGTTCTCGTGGCGGCGGCGGAAGAAGAGAGATTTACCCGCGTTAAGCACGCCAAGCGCCCCATTCCCTTCTCCGCGTACGAGCTTCCATTTCACGCTATCGACTTCTGCCTTAAAAGCGCTGGCGCCTCCATTAATGACGTGGAACACGTTGCATACTCGTATGACCCCTCAATTCAGTTGGGAGAGCGGCACATATCCTCCACTATCACGCTTCCACTTGAGCCCAATCGCTCAACACCGCTCGCGGGATTCGAGAATGAGTGGATGCCTCTGTTTTTGAGCCATATCGTGAATGCCCCTCGTCATTTAGCTACTGGATACCCTCATCACTTGAGCGCGCGGCTACAGGGCCTACCACTCAGCGGCCCAGAGAACTTTCACTTCGTCGCGCATCACCTCTCGCACGCCGCCAGCGCGTTCCACTGCTCTCCATTTCCTGAGTCCGCGGTTATGACCATCGATGGTAGGGGTGAGTTAACGACCACATCGTATTTCGTGGGAAGAGGAACTTCTCTCACGCCGTTGGGAGAGGTGCGTATGCCACACTCTCTCGGGCTACTCTATGAGGAGATGACGACACATCTTGGTTTTCTGCACTCCTCCGATGAGTACAAGGTCATGGCGCTCGCCGCGTTTGGACGACCCACGTTTGTTCGTTATTTTCGAGATCTGATTACCGTTCACGGCGATGGCTCGTACACCGTGAAGCCACACTCCTTCGCCGACGATCTGGGACCAGCCCGCCGTCAGGGCGAGGAGCTAAAGCCTCTTTATTTTGACATCGCCCACTCACTCCAGCGAGTTTTAGAGGAGCGGGTATTAGAGTTAGCTCAGTGGCTCAAAGCCGCGTCTGGTAGCAGTCACCTTTGTATGGCGGGGGGTGTCGCCCTCAATTGCGTCTTAAACGCCCACATTCGCGACAACGGACCTTTCGAGAGCGTGTGGGTGCAACCCGCCGCCGGGGACGCGGGAACCGCTCTTGGGGCCGCGCTCTGGATCGACTCGCGGGTGAGAGGCGGGACGCATCGGGCATTAGTGATGGAACACGCGTATTGGGGACCTGAATATTCGGACCGGGAGATTGAGGATTTTTTACGGTGGTCCAAACAACCTTATCGGCGCCTTTCCGACTTTCCTGAGCAGGTCGCTGAGATCCTTGAGCGAGACATGGTAATCGGGTGGATGCAGGGTAGGATGGAATTCGGTCCGCGCGCCCTTGGTGGACGGTCGATTCTGGCCTCTCCACTTAAGGCTGAGATGCAACATCGATTAAACGATATTAAAGACAGGGAGGACTTTAGGCCGGTCGCTCCAGTGGTGCTCGAAGAGGAGGTCACAAAGTGGTTTGAGAGCGCGGGCCCCTCCCCGTTCATGCTGTTTATAAACAACGTGCTACCCGAAAAGAGGCATCTCGTGCCCGCGATCTGTCACGCCGATTCAACGTCGCGGATACAGACAATTCGTCGTGAGCATAACCCGAGGTACTACGATGTTATCGCCGCGTTCGCGAAGCGCACGGGGGTTCCGATTCTCGTCAACACCTCCTTCAACTCTCGGAGCGAACCGGTCGTATGCGCTCCTCGTGACGCGGTGGAGTGTTTCTGGTCCTCACCGCTCGACGCCTTAGTGATCGGCAGTTTCCTCCTTGAAAAACCGCACGTTCGCCTATGACACACGGTATCTCTGTCGTTATTCCCACGTATCGACGCAATCAGTTACTCCTGCGCTGCTTGCGGGCGTTAAAGGAGCAGACATTTCCCGCGCGGCGGACTGAGGTGATCGTCTGTGACGACGACGCCGACCGCATGACTCAGCGTCTCGTTGAATGCTTCGCGCAGTCAGCTCCTTTTACGGTTCAGTACGTCGCGGTCAGTGACACGCAAGGGCCAGCCGCCGCGAGAAATCGAGGGTGGCGGAAAGCGTCTCACGACGTGATCGCTTTTACCGACGATGACACCATCCCCGATCCCGAGTGGCTTCAGGAGGGATTCTCGGCGATCAGCGGCGCGTTGGCCGTCTCAGGAAGAGTGGTGGTGCCGCTTACGGCCCGACCCACTGACTATGAACGCAACGAGTCGGGTCTTGAGAGAGCGGAGTTCGTGACCGCCAACTGTTTCGTCCGCAAGGCGATATTGGAGAATCTCGGCGGCTTTGATGAGCGCTTCACGGCCGCGTGGCGAGAAGATAGCGATCTGCATTTTCAAATTCTCTCATCACGACAGTCGCCCGAGCTGGAGCGTGTGCGAGTCGCGCCGTTAGCGAAGGTAATTCACCCCGTTCGTCCCGCCTCCTGGGGTATCAGCATACGCCAACAGAAAAAGAGTGTTTTCAACGCACTCCTCTTCGCGAAGCATCCGGTCCTGTATCGGCGCAAAATAGAGAGCGGCCCGCCCTTGCCGTACTACATGAATTGCCTGGCGGCGTGTATCGCTGTGTGGGGTATGTACGCTGGCATCACAACAGTCGCGGGCGGTTGCGTGGCGATCTGGGGAACAACGACGACGCGCTTCTGTTTACGCCGCCTCAAGGGAACCTCCTTGAATCCCTCCCATATCGCTGAGATGGTCGTGACATCAGCGGCGATTCCATGGATAGCGATCTATTGGCGATTGGTCGGGGCATGCAAGTTTCGAGTCGCGTTTCTGTGACAACAGGTGGATTGCTATCAGAGCGCGCGAGCGGGACAAATCGAAAGCTCGCTTTTTTATGACTGACACCATATCGATTTAGAGAACGAACGGTCACTAATAGCGCGCCTACAGTTATGAAGGGAAATTATATGCAAACGGGTTCAACAGGAGCGACGAGCAAAAGCGCCGCCGGAAAGAGACGCAGCAATGAGATGGATGAGTGCATGAGCAATTGTCTTGAGTGCGCGCAAGTGTGCCTTGAGACGATTCCGCAGTGCCTTCAGGCGGGGGGCAAACACGCCGCGCCTGATCACATTATGCTGTTGATAAATTGCGCGCGAATCTGCGGTACGAGCGCTGAGTTCCTCCTCAGCGGCTCAAAGCAGCATGTGTATACATGCGGAGCATGTGCCGAGGTCTGTCAGGAGTGTTCAGATGATTGCGCGAAAACCGGCTCAGAGGACTTCATGAAACGTTGCGCTGAGATATGCAAGCGATGCGCGGATAGCTGTCGCAAGATGTCAGCTCACTAAAGGTCGTAGATCGAGGCGGGAGTGGCGGCTGACGACGACTCCCGCTTTTTACGCCTCCGCTGCCTGCGCCTCCGCTGCCTGCGCCTCGGGAATATATTCAACATGCAGGTCATCGATTCGGCGCACGAGCGGAAGTAAAATCGTCACTAGCGTCACGCTAAAACCGAGCGCCAACATCGCGAGGCCAGTCTGCATTCCCTGATGGTCAACAACTGAACCAAGTAATGGGCCTATAGGGACGAACCCGAGCCGAAAGAAGAGGCTAACAAATGAGTTCGCTGTGGCGCGGTATTGCGAGGGCACTCTCCAATTAAACGCGTCCTGATAAATGACGTACGTGAGCCCTCGCGTGACGTAAAACAACCCTCCGGCGACGATACCAACGATTGGAGGAGCGAACGCCATCAGAAGGTAACCAGCGATGGGCGCTAACGCTATCAACAACAAGGTTCGGTGCGCTCCGATCAGCGCTTCAATGGAGTGCGCTCGCCTGCTCATGACTACCGAGACAAGCATCAGCGCCGCCCACATCACGCCAAAATATGAAACCGGCACCTGTGACTGACGCCAAAACTCTTGCAGAAGCCACACAACGCAGAAGCTAGAGAGTCCCGCGACGACGAAGTTGATGAACACAAGCCTCGTTAATGGCTCACGGAGGATTATCTTGGCCAACACCTCTCGAATCTCGGAGATGTGGGAGCCACGCTTGACTGGCGCCCGTGGTGGCTCGACCAAAAAGAGCGAGATAAAGAACGGTATCCAAGACGCTACTACTTGCGCCCACAACACGGCCTGAAACGAGTACACAACCAGAATGCCCGCGAGCAGAGAAGCCAAGACCTCTCCGATCAGACCAAGGCTTCGAAACGAGCCGATAACCTTCTTACGAGATACCCCTTTGGGGATCGACTCAAACAGGATCGCGTCCTCAGCACCCGAGACGAGTGTACACGCGAGCGCGAGAACGACCTCAAAGACAACCAGACTCCAGTAGGAGTCCGCGAACAGCAAAATAGTGAAGCCAACTCCACTGATAAAGCTTCCCAGCACCACCGAGAGCTTGCGCCCGAATAGGTCCGCGATGTAGCCCGTTGGAACCTCGAGCACCGCGACCGCTAGACCGAAAATAGCCTGGATCTCCAGAATCTCGTGCATCGAGAGCCCTAAAGAGCGCCAGTACGGGACGATGATCGGCATGGTGACCATGAACATCGCGAAGAGGCTGCGTACGGATATAAGCGAGATGTTTTTCGAGAGGTCCATCTCTTATAAATAGCAGGTGAGTGACGACTAAGCTCTACAAAGAGAGGGCTGGACTCCGAGCACTCTTCAGAAAGGCCCTAAAACTCCTCCCCGAGGAGTCTAGTCCGCACAGCTTTTTCACAACTCACTCATCCCAGAATTAGAGCCCCCTCTCCTCTCGGGTCTCGCCTAGGCGTCTTAGGGTAAAAGGCCGGGCAAATACCGTTGAGCCCGCGCTGAAAACTTTTCGCCACTCTAAAGATCACACTTTCAAACTCCGTATCAAAGCGTTATATACCGAGCTCTTCAAACAGGGGTTGGTATGGCATTCACACAGTTACAAGGGATTAATCCGGAACTTCAACAGGCTCGACATGGCATTCTGGCGGAAAGCCGTGTCGCCGGGCTTGATCCAGCCACCCTACCACCGATCACGGGCGTTTTTAAGTGGGAACAACTGCTACGCGCCGCTCAAAACAACGATGGAAGTGCTCCGATACTCATTGAGTACATGAGGACTATGGGCTATGTACCTGAATCAGCTGCCCGACTCAGCCGAAACCAGCAAGTGGACCTGGCAACCCTCAGCGAGACCCGCTCCAGAATTATCACGGATCTTGTTTCAGGAACCATAAATGAGGCGACGTTCACTCAGAACGCCAGCGAATCCCTTAGAGCGCTGAGCGATCGCTACCCCGAACTCACCAAAGGCCAAACCCAGCTACTGCAATCAATAGTCTCTCAGGAGATCCGACTCGAAAAACTAGACGTATCCCAGCTGCAGAAGCAGTTTCCTTTCCCGATAACGCAGTACAACTTTTTTGGTCGTTTTTTAGCTGGTGGAGATGTTACTCCCCAACGAGCCGCGCGGCACCTCCAGTTGGCCAATCCTTTCCTGATTCGCATGAGGTCCTTCCTGGAGGGACTGAGCAACAACCGCCTCAACTTCCTGCATGTCGACATCAGCTCCGCGAGCGACCGCCAGAACTCACAATCTGGCCAATCAGGGCTGACTGGTCCCCTGGAAGTAAAGAAGCGAGCCGCGACTCACCGCATGACGGCTGAGATCCTCCATGCCGTGATAGATAATTCCGCTGACTTCTATGGCGCGCACCGTCCAAACGGAAACAATCCCCTAGTTTGCATTCCCGTCCCAAAGCTTCCTGATGTGAAGGCGAGTCACATCGACAAACGCAAGACATCAGAATTAGCCGTGGCCGTCTTTGATTGGCTCCTCTACGGAAAGCGCGATCATCCACTCCTTCACAGCAAAACGCTTCAGTCAGGAACAGAGACCCTCGCCAAGCAGTACAGCAAGCAACTGGCTGAGAAGAAACAAGCGCTCAGGACGCTTGAGGATCGATCGCCCCACTCTTTCGGCTCGGCTCGTGAGCGCAAGCGGGTAATTCGCGAAGAGAGGAGACTTCAAACGAGCATCGATAGGCTTGAGAATAAATTAGACGATATCAACCAAGAGCGCTCGGCGATTACCCCAGTCATCCGTCAACTTGAGGATAACGCCCTGACAATGTCGGCGATTCGACAATTCCGCGCTCAGATAAGCCACGCTGAGGCTTCGCGCGCCAAGATGGTGTTCTCACTCCTCGGTGGTTCCTCCACCGAGCGACCAGGCTCACTCTTGGATTTCTTGGATCTAGCCGCGAACGCGCCCCGATCGCTGTCAAAGAATCCCGCGGTGAATCTTCTTAAGAATAGCTCAATCCTTCTGAACGACGAGGCCGTTGGACGTGTGCGTTCCGGTCACATTCAAACCTCAAAGAGCGTCGTCGAACAGCATGTTCGTAAGTTCCACGTCGAGGCTGATGAGATTAACGTCAGCGCCAAGTACCTCATCGCGGGGATATTGCCGCGTAAAGACGATCCGAAGCTCGCGCTTCTTATTGACGGCATCGCGACATACGCGCCGCCTCCCGGGGTACAAACCGATCGGGAGCTCATAACGCTCGTTCAAAAAGCCTCTGGCAAAGCGAATCCACAAGCGAGTGACTACTTAGAATACACCTTTGAGCGCCTTCCAAGCATGTCACAAGATCAGCTTTTTGTGCTGCTCGGGAAGCTCCACGAGCTCGGCATATCCAAGGTTTCGCCTCGCATCCAAGACCTCTCGCGTGAGCGCTTCAAACATCGCACTGACGTCCTGCCATCCTTTCGGGTCTACTCAGCGAACTATCGCCCCAATAAACTGGGCGCGGCGCCAGAGATCTTCGCCGACCGGGCGACTTTCGAGACATACCTCAACTCGAGTATCGATGCCCTGGGTATGGCTCCGGAACTTCGCCAGATCGAGCGCCACCTTCTCGAACGCGGCATCGTCGCGGTAGTGGATGGAACTAACTACCATCCCGAGCTCAACGCTGAGATCGGGGTGACCGGCGACAAGCTCGAGAAAGATGACGCTGAGCGCACCACGGAGGTGTGGGGCGATTATGTTCGACCTTCAGAGCGCGCCATTCGAGGATTGTCCCTACGTCTCATGGAAGGAGACATCTCGTCCGAGCTCCGCAACGCCTCCCTCATGGGCATCGTGAAGCCTGACAAAGTCAGTCAGGTCATGCAAAAAATCATCAAGAAGTTCTATGGCATCGATATCGATATAAACCCCGACCTCTCCACGATCAACCAGGTGCTGGCTGACCTCAAACTCCACGATGACAACACGGTGCTAGTGGTCGACGCTCGATCAATCACTGACATGGAACAGTATCGAGAGTTCGTGTCACTCTTGGAGCGCTATCAGATTAAGATCATTCTGCGTACCCGCGAGCCGTTTCCCGGAGTGCCACAGGTCAACATCCAGCCATTCTTGGAGGACACGGTTCCTGATCGAATCATGCAGGACGCGGAGAGACTCCAGAAGAAGTTGGGACTCTCCGCGCCAATTGATCGCTCCGTGATCGAGTTCGCGACCAGGCAGGTACAGCGATGCCGCCAACCTCAGGCCGATCCGCTCAACCTCACGCTTCAGGTGCTTCATGGCGCGGCCGCTCACGCCAGACTGCACCCTGACAAAAAGGTAACCGAGCAGGATGTCGTCGTCGCGTTACCTCCGATTTTCCATCTCCCCGATGGAGAGCAGATGAGACTCCGAATCGACGCCATCGACTCCTTTATGAAGCGCGCCCCGCTTCTCGTGTTGGGACAGGAACGAGCCATTCGCAGCATCGGCGATAAGGTAAAGAGCCACATTCTGGGTATGCGCGATCCGACTCGCCCCCTCACGCTCCTTATCCCCGGCCCAACGGGCGTTGGAAAGACAGAGCTGATGATGTGCATCGCTCGAATTTGCGACATCCCCTTCTTCATGGTTGAGGGAGCTGAGTTCTCAGAGGAGCACACGGTTTCCCGCCTCGTTGGATCACCAACGGGATACGTAGGCCCAGACGAGGGAATCCTCTATACGTTTCTCAAAGAGAACACGATGGGGTTGGTCTTTATCGATGAGATCGAGAAGATGCATCCAAGCGTCTATCAGGCGCTGATGAACTTCTTTGATAAAGCGACGTTGACGGCCGGAAACGGAAAGACGGTCACACGACCGGGGTTTATTATCGTGGGCGCGTCGAACGCGGGCGCCGATCGATTAACCCGAACGCTGGAGACACGAGAGATAAAAGAGATTCTTTCGGAGTCCTTTGTGGATCGAATGGGTCGTCCTCGACCAGAACTCGTCAGGCGTTTTGATCCGATAGTAATGCCCGCCATCGAAGAGGAGTCGTTCAAAAAGATGTTGCGCTCCAGCGTTGATGCCATCGGTAGCCGCCCTGGCTTTATTAACGCCAATCTTCGGCTGGTTGAGTTTGATGACGCCGCTGTGGAGCTTCTCTACAACAAATCCAAACAAGTGTGCGAATACAATGAGCGCTCGCTACAGAAGCTGGGTTTTCGCTCCCAGGACCAGGTCGCGGATAACTCTGGGCTATACTACGACATGCGACACGTGAGTCGGGCGTTGGATGAGCTCGCTGGAGAATCTCTGCGAGACCTCGCCATCACGCAGTACCAAAATGGTCGCCACGCTATCAGAGGGTCGTCGATTCCCGTGCGGCTCGTGGGGGACTTACGCACCCAGCGTATCGAGCTGGTGCCTCTCGGGTCCTAAGAGTCGGCTAATTGGTTTATGGGCCTCCCGAGCTCCGGAAGGAGCTCGGACTTCACGGATTCGAGCGGCGCGCCTGAGTCTGATGGCGGCGCCGACCGTCACCCCAGCCCGACATCCAGCATCATCATAATAATAAAGCCAGCTATAAAACCCAGCGTCGGGATATCCGTGGAACGCTCCAGCTGTGTCTCAGGCACCACCTCCTCAATCACCACGTAGATCATCGCCCCAGCCGCGAACGCGAGCGCGTATGGAAGCATGGGCTGCATCTGCATCACCGCCAAGGCTCCGATAACGCCCGCCACGGGCTCCACGAGCGCCGAGAGCTGTCCGTACCAGAAACTTCTAAACCGAGACATTCCATTGCGGCGAAGGGGGAAGGCGACCGCCACCCCTTCCGGGAAATTCTGTAGCCCGATCCCGATAGTCAACATCACAGCGCCCGCTATTGAGGCCTCAGGGATACCGGCGGCAGCCCCACCAAAGAGCACCCCCACCGCCAACCCTTCAGGAATGTTGTGAAGGGTGATCGCCAAGACCAGTAAGGTCGTACGGTGCCAATTCGTGGCCACTCCCTCAGCTTTACTGCTCGGGAAATTGAGATGCAGATGGGGAAGGACTTGGTCGAGCGCGTACAGAAAGAGCGCTCCGAGTAAAAATCCCACCGCCGCTGGAAGCGCCTTTTGGAACCCGCTTCCGCCAGTCATCTCGATAGCCGGCGCGAGGAGCGACCAGAAGCTGGCGGCTATCATCACGCCTCCCGTGAAACCAAGCATTCCATCCAGGACCTGCCGCTTCAGGTCTTTGAAAAGAAATACGAGTCCCGCTCCCAGAGCCGTCAAAAACCACGTGAAGAGTGTCGCGAGCAACGCTCCGACCACTGGGTTCAGGCCCTCGAAAAATGTAATCACAGACTGCATACTGCCCCTAACGGTCTTGTCGCGACGGCCATGCTTGAATAGCCACGACGTTCTTTTCTAAAGATTTCGTGCCTCTACGTCTCGCCGCGTTTTCGCCAAACTATATCCCCCTCCTTCCGTCTCAGCCATCACTATCTGTGATCACGAGCGGAATCTAATCTTGGGAAGTAACGGCGATGGCGCTGTCGACAACTACCTTCGAGCAGCCCCTCACGCGGCACGCTCACCGCGCGGACACCTCCATGCGACCGCGGTCCACAGAGCGAGCGAAAAATCTTTGTCTCAGTTATTGCGTAAGCGACTCTTTTGCTTCATATACAACTTACGTTTGTCTATCACGGAGATGCGCAGCGACATTGAACAGAGATGAGCGATCAACGCCGAAGGAACAGGAGTCGCATAGTTGGAGGGTGAGGGCTTTGGCTTGGGCAACCGGACCGGCTCACTCAGCCATTCAAGCCTCCCCCTTCGTTCATCTCTTAGGTCTAGCTGGCGTATCCACGTTTCGGGAGCCGGTGGAACCCCCACTCGCCCTCATCGCGGGACCAGTCGAGAAAGAACGAACATCCGTAGATACCGTAGATAGCCGTGAAGTGTCAGATGCTTCTAAAATCTGCTCTGCGGAGCAATTCGAGGAGATTACGGTTTCGCCACGCGCCGGCTCAGCCACGCCAAACGCCGAACCGGTGACATTCCAACGCCAAAGCCTTCGGGCTCTCATGGCGGCAGGCGACGCGGATAGTGTCTTCAATCGCTACTACCAGGCGTACAGTCAGTGCTTTACGAACCAGAACGAAGTTGAGGACAAGAACACCCTGCGAGAGCTCCTGGAAATCGGCAAGGGAGACTGGGACATCAGCGTACTAACTCGAGATGAAAGCTTCGTCGCCGGTTACCACACGAAATTGGCTCGGATCACCGCCCATGATATGGGTCTTTTCAGCGTTGGTGACTACCTCTGGACCGACAAGCGGATGCGGGGGCTCGGCCTCGGCGAGATCCTCTACTCCCGCACCATGGATCTCCGGCGCTCTCAGGGCGCGCAGGGACATTTTGGCGAGATTAGAGACGTTCTGTTACTTCCCTCCATGGAGCTCTATCGAGATAAGCTCAGTGGAACCACCAGCAAACAGAGAATCGGCTTCTGGCAGAAGCAGAACCGCCAGGTTCTCGACGCCCCCTGGCTGCAGCCCCCTCTTAGCGAAGGCAAGAGGGAGGTAGATTTCTATATGCTCAGCATGAGCAAGTTAACGGATTCGTGTCCCGTAGCCTTCCCACGTGAGGCATATCTTGAGCTGTGGAAGCGCTTTTACCCACTACACAAAACAAGCGCCACGTTCGAGAGGCTTGAGCAACTGACCGAGGACACAACGGTCATTCGGCTGATTCCAATATCCGCCACCCGATCGTTTATCAAAGAGGCTCGAGAGACTAGCTCTTAGTTTCCCCGTTCGCTTATCGCGCCACCTTGTATGGATCCAGGATTTGCCTCCGCGGGCAAAAACCCGTTACGCTTACGCTGCTATGCCTACCCTACGAGCAGCGCTACGGTCGGTCGTTATCTCGACAATTCTCTCTGTCGCGCTTTCATCCTGCGCTTCTAAGGACACACCAACGCCGATAGACACGAAACCCTCTTGGTCGATTGATATCGTCTCGGGAAGTTCCCCTTTTTCGACCACTCCCCTGGAGCCCACGAAGAGCCCACTATTCTCTCGACACGACGTCGCGTCACCGCCGACGTCGTTTGTCGCGGATCCTTTCATAGCGCGGGAAGGTGACTCCTGGCAGCTCTTCTTTGAGCTCTTTAACACCCAAACCAACCGCGGCGAAATCGGGATCGCGGAGAGCTCGAATCTAAAAGACTGGCGCTATCGAGGAGTCGCTCTCGCCGAACCGTTTCACCTCTCGTATCCATTTGTGTTCCGTGTTGGAGCGGATATCTTCATGCTCCCTGAGACAAAGCAAGCGGGCGCCATAAGGCTCTATCGCGCGACACGCTACCCTCTTCAATGGACGCTCGCCGCGACCCTCGTTCAAGGCCAGTACACTGACTCATCCCCAATCTACTGGAACGGTCGTTGGTGGATGTTTGCCTGCTCCGCACCCTACTCGCTCTCGATCTTCTTCGCTGACCAGATAACGGGGCCATGGAAACCTCACCCACGCAACCCGATCTACAAGAACGCTCCCGACAGAGCGCGTCCAGCGGGGAGGCCGATTATCGTGAACAACACCCTCTACCGCTTCGTCCAAGATAATCGTGAGGGCTACGGAAAACGAGTGCGCGCGATGCGCGTCACCAGCCTCTCACCAACTACGTTCGCCGAGCATATCGCCGCGCCAGATCCGATCCTGCAGTCCGGGCACGAGGAATGGAACGGAAACGGTATGCACCATTTCGCGCCTCTACAACTCCCTGATGGTTCATGGATCGCGGCAGTTGATGGTAGCGGCTTAAATCCGAACCGGCACCCGCAAGGCTCCCGCGATTGAGGTCTCACTACCAACGGTCTGCGCGAAAACAGTGAGTCGCTTGGCTTTAATCTTTTGAGTCTTAAGGACGTAGCTGAATAGCCCCTCGCTATCGGTCATCACGAGCACGGTCTTCGTATTGATAGTCAACTTAACGATCTCACCGGCGATCGGCTTAGTCGCGGCGGACACCAGCCTTCCGTAGAATTTCAATACTCTCCCATCCGCGCTGCGTTTGCGCTTTAACGTGAGCTTCGCGTTGACGAGATTAGGACGTAGGATCTCCTCTTGAACGCACTTGCCCATCAGCGCCAGATGCTTATTGATCTGACTCATGCTCGTGGTTGAGAAGTAGCCGTTCGTGTTTACGACTGGAGACATGACACTTCCAAAATCAGCGGCGTCGTGCTGAGCGCCGAGGCTGTGTCCTACCTCATGAGCGAAGATCCCAACCGTGAGGTCGCGTCCCATACCCTGGGTTAGGCCGTAGGCGCTCGCTGGCGCCCAGCAAACCGCCCCTACATAGGACAACCCAACAGTTTGTCCATCGAGATCCTTTCCAGTGAAGAGGTGTTTCACATCAACGTCCTCATTGAATGAGAGCGGCGAGAACGAAAGGTTAGTGACGTTCTCAGGATTCTTAGCGAACGCAGCGAGCAGCTTACTTGAATCTGTCATGACATACGGAGATTCTCCCGTATATACATGCTGTCGCACTATCCCGAAACGAATACCTAAGTACTTATCATAGATCGCCTCAGCGGCGTTAATAATCGCGGCTATCTCCACATTACTGTTCTCGCCGAACTTCGCGTACCATTCCGCGTCCGCGTCTGTGCTTATCGTCACTACGCGATATGATTCAGCGCCGCTGGCGACGACTTTCGCCGGAAGAGCGCGTGGGTTCGCCTCGGATTTGTGCGCTGTGGCGCATACCTTGCCGTGCATAACTGAGTGCGGCTTGCTAGCGACATGAACGGACGTCTCGTTCCGCACGCCGAGCTTCCAGTTAATTGAGTAGACTCGTTGACGATGTCCCGTCGCTCCATGTCGCGGAGATTGGAACTGTATCCGCGCTTGGCCGTCGATTACGGACACTGCCGCTGGAACCGTGGTCACCTGGCGAGCCGAGCCCCTGATTGACGCGGTTCCACGCATCAAGACCGCGACTTTTGGATCACGCTCGCACCGGCCCGACGCTCGAACAAAACAGGCCTCCGCGCTTGGCAGTTTACGCTTACTAAGCACTATTCGCACGCGACCCAGACCACGCACATTCTTGAGCTCTATCGAAATCGGTTGAAAAGACGCCCCGAGCTTCGCGGGAGTACTCACCTGCGTCTTCACCTGCGCCTGAGAAAGTTTTGCGTCTGAGCGAAACGGATTGATGGCGAACGCGTTGTGGGAGAACCCACACACCATGGCTATTACCGCTATAAACCGCTCTAAACGCATGCTCCCATATCAGCGAGTTCCGATAAGGTGCTTCCGAGACTCTGCGCTCAGGATTACCACTGGAGATGAAAGATAGAGATATCAGCAATCTACGGGGCCTCGATTGCTAATGTCCCCTATCCTTTCATCGCCCTCGTCCCCTGCCATTTCTTAAGAACTGAGAGTGTGGGACCCTTCCGCCTGACCTCCCTGCCGCCCGGCGAAACACCTCACCTTCACTCGTGAGGAGCTTCGCGGGGCAAACAGAAAGAGAGGTTTTACCATGTTTTCCCTTCTCGGTAGGTTTGACCCAGTTCACCCGTGGGTGTTCTGGGGTGTCGTAGCGATGGCGACGGCTCTCGCGTTCCTCAGCGCCCGCAAGGCACGGGGCGTGAGAAGCGCTATCGCTCGTTGGAGCCTCCATGCGGCCACTGCGCTGCTTGGGGTCTTCGTAATTGTGTTGCTGATTATCTCGCACCATGTGCGCGACGATCAGGTTGGGATCGGCAAGACCGTGGTTCTTCAACCAGGCGTTCACGTCTGGTCGAAGGAGGCGCTCGTGCGGGTCTCACGGACTGGAGCCTTCACGATTCCGTACCCGAACGAGAGGTTGTACCTCTTGGTTGAGTATCGGGTCGCGAGCCCGGAGCGACTGCTTCCTCTCTTTGAGGAGCTGCGTTCCATCAGTGGTGGCTTGCGACGGGACTTCTTTCGGGAGTCCGTCGTGGGGTCGGAGAGTTGGAGTGGAGTCGAGGATTCGCTTGCTCTGTTTTTACAGAAGCATCTGCGGGCCCGGCTTCCCCATAATCCGACGGCTCCCGGACACCTGGAGTACTCTCTGGAACCGATTCTCGGTATCATGAGAGACTTTGGTATCCGCGGGGAGATCTTTCTCGTACGGAAAGATCTTCTTAAGTCGACGTAAGAGTGGTGACAGGGGAACGGAGTCCCCCACTCTCTTTCGCGAGAAAGGTTGTAGGTCTGTTTGCCCACTCATTTCCCTCAAAAGATAGTTTGAATCACCCACCCCGCCGCTCGGACCGGAAAGCCAATAACGTCACCCACTCCTTGCCAAAAACCCCCAGCTCGTCGTTGTTCCATCGGTCCTTGGAACGACTCTCCCTCGTGGATGTCATCTGAGATATATTTATCCCTGGGGCCGCCTTGCTCTCGTGGCATCGCCCGATCAGATAAGGACGCGTCAGAAGCGCTATCACTCGGGAAGGGAGATTCCGCCTCAGAATTAACCACGAGCGGCTTCGTCGGATATTGGCACGCCACGAGAGAGCACAGCGCCGCGCCGCGCAATGAATTTGTGAGTTTTGACTTACTGAGGCAATCGAGTGACGGCATCTCTCGCATGACATTAGAGGAAAACATTCCTCCCCTCATCAGTTACACGACGAACCACGCGCCGATAACTGCTACTATTTAAGGCTAACCGTACGTTTGACCTACGTGACTCGATATGAGAGCCCACACCGTGAGCCAGAACCGCGCGTCCTATTCAAAGCGCAGCGCCTCAAGCGTCTCTACTCGTGACGCTCGCCACGCTGGCACCACACCGAATACGACACCAACAATGAGAGCCAAACCAAACGCGGGCACAACGATCCATACAGGCGCTCTCATGTCGAAGGATGGAAACACGAAATGAAGTATATAGGTGATGATAACCGCGCCACCCACTCCCACACTACCGCTGAGCAAGGCCAACCCAACGGCCTCGGCTAAAAATTGCTGTAAGATATCACGGCGCCTCGCGCCGACCGCGCGACGTATCCCAATCTCCTGGGTTCGCTCGACAACTGACACCCACATGATGTTCATGATGCCGATACCGCCCACGAGCATCGATATCGCCGCGATGGCGCCGAGCACATATGTGAGCATTGAGAGGATTGTGTTGAGGCTTTCCATCATGGAGACCTGCGTGATGACGGTGAAATCCTCCTCACCATCGCGACGCTCCTTTAGAATCTCCGTTATCTCCGCCACCGCGTCATCAATTCCAACTCGCGAGGAAGCCTTAGCGCGAATGCCAAACAACTTATCCTCATTGAATAGCTTTAACGCTGCCTGCGTCGGAATAAAGCCAAGCTCATCGAAGTTAAGCCCGAGTTTGTCGCCCATAGGGGCCAGAACTCCCACTATCTTATACTCACTTTCATTTAACTTAACGGAGCGACCGATGGGATCCTCGTCGCCAAAAAGCTCCTCCACGACATTGCGGCCGAGCACAACCACGCGACGTCCGTACTCATCTTCCTCGCGCGAGAAATAGCCGCCCCGACCTATAACTATGGAGAGAATGCTCGGAAATTGCTCGTTAGTACCAAATACCGTGATGTTGCTAATAGAATCAGCGTGGCGAACGGAAACGGTTCCCAAAATGAGACCTGAAACAGCCTCGAGGTTTAGGGCCTTCTTCTCAATCGCCGCGACATCAGCGCTCGTCATCTTGCGCTGCGCGGCTCCTACCGGCGGACCCATGTGCGTTTTCCTGTCTGACTTGCCGGGTTGAATGACGATGAGATTCGCGCCTAGAGCGTCGAACTCACGCGTCACATAATTTTTCGCCCCATGCCCAACGGACACAAGCAGCACGACCGCTCCAACCCCGATCACCATCCCCAGGACGGTGAGCGCAGTGCGCAGTTTACGCGCCAACAGAGATTCAAGAGAGATGCGTATCGTTTCTCTATACTGCACGGCTATCTCCAATCAAGGCGCCGTCTCCAAGGACCAGCTTGCGTTTCGCGCGGTCCGCTATCGCTGGATCGTGCGTTACCATGACTATCGTGGTTCCTCGAGCGTTGAGAGCCTCAAATATCCCCAAAACCTCTCGCCCACTCTTTGAGTCAAGATTCCCGGTAGGTTCGTCCGCGAACAGAATCCGTGGGGCATTAACGAGCGCTCTCGCTATAGCGACTCGCTGGCGTTGTCCACCTGAGAGTTGATTAGGTATATGATCCTGCCGATCAGACAGCCCGACGATTCGAAGGGCTTCTTGCGCGCGCGTACGCTGTTCGCTTTCGCTAATCGCCTTTCCATGGCTAGCCGCGTACACCATCGGCATCATGACATTTCGGAGCGCCGACGCTCGTGGAAGGAGGTGAAAACTTTGGAAGACAAACCCCATGAACACGTTGCGGAGCTTCGCGCGAGCGTCGTCGTTTAGGTGTTCCGTGGGCGAGCCTTGCAAGGCGTAGCGCCCCGACGTTGGGCGATCAAGGAGACCGAAAATATAGAGTAGCGTCGATTTACCACTACCTGACGCCCCCGTGATAGCGACAAACTCGCCTTCGTCGATCTCAACGGAGAGATCGCGCATTGCATATATCTCCTCATCGCCACGAGTGAATATCTTATTGACGCGATCAGCCGAGAGCAGCGCCATGAAGTCACGCGTTTTTAGGGGTTATGGCAAGGCCGTCTCTCAGATCCGCCTTATCGGAAGGGAGCGCGAGCTCATCTCCTTCCGTGAGACCTGACACGATCTCTGTTAGCGAAAAGCCTGATATGCCCACCTGTACGGGAACTCTCTTCAATCGTCCTGACTCAACGCGGTACACATAACGCTCTTTTCCTCGCCCTAGGACGGCCTTTGAAAGCGCGGTTACAACATCCTGCTTAGTGTCGGTGACGATCTCAACATCCGCCGACGCTCCCACCGGAAGCAAGATCCCCTCATTATCGACCACAAGCTCTATCTCTGATGTCCTATCCTGCTCTCTAATCGAACTTATATAGGGTACGACTTTGCGCACAGTGGCGTGAAACGGCTCTCTGCGAACCGCGAGTACCTTTATACGCGCAGGAAGCCCAACACGCGCTTTCGGAAGATCGACCTCGTCGATCTCGACACGAACGTACCGTGGCTTCGTGTCGACAAGACGGATTGGGGCGAGAGGGATCACCGCCGTAATCTGGGACAACTGCCCTACTTCGAGGTTAAGCTCGGCGATGAGACCATCGAACGGGGCGCGAATAATACTCTTGTCGTACGCGGTTACCGCCGCGTCATAGAGACCTTGCGCTTGAATCACGTTACTCCGTGAGGCCGCCTTACTCTCGCTTAGTCGTTGCGCTCGATTGAGCTCCTCGGCGGTGACATCAAGTCGAGACTTCAGATCGCCGTTTTCTATTTGAGCGAGTATCTGTCCCTGTCGGACAATCTCACCTAGGTGAATATTGACCTCACGGACTCTCCCTACAGCCCCAAACGCGAGCTCCGCTATCTGCTCCGCTCGCACCGTACCTGAGCTAACGCCTGTGACGGTCGCTTCGACCGAAGCCCTGCCGACCCGCACGACCTGTACTTCGGGCGCCTTGCGACAACCCACAGAGACGAGCGCAACCACACACAGGGTCCTCGCGAAGAGGTGAACTCGGTGTGTGGTCCTCACTCGTGCATCCTTTAAACTATAAACAAGCCTTCACCGCCGCGAGCGCCGCGCCGTAATCTGGCTCGTCCGCAACCTCGGAAACGTAATCAACGTGCGCGATCTTGCCCGTCTTATCGGCCACGAACACCGCTCTCGCGAGAAGCCCAAGATCCGGCAACTCGACGCCAAACTGCTTACCGAACGAACGGTGCTTGAAATCGCTCAAGGTAACAACCTTTGAGACGCCCTCAGCGCCACACCAACGCTTAAACGCGAACGGCAGGTCACGACTTACTATCGCGATGACGACGTCATTAGAGAGGGACGAAGCCTCTTGATTAAACTTCTTTGTCTCGATAGCGCAGACCGGTGTGTCTATACTCGGGATAGATACGACCACAAGCACTTTGCCAGCGAACGCCGCGTTGGTCACATCCGACAAGTCCCCGCCCGTCAACGTGAATGCTGGAAGCTGAGCTCCCTCCTCGAGACAACGCCCCTCAACTTTAAGAGGGTTTCCTTTCATTGTGATCTTCTCATTATTCTTTGCCATAGAAAGCTCCTTTCAAAAATCGACACTATACCCTGAAAACGCAGTATTTGTACTATGCGCCAGACGCTACCACAATCGGGGCCACAAGCTTTATTACACCGAAAGCCCCTTCCAGGCCCGCTCTAATTTAGCCGCAAGGATGAAATCGTTCTCTGACAGACCGCCCACCGTGTGGGTCCATAATGTCAACTTTACACGACACCACGTGATATACGCGTCGGGGTGATGGTCATCCTGCTCCGCCATGGAAGCGATCAACGCGAACCACTTTACACCATCCATATATGTTTGCGTTACATACTCACGGGTTAGCACATTATCAACAACCTTCCACTCAGGTATCGCTGATAACAGTCGTGAAACCTCGGCCGAGTCCAGCGCTGGAGTTCCGGTCGCGAGCGGCACGCAGCGCTTGCCGATCAACATCGACTCAATCTCTTTATTCATACATCACTACTCCTACCAGACTAAGGTCTTGCCTGAAACGTTACACTACTTGTTATTGTGGAGCGACGGAGAACAGGGCAGGCGGGAATTCGAGTCCGATTGACTAGCGGAGACATCCCTATCCGAGATCCGTGTCGAAATTTAAGTTTCCGCCACCTCTCTATCCCTAAAAGCGCCCGAATAAGGCACAGGGTGCCGGACTATTCTGGCTTTCGAGCGACGAACATGCAGTACCGCGCCGTCCACTCAATATTCTTTCCGTCTCGAATAAGTTTGTCCTTAAAGGCGGAATAATCCAATCTTTGGATCTCCCACTCGGAGTAGCATCGTGAGAGCAGCGCGCTACAATCCTGCGCGGATATACGTGCCTGAATAATAGGTTCCACTGCCTCATGTGTCATCATGTCAGTTTCCTCTAAATCAGTCGCTATACTAAGGCAGTTGAATCCGCCCGCCCGAGTGCCCTCCTTAATCATCCGAACGCCTTCAGCGATTCGCTCCGCGCTGTACGCATGCTCCAGCACCGACATAGCCATTACCATGTCATAGGTGTTAGGAGCGATCTTGTACTCGGCGACGTGAGAGCAAATTGGCGTGATTCTATCGGCGACACCTTGCGCTATAGCGTTTTGTCGTAATATCTCCACCGCGTCAGGAAGGATCTCCACACAATCACAGACTACGCTCGAAGGGTTAAACAATCTGACAAACGGAATAGAGTTTCTGCCGACCCCAGCGCCTAAATCCAAGGCACGAACGGCGCTACGCTGACTCAAGACCGAACCAATTTCCATCACGGAACTAGTTGGCTTCTCGAGCCAAGTACCCGCTTCAAAAAGGCTGTGGGTGGAATAATACTCGCGATGGAAACGGTCTGACTCGTGTTGCGCTCGATTCATATATCCTTACGATATGTACCCTTTCCCGAGTAAGTCAGGAGGGTTCTTTAACTACGACAAGCGTAGGCCCCGCCTGTAGCCGCTAATCATAGCGCTTTTAGTCCAGAAATACTCAAGAACGACTGGCTCAGACCCTGCCCCCCCCCCCACTCTAGCTAACCTACTGAAATAGCTAGCTTTAACTCTAGAGCAATTAGTTTTACGCCGGTCACAGAGAGCACGAGAAACTTTGGCGACTTCTCCCACTTGAGCGGGGAAAGCTCGGCGATCGTCTATGGGGGAGGTACAGGGTCCCAGTAAGCAAGCCAAGTGCAGTTCAAAAAAATATACCGTGACGTCAACCTGTTAGTTGCTTTCCGAAGTGTTTTTACTCGCTACCGGTCGCAGCGCCCTCCAACCTTAAGAACTTTCATGGCCTGGTCGACATCTAACCTACATATGAGCAGCATTAAGTTTGGTAAAATCGGGGCGACACCATCACCCGATCGATCAGTGAAGGCGGAGCCTCAGCAGGATCTATCGGCTCTCTCACCTGTCCGGAATCCAATGACAGAGGAGCTTGAGATTCGTCCACACTCTCAAGCATCAGTGAGCAAGCTTCATCACTCGGGCAAAATCGGCGAGACCTCACTCTCCTTAACCTTTACCACCGCGGCTTAGGCCATGACCGAAAACAACTCAACGCCTAACAAGTCTGAGCTATGCCGAGTTGAACTTTTGGGACCTTCGGCGAGAACTAAGAAACCTAATCCCTTGCGGTTGTCATTAGGTTCAAAGCCCGAGTGGCGCAAATTAGTCCTCGAACTACGCGTCGGCAGCGAGCGCTGTCCAAACTGGGATCACGCGAATATCTGCCTCACCGCCATTAAGGATCTCGTCAAACTCAACGACGGCTTTATGACCGACGCCGTTGTCGAAGCTCTTAAAGCGCACATGGAGATCGTCTCATACGAGACGTTTGGCTCGCGACCGCGGGCGTGAAGACGCATTAATTATACCCTGTATTAAACGTTCCTTTCTGGCCGTAGCGCGGCGGGTGCGGAGTGTACCGTCTCATGTGATCCTTTACACATTTGGTAGGGTGTAGGGACCCCAGTGGAGGGGGTTCCGAGTGCCATGGA
>CAIVDM010000120.1 GCA_903904735.1 uncultured delta proteobacterium
CGCCGAGATGAGCGTACCGGAGTGCGCGATACCTACCCAGAATACGAAGTTGGTGATGTATGTTCCCCACCCGATCGGATGGCTTTTTCCTGACTCTCCGAAGCCACTCCACATCTGGTAAAACCAGCAGGAAGCTCCAATCGTAAGGAAAAACAGACAGGTAAAGAGAAGCAAGAACCATCCAGTTCCTGGCGGCTCAAGCATCTTTAAAACCGTATCGTTTACCTCAGCGTACGTTACTGGGGCGTCTTTGTGCGTATCGTGGTGCTGCGTATGTTCCATAGTACTGGATCTCTACTCCTCTAAGCCTTGTAACGGATATCACTCAGGTAACTAACCGCCGGCTGAGTGTTCAGATGGTGGTCGAGCACCTTGTATGCTCGCTCACTCTTCGCGGCGACGGAAACCTTGCTGTGAGGATCCTTGAGATTTCCGAACGTGAGTGCCTGGGTTGGACAGGTTTGCACGCACGCAGGCTTAATCTCGCCATCCTTGACCATGCGCCCCAGATCCTTAGCGACGTCCTTCGCCTCAGCTATGCGCTGAACGCAGAAGGTACACTTCTCCATCACGCCCACAGTTCTCTTGGTGACATCAGGGTTCACCTGCCAATCCAAGAGCTCTGGCCACTCATACTGGAACCAGTTGAAGCGTCGAACCTTGTAGGAACAGTTGTTCGAGCAGTAACGAGTTCCTACGCAACGATTGTAAATCATCGCGTTCATACCCTCTTCGTTGTGGTAGGTCGCGTACACTGGACATACAGGCTCACATGGAGCGTTCTGACAGTGCTGACACATCATTGGCAGGAAGCTCACCTTGAGCTCCTCTCCGCCGTCCTCAGTTGGTACAGCGTCGTAGTATCGCTCGATGCGAATCCACGACATCTCGCGCCCTTGAGCGACAACTTTCTTACCGACGACTGGAATATTATTCTCAGCTGAGCACGCGACCACACAAGCGGAACATCCTGTGCACGCCGCGAGATCAACGGTAAGTCCCCATTCATACACAGGGTGCTCACGTTGTTCATACATCTGCTTAGGCTCGTGACCACCTCCGTGACCACCTCCGTGAGCCTCTCCGTGACCGCCGTACTCTCCCGCGTGATCACTGCCGTGCGCGTGAGCCGACGCTAAGGCGGCGCCACCAACAACCATACTCGTGCGAGCAAGATCTCGCCCTTCTTGAGACGAGAATTGCTGGACAGTAACGAGGTTGCCGGAACCTGGCGCACGAATCACCGTCACTGGCGCACCAGTCAAAACGATGGCGTCGGTTCCCTTGGCGAGCTTATTCGAAAGAAGCGAGTACACACTTCCACTTCCCTCTGCCGCGCTCTTGGCGAAGCGACCGTACGAGGAGTGTCCCTGTCCAATCGGAACGGCCACGATCCCCTTGTGGATATGCTGGGTCAAGTATGCTGGGACATGGACTTCGCCGTTATCAGTTCGAATGATAACCGCGTCTCCCTGCGCGATGTTGAATGCTTTGGCCGTATCCGGATGGATCTCCGCCCACGCACCCCAAACCGCTTGGGTAATCGGATCCGGAAGCTCCTGAAGCCATGGACGATTCGCCGC
>CAIVDM010000121.1 GCA_903904735.1 uncultured delta proteobacterium
AGCTCCGCTCCTTAGTCCCGTTGACAGAGCATCTCCACAAGACCAGACGTTTAGCGGACCTGGAAGGTCCGCGCTCCACGCCACCCCCGGGACCGCGGAGCTTCTAGCTCCGCTCCTTAGTCCCGTTGACGGAGCATCTCCACAAGACCAGACGGTTAGCGGACCTGGAAGGTCCGCGCTCCACGCACCGCCCGTTGGACCGCGGAGCTTCTAGCTCCGCCCGAAAGCTACACGACTCTTTTCCGCACCCGCCGAACTAAATCGCCAATCTTCAGCGACTTTTACTAGCCCCGCCCGAACCGGATTTTGATTGATATAGTGAAGAACCCTAGTCAGATGTTCCGAGTCACGGATATATCGATCAAAATACTCAGGAAACCAGAACTGACCTGAGCTACCGAGGACCTTATTCGCCTCCCTTCCAGTTCTTCCCTTAAAGAATCTAATCACCGTAGCGAGTGAACTTCCCTGACGTATCTTAATAACGATATGAATGTGATTCGGCATGATAACCCAGCGTATGACCTCATGCCCCTCGCCAACGAGCTTCTCGAAAGCCTTGATAATTACCTCGGCTACCGAGCCTGCTTTCAGTGCGCAGGAGCCGTATCCTGCGTCGAGCAAAGCTTCTATCCTCTTGCAGCGGTGATATCCAATCGTTTGACTATCCGCACCTCTACTCTTGAGCCTCTCCAATTCTGCGTTCAAGGCCGCTTGAATATGCGTCGGAACAGAATCTGCTAATCGAATCGTGAGAAATTGAGTGCGGTCTGCGCCGTCATAGTGGGGAAGATACCCACGGCTCCGCCACCCATTATCTGTCCTGAATGAATTCCTGGCTTTACGGCGAATGTGCTCCCTATCCATCAGAAGGACAATCGAACGAATCCGATGAAAGTTGTGTGGATCATGCGCGGTAGTTTCAGCGGACCTGGAAGGTCCGGGCTCCACCCCACCGGAGCGCGGAGCTTCCAGCTCCGCTCTTTAGACCCGCTGGGGAATCCTCCATAAAACGAGAAGTCCAAGCGTGGGAACGTAATTAAGCGCAATCACAAGTGCTAGCGGCATCCCCTCTAAGCCGAGCCAGCCGCCCAGCATCCCCGGCCAATAGACGAGAGTCACCAACAGAAATGGGATCAAAGCCCTCCCAGAATCCCTGAGCCACACCGTCGCCACCATCACGCATGGCAGAACCGCGATGAAGTAATAGGTCCAACTAAGTGGGCTGCACAGCAGCGACGCTGTGACGCCAAGCACGAATACCTTGTCTGGCGAGCGATGCCGACGACAGAGGTATATGCTCCATAGCAGAAACGCCGCGGCGACAAACACGGCGACCTCTGGCGAGACGAGCCGCGCCACAAGCGATGTTCCTGAAACATTCCCTAAACTGTCGCGGTACCGAGCCGCCTGAGGCAGCACCTCACGCACAAAGATCAGCATCGAGTCCGGCCCGACGATCGCCGCTGACACGCCGAATCCGATTACCGCCAACGCCGCCGCGAATACACTCGCCCGGCGATACCCAGCGGCCCAGAGCATCGGAATAAACGCCAATGGAAAGAGCTTAAAGCATCCCGCTAGGCCAAACAGAGCTCCCGCCGCCCGCTCATCCCCTCGCCTTAGCCGTAACCACCCACACGCCATCATGGCCCACACAAACGGCTCTATATGATTAAGAAGGCCGTTCACCAGCGTAGGGAAAGAGCCGAGACTCACCATAACCCAGGTAGCTCTTTCAAGCGGTGAGTCGAAAAGCTCGCGCGCCACTCGGTAGCTGAATCCGGCGATGATGAGTAACGAGCTAAGACACACACACCACCACCCCAAGGAGTACGGGAGAAAAGCGAGAGGCCACATCAGAACTAGCCACGGAGGGGGGTTCGGCATACGGTGAGGATCTCGCGAGTTGCTCGTCTCGCCGGAGCCAGTCGGTTCCATTCCCGACGCCAATGCTGTTGACCCGTCGTAAACTATCACTTCGTATACGCCCTCTCCGGCCCGAAAGCGCTGGGCTGCCACGTAGTACTGACCGAAATCAGTCGCGCTGAGAGACGTATCGGTATGCACACCCGCATAAAGGATCACAAACACGCTCCAGAGGGCGACGAGTGACGCCTGTATAA
>CAIVDM010000122.1 GCA_903904735.1 uncultured delta proteobacterium
CAGATCCGCGTACGCCTCTACGTCAGAGATACTCCACACTTCCGACGAAACCAGGTATTCGCTATCTTGCGTTGGACGCACCAATAAGTGCCCTACCTCCCAATCGAGCGTGTGACACACCGATTCAACGGCGATACGATATGCGCACTTGAGATCAGGCGCGGCATAGGTATCGAGCGTCACCTGATGGAGAAGCCGGGTAATTTTTGTGTCCCATTCAAGTCGGAGATTGGTCTCACGGGCTCTCTCTCTCGCTCCTTTTTGAGCTTGCGCGTAGAGGAGAAAATCGAAAATGAGCGTACCCACCTCAAAATCAGTAATGTCGAGTCCGAGCTGCACAAGTTGGCTCGCCTCCCACGTTGAAGGAAGAAGTGAAAAGATATACCGCGCTGGCTCATCCACGAGACAGACCGCTTGCCCCCGCAGTCTTAGGCCTGGGTGACCGCGATTTACGAGGGTGATTACCTCACCTCGTAGCCCCAAGGGCGCCTCGCCAGATGGCATTTGTGATGGCTGCGCTAATTCAAATACTTGAGTCCAAAGATGTGCCGAGTTCACTTCGGGAAACAACTTGCGAAGGGATCTCCCGACTCGCACGATGCGTCCCTGTCCGTCCGTCTCAAATGAAAAGGGATGCAGGGCATCGAATGCCTCTGCCGTAAGTATACCCGTCATGCTGACAAAAATAGAATTTCAAACTCGTCGTGACCTGACTGCCGCTCCTTGCTGAGGTGCGTCACTTGGATATTCTCCTTATACTTCTGGGCCAAGCCCTCAAGAATACCAGCCACTACGGGGCTAAGTCCTTCACGATTTGAGTGATAATGCAGAGTGAGAAGATCGGGGCGTCGCTCTTCGACGACAAAGCGTGGCGGATGAAGGTCGGGCATCATCGCCCCCATGTGTCCGTGCATGCGATTTAGATTTTTCAGGCATGTTCGCAAGTCTCTGCCAAAGAGAGCCATCATTTCGCCGTATCCCTGTTGCGCCGTAAACGTCACCCAGTGGCTCCCAAGCATCTGAAGAATCTCGTTGCGAGAGAGCCCTAATGTCTCGGACGCGGCATCTACCAAGCGGTAGGTCATAAGGTCATCATAGGGAACTAGCAACTCAAAGTCCTCAGCGCTCACGCCAACTACCGCGCAGATATTACTCCACACGCGATCTCCTGATCGGGAGAGAACAACCTCTTTTAGCGCCTGGTTCAAAAGACCATACATAAAAATCCTCCGCTTCAAACGACTGGAACAGTTAACGAGGGTCAGCTGACCCATAACAGTATGCCTCTAAACGGGAGAATTTAAAGGCACTGAAAAAGCAGAGGCTATTCCGTCCTGCCACCCCCTTTAGGAACTGCTCTCAAACGGCGCGCGCCCTGCATCACAAACCTAGTCATATCAGACACTTTCCCCCTTAATCGCGCACAACTACGACCTGCATGATCTAGAACATACTGGTAACACCTCAATGCTCTAGCGAACTCAACACGGCTTTTGACTACCGAAAAAACCGATCCTATCGTGCCCTGCACACAAGAACCGAAGTGAGAGACATGAACGAAATCCCCGATCAGAATCCCGTTCCTACACGCCGCGACCGGTCTATATCACGCCCCTCGAGCCCATTCGCTTTTTCAAGCGAGCAGGTCACGGATCATCTTAATACCAGAGCTCGGTATCTCGAAGCCCGCGGTAAGGCCGACAAGTCGATGTTCGTGCGTTCCTCTATCGATCTACGTCAAGGCGTGGAGTTGGAGCGAGCATGCCCCTTTCAATCGGTTATCGCCGGAATGATCGACGCTCCAACGATCCAACGGCTGCGCTGGATCGGCCAGCTCTCAGCGGCATGGATGGTATATCCAGACGCCGTTCACTCACGGCTAACCCACGTTCTTGGCTCGGCGAATCTCACGGCTGAGACTCTCTTGAATCTCTATTCGAGAGCGCCAGCGAGCCAGAAACAAGAACTTGAGGTCTGGGGACCGATTACCGTCGCCTTCGCTTTATGTCACGATCTCGGGCACGCAGCGCCGGGATCGCACTTAGCGCAGCGGGTATTCTTTCCGAATTGTCGCGACAGTCATGAGGAAGTGACTCACCGCATCTTCCGAGAGGACGCCGGATTCCGAACTTGGCTGGATCGAGTAGTTGGCGCGGGTGCCGCTGACAAATTGGACAAAGTCGCCGAGGAGTCCAGTGAAGTCCCTCGCTGGACATATCAACTCGTGACGGGAGGGGGATGGAACACGGACCGCGGAGACTGGGTGCCGCGAGACAGCCACCACTGTGGCGTCACATACGGTTTTTGTGAACCAAAAATGATCATCCGA
>CAIVDM010000123.1 GCA_903904735.1 uncultured delta proteobacterium
CAATCTCTCAACGTGTTGTCCACGCGCCCGCTGAATATCACTTAAGCAAATGTAGTCCTCATCAGCGAGCTCTGGCTTCATCGCTCGCAACTGCTGAGCCACGTTAGGGCGGACTGAACCGAGTGGGACGAGAGAGTCGCTTGTCCCCTCTGCTCCGCAGATACCGCACTGTTTTTTCTCTTTCTTTCTCATCTGCCTCAAAACGAATAATTAGCGCTCACCATTAACGCGTTAATCATCCGTGAATCGTCCCCGAACTGGCGGGCATACTCGCCCAGGTACCCGATCTCATATCGTCCAGGGCCCGACTTAAGATACGGTCCGAAGAAAAATCTATCTCTATCAAACCCGCCCACTGGCCCCTTATGAGTTCCATTCTCGGTCACGAATATCTCATTGTATCCAGTAAGCCCCACATCGCCATCACAGGAAAGACCGTAGCTACCTCGCAAGAGGTATCGAGTGCGATTTGAGGTCCCGGAAGCATCCTCGATTATTCGTTGTTCTTGGCGCAGACGGTGCTGCCACTGAATGCCCCACAGATCATGCTTATACAGCGCTTGCTGCCAGATGCGATTCTCGTTTCGAAAATCTTCATCGTATGACGAGTTGATAAAGGTCGGGGTCCAACCGTAACCGAGGTAGAGCGACAGTCGATCGTTGACGTTGTATCCGACCGCCGATCGAAGGAGTAAGCGCTCTAAGCGGGAGATATCATCTCCGATACGCGGCTGTGCCTCGCCATACAGAAACCATTTTTTTTGCGGATCGAGATTAACCGTCGCGGTAGCGAGGTTCCAACTTTGAAAATCCGTCTTTTGCGCGTAGCAGTCGGTCACAAAGTTATGAGCGGCCACCATCGTCGCGCACATTAAAGCTAAGAATATTCTCATCGCGACACCTTCATACTCCTTGTACAGAAGTGTGTGTACGCTTAACACTATCCGAGCACAAGTCTGCGCACCCACCCTAATCTCGATCAATGTTTAACCTAATACGACCAAAATGAGCTGATTTCTTAGTGAGACTCCATGAGCTTAGATTATGAGCGGTCTCGGCTACTTGACTAAGAGTTTCCAGTAGCCTTATCCTCTTAGGGCGATAGACCGATGCCGAGCCATAGCCTGCCGCTATACGACGACTAGACTCGACTTTAAGGCCTGATAAGTAATTATTAGCTCTCATTGTTTTGAACTACGAGTGGTATGGAAGCTTCCAAAGCCGGACAGCGCTCGTCGGCGCATTCATCTGGTGCATCCCAAAAACCTTTAGAGGGAATCGCTGGTCTCGTACAGAACTGGCGAAATGACATCGTCGCCGGCCTCTTGGTCTCTCTCATTGCGCTCCCGCTCTGCTTGGCCATCTCCATGGCGAGCGGATTCCCGCCGTTTGGTGGGGTGATCACCGCAATTGTCGGGGGAATGATCGTAGGCCCGTTGTGCGGATCGCAGCTCACCATTAAGGGACCAGCCGCGGGGCTTATCGCGATAGCTGTCGCAGCCGTCGAAGCTCTCGGTCAAGGAGACACTTCTACCGGATATCGCTATACACTCGCCGTCATCGTAGTTGCGAGTATCATCCAAATTATCTTCGCTCTTTTGAAGTTTGGGCGATTCGCGGATTTCTTTCCCGCGTCTGTTATTCACGGCATGTTGGCCGCGATCGGAGTGATTATAATCTCTAAGCAGATCCACCCACTTCTCGGAGTTAAACCGATCGCAAGAGAGCCAATCTCCCTGCTTTTAGAAATACCGCACTCCCTTGTCGTGATGAATCCCAAAATCGCGCTTGTGGGGTTCACGAGCGTCATCATCGTAATCTTCGCGACCTCGTTATTTGGCCGTCTCGCCAGGTATCTTCCTGGACCTCTCGCGGCGGTGCTGGCAGGAATCGGTTTCTGTCTTTACTTTGATTTCAATCACGCCCATGCCTACAAGTGGTATTCGCTGGACTACTCGGTTGACGCCAGATATCTCGTTGATTTACCGACATCATTCATAAGTGGCATCACCCTACCTGACTTCTCCCGAATAGCTTCGCTGATATCCATCGAGTACATCGTCTTGTTCGCCCTCATCGGATCACTAGAATCACTTCTCACATGTAAGGCGGTAGATGCCTTGGACCCTTGGAAGAGAAAGGCCAACATGAACAAGCATCTCCTTGCTCTTGGTTTCGGCAACGCGGTGTGTGGACTTCTCGGAGGGTTACCGATGATCGCGGAGGTCGTTCGTTCAAGCGCTAACATCAGCTATGGCGCTCGAACTCGGTGGGCCAACGCTTTTCACGGCATGTTCCTTTTAATTTTTGTGCTAGCGCTCTCTCCGATTATCAGATTGATCCCAAGCGCCGCTCTCGCCGGCGTCCTTTGCGTGGTCGGCTATCGTCTCGCGTCGCCAAGACGATTTCGAGAATGCAAGAAGATCGGCCCTCAGCACCTGGCAGTTTTCATAATCACAATCATAGCAACTCTCCAGACGGACTTGTTGATGGGTGTAGTGATAGGAATAGTCGCCGAGTGCTTTCTGAGCGCCGCTCTTGGAGCGCCACTTACGCCACTCTTTGTCACAGTCCCCAACGGTGATAAGCGAGCGGATGGCTCGTATCACCTTATTTTGCCGACGGCATGCACTTTCGGCAACGTTATCGGTTTCAAGCGAGAGCTGGCGAGGGCCGAGCAATCACCAGTAACACTCGATTTTTCGCGCACGACCTTTATCGATCACACCTTTATGCATGAGGTACGCGAAGTGGAGAGGGATAACGGCGCAAAACTGATCGGCATCGAGAAACTCGACCCAATCACCCATCATCGCTCATCACTACGCCGGGCGAGCAAGCGCAAGTTCGACCTTCTCGCGGTATTCAGCTAAACACGCTCAAGATATTCATCTATGGATGAATTCTTGACGGCTCCTCGTATAAAGAGACGGCTCTATGAACTATTCCCACACCAATCAAGATGACCTCCATTCATTACTAGAGAGCATCGCGCATCTCGTACTGACTCAGGGCCCTATCGATGTCTTTATCCACCACAACACGCTTCAGGCCTTTGAGCCTCTTCGTTAGAGGCTGTGCGTCGCTAGGATTTTACCACGCCCTCAACGAGCAGCTCTACGGCCTCAATGGGGGTCTTGGTCCGCGCTACGCACTCGCGCGCCAAACTTTCAATAAGCTTTTCTTTGCCCTGAAGCGCCTGGCGAGCAATCCAATCAGACGCGAGTGAGGAGATAGTTTGGGACACCACTCGGAGCCGTCGAGCGTATCCCTGAGACGAGTGCTCTAACCACGCGACGTGTTCACGAGTCGCTGTGACGATTTTATCGACGCCTTCTCCGGTCGTCGCGATTGTC
>CAIVDM010000124.1 GCA_903904735.1 uncultured delta proteobacterium
GATCCGTGTTTACGTCAGGGGGAGGGCGGGGCTCCGCACCCGCCCGTAACGAGGCGCGTACGGAGTACCGCCCTGGGAGAGTGAGACGTTACAGCCTCTCCGCGATGATTTCTACGTAATTAAACTAACCGTTTAATTACACCTCTCAAATTCGCCCGAGATCCACCAGATTTCGGTAGTAGCACCGTATGATAAGAAAAAACCCTCATGTAAAATGCGTCAAAAAGTGAGATGCATATGAATGATTGTATCAACGGCAAGTTCATAGACGCGGACATAGAGCAAGCGTTGTTTCCTTTCATCAGCGGTGATGTCGAGATTCGTAATCTCCTCTGCGGAGACAGCGTACAAAGGGGTCAGATAAGTCTACTGGCCGTCACCGATCAGAATATTGAGATTGTGCTATCACGCGCCGCGGTCATGGAAAACTCCGGTGATTGGAAGGAACAGATTCTTGAGCGCATAAACCTTAGGCGAGAGCTTTGCTCGTTGACTCACTCCTCTAATTCCAGCCTTTGTATCATCAGCGCCAGACTAGGCATGACGCTTACGTTGTATCGTCAGGGATTAGGTTCGATCGACTGGTCACAGATAAAGCGAGTTGTGAGTGATAGCGAACGTTCGGAACAGCCAAGCCTGAGCTTCTCAGATGGTCTTCCGCCTTATGCGGAGAACCATTCATTAAAAGAGGCTGTTTGACGTTGGGTTGCTCTGACTAATCACCAGGGTTAATCAAAAGAGACGCTAAAGCCGACTCGCGCACACTACCGCAAACACTTCCTAAACATATCCTCCGCGTGAATCTTCTGCCGCGAATGCTCAACGATAGGCCGAGGATAATCGACAGTGCGCGTCATATCATCCTCATTCATGGTGTGAATGTACTTCGCCGAGAGTTGGCGCAGCTCTGGAAGCCACTTCTTGATGTACACGCAATCGGGGTCAAAACGCTTCTGCTGCAACCACGGATTAAAGATTCTAAAATACGGCTGCGCGTCACAACCAGTCGAGGCCGCCCACTGCCAGCTTCCGTTGTTCACCGCAGGATCGTAATCAGTCAGATGTCGCGCGAAGAACGCCTCTCCCTGGCGCCAACTGATATGAAGATCCTTGACCAAAAACGAAGCCACGATCATCCGCACTCGGTTGTGCATAAATCCAGTCGCGACAAGCTCCCGCATGCCAGCGTCAACGATCGGGAAACCAGTCTTACCTTCGCACCACTTCTCAAAGAGATCCTCATCCTCATTCCATTCAATCGCGTCGTAGACCGCGTTAAATGAACCCTTGAATACATGCGGAAAATGCCATGCGATATGAGTAAAAAAATCTCTCCAGTACAGCTCGCGGATTAACGTGTGAGACGCCCCAAGGGCCTTCTCGATAGAGTGATACACCTCTCTAATCGAAACAGTTCCGAACTTATTGTGAGGCGCTAAAAGCGTCGTGCCCTTTACCGCTGGAAGATTGCGCTCCTCCTCATAGCTCGTGTAGGACGCTATCCCAGCCAGGATCTTCTTAGCGGCCTTGCGTCCTCCAACGCTAATTCGCTCGGACGCGGATGTGCTTGGCATGAAGCTAGGAGGAGTAACCTCGCCCGATATCTTCTTTGGCCGCGCGAACGTGCCGCGATTTTTCGTCGGTAGAGGTATCGGGAGCTGCGAAGCCTTTTTGAAAAAGGGAGTGTACACCGTGTAAGGCTTGCCGTCCTGCTTTCCGAACGTCTCCGGATCACACAAGAGCGTGTCGAAGTGTTGGTGACACGCCACGTTGTGGCGCTTGCACACCGATTCGATGGCGGCGTCTCGTTTGCGGCTAAAGGGCGTGTAGTCCTTGTTAAAAAACACAGCGTCGATGGAAAGCTCGCCAATCAAGCGCTCGACAACAGCGGCGTGATCTCCGTGCATAAACACCAATCGTCCCCCGGCCTCGGCTATCTCCTCCGCGAGCTCCTCAAGGCTCTCGATCATAAACGCTAATCCGTTCGCTGAGCGGTAGCGGTTCTCGCCCACTTGTGCGTCGTTAAAGATAAAGCAGGTGACGACCTCCTTAGACGCGGCGAGTGCTTCTCGTAAGGCGGTGTTGTCAGTGTTTCGAAGATCTCGTCTAAAAATATGGAGCGCGCGTGTGTAGGTTGCCATGGTATTTACAAGTCCTCGATATTCTCTAAAACCTCGCGCGCCTTTTCGGCGATGCGGGTTTTATCCTGATCAGACATCTTGGCTAAGAGCTGGTATCCCATCCCGATTCTGGGGTTCTTCTCAAGCAGTGCCTTATTGCGCATCAAGAAGTCCCAGTAAAGAGTGTTGAAGGGGCATCCTCGCTCACCGAACTTCTCTTTGTAGTTGTAGAAACACTTCGAGCAGTAGTTCGACATCTTGTTGATGTACTGTCCGCTAGAGCAATAGGGTTTCGTTCCGACGATTCCGCCGTCGGCGAACTGGCTCATGCCGCGTGTATTAGGAAGCTGAACCCATTCGATAGCGTCGATGTAAATGCCTAGGTACCATTCATCGACCGCGTTGGGGTCGATTCCAGCGAGAAGAGTGAAGTTCCCGGTGACCATCAAACGCTGAATGTGGTGCGCGTAACCCTCTTCAAGCGACTGCGTAATGGCGTGCTTGAGGCAGTTCATCTTAGTGTCGCCAGTCCAGAAATAACCGGGCAGTGGCCGCGTATTCTGGAAGAAGTTGAGATCCTTAAAGTCGGGCATATGTGTCCAGTAGATGCCACGCATGAACTCACGCCACCCTGCTATCTGGCGAACGAACCCTTCAACTTGCGCTAGTGATATCTCCCCTTTTGAGCCCTCAAAAGCCTTGATAGCCGCGTGGATGACCTCGAGCGGGGATAGTAAGTGTGTGTTCAAGGCGAACGAGAGCTTCGAGTGATAAAGAAAACGGTGCTCCGTGTGCATCGCGTCTTGGTAAGTCCCAAAAAGAGGAAGAAGCGCTGAGCAGAAATAGTCGAGGGTCTGAAGTGATTCAGCTCGGGTAATTGGCCAGGTAAAGCGGGCTGGGTCCACGGTACCGATTGAGCGAATCTTCTGAGCGCGAAGCATCTCAACGATGTCACGTACGTCTCGTGAAAACTCGATTGGTTTCGGCGGCGTGTGTCCTGTCGGGAGCTTCTTGCGATTCTCAGCGTCGAAATTCCAGCGATCGCCAAGCGGCTTATCGCCATCCATGAGAAGGTCATAGCGCTTGCGAACCTCTCGATAAAAAAGCTCCATCACATAACGCTTGTGATCTTTGAAGACCGATTGAAAGAACTCAGGCGTGGTGAGGAAATGCTCAGAGGATACTTTTACCGCGCCACATGACAATCTGCTGGCGAGCGTGTCGAGCTCGTGCGCGACCCGATATTCATCTGGCTCCTGGTATTCAAACCGAGTATACGCTGTGGAGGAAACTAAATGCTCGATATTGGAGGCGAGTGATTGACGATTCGCTGGGTCATCGAGCCTTATGTAACGCACGGAGAATCCTCGTGCATCTAACTCCGCCGCGAACGCCCGCATCGCGCTAAAAAAAGCGACGATCTTCTGGATGTGGTGCGGCACATAAGAGGCTTCGCTGCGCACCTCCATGAGTACATAGTCAACGCCCGTAGTCGGTTGTGTGAACCAGGAGTGATCGATCGAGAGCTGATCCCCGAGAATAAGTCGCAAAGTTCTATCGGTCACGTCTTTCCCTTTGTTGAGGCTTTGTGCCGTCTACAGCGTTCGCTGCAGTAGACAACTCTATCCCAGGTAAGTCTCCACTTCTTCCGCCATGAGAACGGCTTGTCGCAGATCGGACAGGTCTTCGTGGGTAAATGCTGCTTAAAGCCTTTCATGAGTAGCGAGGGGACGGGATATGTATTGCCGGCGAAGTATACGGCTGATGTGACCCTAGCGCCACGAAAACAGCTGACGAGTAGCCTTTGCTCTACACCTACCTTCGGCAAATCAAGTTGCGGATCGCGCTACGTACTTTAGCGGCGGCGACCATTCGCGCCTGGCCGATAGAATCGCGGCTTATCGTCCCCCTTTGGCTTTCGCTCCCACGTCTTGTCCATCGCCTCTGCAACGGAGTTCTGGAGCTGCGGGGGCGTGTTGTTTTTGAGCCATTTATTGTCGACCGCCGAGCACATTACAAGCAGACGCACTGGCTGCGCGTCATAATACTCCCGATCGATTGTTATCGGCTCCGCCACGACAAAACTACTTCCATTAACAACTGAGTCCTTTGATAGCTTACGAAGATGGCCGTCACCTACAACCGGTTTGTAAAGCTTGTTTCTTGAGTCCTCACCTTCCTGACCAACAAAACGATAGAGACGATCAATCGAACCCGCCCAGTGAAACTCCTTGATCTGCCGCAAGCTCTGCGGCGAAAGATCTGGCGTAGCGCGCGTCGCTGGGTCGATATTGAGGCGTTCGCAGATCTGCTCACGAATATTGACCGCGGCGTGGAAGTGATTGACATGGATGCCCCAGTCGGAGAACTGCTCTGGCCGGAGAAGTAGCAGCCTTCCAAACAGCTTCATTTGACCGACCGGATCTGAGTTGTGAGTATGATCAAGGAGCTTTGTCCACCGCCCGTGACGAGCGTGATAGTTTGGTACTTCTCCTCCTCGCGGAGCGCTAATCGACTCCCAGGTGACAATCCCCCTGGCCTCCATACAAGAGATCATATCGATCGTGGGAATGATCAGCTGGTTGGGGGAGAGCCCAAGCGCCTCGGATTGCTTGATGGCTAATGCGAGAGCTTTTCCAGTGCGGACCTCTACAGGGAGCTCTGAAACGATCTTCCCGAGGTGAGTTATATGTCCTCGGGGTCCAATTAAATCGAGTCGATAAAGAGAGTCCAACGCGTGCTTAATATGCGCCTGCGGAGCTCGGTGGAGCAGCCTGCTGTTTAGTTCCGAGAAGTCTCTACCCGCCGCGATAGTCTGAAGCACGAGCGACTCAAGCTGGCAGTTCTGAATCTCGTGCGGGATCTCTGAGGGGAGTTTGTTTAACGGCACTTCTCCGCGGTATGACCATTCTCCGACTCGAAGTCGACCTGCGCGCCCCTTCTTCTGCATCTCCTCGGCTTGTGAGCCTTCCTCCACGCGGAGGTGGCGCTCAAAGTCATCGCCCACACGTTCGCGTCGAACGAGGCCACAGCTGTTCACTCGGTCGATGTCGAATGTGACAGATGCCTGTGAGTAGTTAGTGGAGAGAACAGCGATCTTGCCTTCGCCTGAGTTGATGAGCTGAACCGCGCTTTGCTGCTCCCTATGTGATAATTCGGCGTGAAGCGGGATTACGGTAAGGTGTGGAGCCACCAGCGCGAGTTCCTCCGAGAGCTTGGCGATGGCGCCTTTGCCATGCACAAAGGTGAGTGACCTGTCGGAGCCGGTGATATCATCCAGAATTGAGCTCTTGTTCGCGTGTGGCACTTCCCTGATCTCGTGGTGCTTGGCGGGAATCTCGATAATCGGGACCTTAATGCCATCCTTCGCGAAGTAATCCACGATCGGCTTCGGGTCAATGGTGGCGCTGCTGACGACTAGTTTGATGTCGTAGCCATCGAGCATCATTTCCTTCCAGAGGCAGAGCATTATCGAACCCTTCGCCGTACGTTCATGGGCTTCATCCCACATGACAGCGTACTTCTGGTTACGATCTAACTGTGGCGCGTATTCATTTTCATTCTTGAGTCGGTTGAGCATCAACTTGAGATGGTATCCCTCAGTGGTGAGCACTCCTTGGCAATCGACATCGGCTTCTTTGCGACGACCATGCCGATAGCCAAATTTCTCTCCAAGCGGGGAGCCGTCGCGCTCCGCCAAGTGCTCCGCCAGCATTACCGCGCCGATGCGACGAGGGTTGGTGACTATTAATTTGTAGCCTGCCTCAACGATAGCTTCCGATATCCCGATGCTTTTGCCTGTGCCAGTAGGCGCCTGAACGATCATGACCTGGTTGTCATGAAACGTCTTCATGATGGTTGGCATGAATGGCTCGATGGCGAGTGGCGCGTGCGTCTCTCGAGCGACCTCTGGTGTAGTGTTGAGGTCGGTGTTAGCTGATGCGCGTTTGACGGAGAATTGGTTGCGCCCTGCTCGGATGTCGGCGTTGTTGGCGGCACTCTTCCTGAAGCGTTCAGGCATGCCAGGCTCATCTCGGACCCGTTCACCCTGGTTGTTGATCACGCTCGCACGATTCTGGTTGCCTCGCATCATGCGACTGCGCCCACCGGGGGTCTCCATTAAGCCCATGATAACGTCCTTATTTCAATGGGTTATCTCTTCGTTGACCTTCAGTGAGGCGCAACATCCTGTTTGAGTTTGGTTGTAGCGAAGCCGGTTTAACAAAACAAGCTAAAACTCTGCTAAAACAAAAAAACTAAAGCTTGCGGTTATTTCGAGTGGGGGAATCTACCACTCAGGCGCCTACACGGAGCCCAATCGTGATTAGTGGACAGTGAGAATAGCGGTGTGATCTGGTTCGGGACGATCCATGGCGATGGCGCTCTAAATGAGATAGGTTCGTCCCGCAGTTCCTGGGAGTAAAACAGCGCGAGGCGTGGGTGTCGAAGTATCATGTTGCAGATAAGTAATTTAGAGAAGCATTTCGGTGAGCGTGTATTGTTTTCCAAGGCCACGCTCACGGTAGCCCCAGGCGAGCGTGTCGCGTTGTTCGGTAGAAACGGTTCAGGCAAGTCGACACTGCTCAAGATTGTCGCCGGAGAGGATTCCGCCGATGATGGTGACGTTAGCACGCCGCGCGGTTATAAGATCGGATACCTCAAGCAACACCTCTCCTTCTCAAAGAGCACAGTGCTCGAGGAGGTATGCTCCGCGCTGCCTGGGGACCCAATAGCGGAACAGTACAAGGCCGAGATAGTTCTCGAGGGATTGGGATTTTCGGAAACAGAGCTGGCGCTTTCCCCGACCGCGCTCTCAGGAGGGTTTCAAATCCGAATAAACCTCGCGAAACTCATCATCTCTGAGCCGAACCTGCTCTTGCTTGACGAGCCGACCAACTATCTCGATATCGTTTCCCTTAGGTGGCTTGAGAGCTTTTTACAGACGTGGCCAGGTGAGATGATAGTAATCTCCCATGATCGGTATTTCTGCGACCAGGTGAGTACCCACAGCGCGCTCCTCTATCGAGCGGGCTTTCGTAAGATTGAGGGGGATTCGCAGAAGCTTTTTGAGCGCGTAGAGGCGGATGAGGAGTTGCACGAGCGCACTCGCGAGAATCGTGAGAAAGAGATTAAGCGAATGGAAGCGTTTATCAATCGCTTCAAGGCGCAGGCGAGTAAGGCGTCGGTGGTTCAGTCTCGCGTGAAAGCGCTCAACAGGATCGAGAGACTCGATGAGATTACAAGCGATCCAACGTTAGACTTCTCGTTTGTGCATTCGCCGTTTCCTGGACGATTCCCTTTAGAAATTCGCGATGTTTCTTTTGGCTTCGACGCAGACAAACCGCCGCTTGTCCAAGGTCTGTCATTCTCGATGAAGAAAGATGATCGCATCGGTGTGATTGGGAAAAATGGCAGGGGAAAATCGACACTCTTAAAACTTCTCGCGGGTGAGCTGAAGCCTCTGTCCGGGGAGGTCGTCTCAAGCCCGAACACGAATCTCTCTTTTTTCGCGCAAACCAACACGAATCGTTTGGCGCTCTCCAGCACGATCGAACAGGAAATCCAGCTCGTGAATCCGAAGCTTGGTAGAAGCGCTGTACGAGCGATCTGTGGATGTATGATGTTCGAGGGCGACGACGCCTTGAAGAAGATCTCGGTTCTCTCTGGAGGAGAGCGGAGTCGAGTGCTCCTGGGTAAGATTTTGGCCGCGCCAAGCAACGTGCTCTTGCTCGATGAGCCCACGAACCATTTAGATGTGGAGTCGGTTATGGCTCTCACCGACGCGCTGGAGGAGTTCGAGGGAGCGGTCGCCATCGTCACGCACAGCGAGGAGATCCTTCGACGAGTGGCGAAGCGTCTCATTATATTCCAGGGGGATTGTCCATTCGTATATGAGGGCACGTACGACGAGTTCTTAGACTCGATCGGATGGGAAGGAGAGGAGGCGACCTCTGGCCCAAAGAAAAAAAAGAAGCCATCGGACTCAAAGAACCAGAAGCGAGAGCGAGCCGAACAGGTTCAAGGACGCTCTCGCGCGCTGACGCCAGCGAAGAAAGACGTTGAGGATTTGGAGCGCTCTATCCAAACGCTCGAGGAGACAGTGACAAAGGCTCAAAAGGAACTCGCCGAGGCGTCGGAGCTTGGGAATAGCGCTCGCATTCAAGGTGCGTCGCAAACGCTCGCCAAGGCGCAAAAAGAGCTGGAGGAAAAACTGGCTCGTTGGGAGGCCGCTACAAAACTAGTTGAGGAGCTGGAGCGAGCTTTTCAGTGAGAGGGATCCGCTCCCCACTGACCGAGATCGCTCGAGGACTATCAAGCACGCTGCCGGGCAACATGGCGGTTCCCTGCCCTGTGAATACATAAGGCAGATACAGCGCCCGATTTTGAGATGCCAACTCGGCGTCTCAAAGCGTTGAGAGCTAGTGTCGCAACTGAAACATAAAGTCCGCGGGAAAGCGTCCGCGGATTTTTTTGAACTGCAAAACGAGCACGCCGACTTCGGTGCCATACAAGCGAGCAGAGCCATTACCGAAGCTGTCCCGCCGACTCTTCGTTCATGCGTCAAGTATCGAGCGAAGTTGGAAAACGTTTCGATCGCTAGCATCACAGATCTGGTGATCTACCTCCTGCGGTGTACACCACGGACCGACAGGAAAAAGGTGACGCGGCTTATAACTAATTGCATTTATGAGGATTTAATCGTGGTTGAGTTGCAGCGAAGGGGTGGGATACTCTGGATCAGGTGCTTAACGTGCTAGATCACGAGATCTGCACAATACCTATGTTATCCCCTAAGAACAATGACTAGCAAATTAACAATTATTGTCGGGCTACCCGGTTCAGGAAAGTCCCATTTCATTTATTCGCGAGCAGGCGGCGTAACCGGAGCTTGCATTGAAGACTTCTTCGCATTTCCATACGACGATTCTCGCCGCTTTACAGATAGCAAATACTACGCGCAGTTGATTAACGATCTGCGAGAAGGCAAACAGTGCATAATTGCGGATATTTTCTTTTGTGATACAGCTCTACGAGATGAAGCCGAGCGAGTAGTACATCGGGATTGTCCTGGTTCTGATATTGAATGGATTTTCTTCGCAAATGACCCGAAGGCATGTCGGGAGAACGCAACTCGTAGAAACAGAGAAATTGTTGATCATGATCTCGTGATGATTGATAAGCTAACGAGAAAGTATTTTGTTCCTCCAGGAGTTGTTGAGTTGCCGGTGTGGAGAGAAAGATAAGAATAAGTCGGACGAGCCGATGCCTTAAGCAGGCGTCTCAGGCCCAGCTCCACGTACCATTATCCTTCTTACTCTCAGAAACCGATTTTCCTCTTTTTAACTTCAGGCTGTTGTTCAAGCGTCGCAATAGCAAATCGGATCTCCCTTAACTCTTCTGCGTGTTCGGAGAACCCTTTAGCGACTCTCTGCTCTAAAAGTTGAAGGCGCTTTTTCAAATCTGCATGTTCGAGCATAGTTTCCCTAAGGCGCACGAATACTCTAACCAGTAGTATGCTCGCATCAATAGCAATCCTACTGTTTAAAACATTTGCTGCCATGACTGCACCAAATTCTGTGAAAACTCTCGGGGGCTTTCTCCGTCCACCGCGTTTTAACTTTGATGTTGCATTTTGCAACATCAATCCTGCAA
>CAIVDM010000125.1 GCA_903904735.1 uncultured delta proteobacterium
GATGTCGTGCTCAATAATCAGAACGGTTTTGCCGAGCCCCTGTAGCTTCTTGATCAGGTTCGCCACATCATCCTTCATTCGTGGAGACACGCCCGCTGTAGGCTCGTCGAGTAGAAACACATCAGAGCCAAGCGCCAGGGTGCGAATAATCTCAAGAAGCCGCATCTGGCCACCCGAGAGCGACGCCGCCTTTTCACCGGCGCGAGCGGCGAGTCCCACCTGGTCGAGATAGGTGAGAGCCTCCGCTTTCAGCACTTTCGACGATGATGACCACGGCAGTAACCCTCGTAGGAGTGACGAACGAGACTCGAGCGCGAGGAGCACGTTCTCAAGGAGCGTCATCTCCCTAAAGATCCCGAAGTTCTGGAACACTCTTCCTAATCCTAAGTGCGCGCGCTGATGCGGATGGAGCCCGTGAACCTCTGTATCTTTGAGAACTATTCTTCCTGAATTGAGAGGGACGAGACCAGAGATTGCGTTAAAGAGGGTGGTCTTGCCGCTCCCGTTGGGACCGATGATACCGACCGTCTCACCGGCCTCAATGGAGCACGAGAGCCCGTTTAAGATAACCCGAGCGCCAAATGATATGACGAGATCTGAGAGTGTTAACATGATTACACCTTTCTCTGTTTCGGAAATATTGAGTCCCGTTTCCACCACACTACTCCAAAGAGGATAACCGAGTGAAGGAGCTGTCGAAGTGGACCGAGATAGGCTGATGGGAGATCGAGAAATCGAAGTGGTTCGGGTAAGAGTACGAGGAATACGGTGCCCCCGATACATCCCCAAAATGAGCCTGGCCGCCCCACGATGACGATCGTGAGCACAAAGATCATCTCGCCCAACGCAAACGATGACGGGTCAATGTAATTGAGATAGTACGCGAAGAAGCTGCCGGCGAGTCCCGCGCAGGCGGATGAGATTAAAAACGCCACGGTGCGAGCCGCCGCTACGTTTGTTCCAAGCGTACTTGCCGCCTGCTCGTATTCCGCCGTGGCGCGCAGTGAGCGTCCGAAGCGTCCCCGTTGGGCGATGTACGAGAGCCACATCACGATAACGACAAAGATGTAGAGGAGTACTAGAAACGCCGAGTTGTTGTAGTAGTCGGTTCGCCCGATCTCTGGCCGCGGGATCCCAGGGATGCCGAGCACACCGTGGGTAAGGCTCTTCCAGTTAATAAGAAGCGCCGCGATTACGGAGCTAAAAGCGAGAGTGCCAACCGCGAAGTAATCAGTGGTAAGTCGGAGCGAAATGCCTCCGAGCAAGAGTGCCATCAAGGCGCTTGAGAGCATACTCGCCATGACGCAGACAAAAAATGGCGCCTCAAGTTCGGTTGATAGCAACGCGGTGGCGTACGCTCCGATGGCGTACGAGGCGATGTGCGCCAAGTTAAAAAGCTGTCCGAGCCCAAAGGTAAGGTTGAGGCTTTGAGAGAGGATGAGATAAATCCCCACCAAGATAACCAGATGAACAGAATATTCCGAAGTTATGAACTCGAATAACGCGCTCATGCTGACCTCGCTTTTGTGCCAAGGAGCCCCTGGGGACGAACCAGGAGCACTAAGAGGATAATCACGAAGGCAAAGGCGTCCTTGTAGCCGGCAGGCAGCGAGAACCCGCCGAAATCTAGTCCGATCGAGAGATTCTCGACTAAGCCTAGGATGAGAGATCCGAGGATGGTTCCCCATATCGAGCCCAAGCCGCCAAGAAGCATCGCCGCAAAGGATTTAATTGAATACGATCCTCCCATGGTGGGTTGGATATTTGTCTCATACCCAACAAGGATTCCCGCATAGGCGGCAAGCAAAACTGAGACGATAAAGACCCCGTACAGCACACGTCTGTCTCGTATGCCGAGGCTCGTGGCGGCCGCGGTGTTGTCAGAGATCGCGCGGACTGCTCGCCCTAACGGAGCTCGGTGCATCACCAAACCAAGCGCAACGAAGATGACGGCGGCGCTCGCGATGATCAAGAGCTGCACCGGCGTCATGAAGATGCCAGCCCATTCGATGCTCTGTGTCTCAACGTTTGTTGGGAACGAACGCACGTTCACCCCGAACGTCATCGACACGATCGCCTCTAGGATCGAACCGAGAGCGATAGTGGTGACGAATGGAAGCAGGGTACTGGCGGTAAGAAACGGTGTGATGAAGATCAACAACGACACGGCACCGAGCAAGGACATCGCAAGCGCCGCTTCGCATCCGGCCAGAAGCGCTGAGTGCTCCAACTGCACATGAAAGAGAAAGAACATATACGCCCCAACCATCATGATGTGTCCATGGGCGAAGTTGAGCACTCGTGTGAGCGCGAAGGTGAGCGCAAGCCCCGCGCTCGTGAGCGCATAGATACTCCCCGTGATAAGGGAGTTGAATAGTAGTTGGGGTAATATATCCAGCATACGCTGGTCGAGCTTAGCCTAATCTTCCCGTCTTGGGGAGTGTTGTCGCGAGGATTGCGGCTGTGTTGGCCGCCTGCTCTCGACCCATCCGATGGATGTAAAGCTTGGAATTGCGCGGATCCCGAATAGCGACCGTTTCATCGGCTGGAGCGGGAACAGGAAAGGTGTTCGTCATAAAGGTCGAGCCAGGGCGCATTTCGTGAGAGACCTTATCCCACATACGGGCCATCGCTGCAGGCGAGAGAAACGTGTACACGAAGTCGTACTCAGTGAGGGAAGCTCGCCACATATCTTGAAAACGGATCGAGATTGAGCTCCGTCTAAGAAGCTTTGCGCGAATGGTGCCCCAGATCCACGGAAGCACGCCTATCTCGTAGCCGATAAAGGTGCCGAGGGGTCGCCGTGATTGCAGAAAGAACAAGAGATCTCCAAAGCCACACCCGATGTCGAGGAATACGAAGGGACGATCGGTGGGAAGTTCGGCGAGAATCAGGGCATACGCAGCGCGGTGGGTGGGGTAGTACGGCACACGGGTCCAGAGCGCTGGCGCATAGATGGCAACCATTCCGATGAACGCGGTCATGAACACCCACGACGGCAGTTCAACCGCAAGGCTTACGGCGGCAGCAAGTGGAAGCATGGTGTTACAAAGTCGCCACGATGGGGGCATTCTGAGAAGGGCAGTAACCGCGTAGGCGACAGCGCACGAGAGGAGCGTTAACACTGAAAGATTCGGAAACGCTTGCCACCCGAGTACTACGGTGGCGGCCGCGAGGATCTGAATCACTATGGTGTGCAAGACAAAGGTGAGCGCCGCCGATGGTTTTATCTCGGTCATCATCACACCTCAATCAGTGAACGAGGTAGGTAATAACGGACAGAGGTCGCGTAGAAGGGGTCAAGGGTTTTTGCGCTCGCGGCGAGCGGATTCGCTTCTTCAGTGGTGGCTCCCTTCGAGGTGTCACTTTCAGGCATCTTGACGATGAACCTGATAAAGAGATTCCCACGGCTTCCATCACGGTGAATGATCCCCTGTTGTTTGAGGCGCACTTCGCGCCCACTCTGAGTTCCGGGCTCCACGGTAACGAGCAGGGGATCGCCGAGGGAGGGGATCTGAATCTTTCCACCCGTGATAGCCTCTGAAACGGTAAGCGGGATCTCCATCGTTAATCCACGCTCTGAGATAGAGAGCCACGGATGGTGCTCAACCTGCACGACCACCACGATCTCTTCAGAGGGGTCTTCCTTGCGTCTAAAACGAATGATACTGCCGCTTCGAACTCCTGGCGGAATCACAACGCTTATCTTGCGTGGTTCGCCGTTCGCTCCCGGGATCTCAATCGTTCTTCTCGCTCCCTGAATGGCGTCGTGAATAGACACCGACGCGTCGACCAAGGAGATATTTGAGACTGTCGTGCCGACTTTGTGGGTTCTAGGAGATCGCTTCAGCCGAGTGAGTGCCTGTACGCCTGTGTCGACAAGTCTGGACGAGGATGCGCGAACTCGAGCGGACGTTTGTCTCGCGAGCGCCCTGATAGACGAGATGGTTCGCTTGCGCTTTTGGGAAGCAGGGACCGAGTGTGGCTTTTTGGCTTGTGCGGTGTTGTGCTGCTGGCGTGATTGCTCTGAGCGCTGGTGTGTCGAATCCTGCTGCGAGGATGTGTGTGGCTTTTGCTCCTTAGCCTTTCTGTAGGCCTGTGCCTGTTGATTTCGCCGAAAGACCTCGTGAGCCCGATCGAAGGTCTGGGAGAAGGATTCCGTGGTTCGCTCTAGCTCCAGGTCGTGCTGCTGACGTTTATCGGGATCGCTCAGCACCGAGTAGGCTTCGGCGATAGACTTGAAGAGGTCCTCAGAAGAGCGCCCTGGGTTCACGTCAGGGTGGTAGCGACGAGCAAGCACTCTATAGGCGCGTCGGATCTCGGCTGCGGTGGCGGCGTTGGTGATACCGAGGGTCTTGTAGTGGTTGCGCATATGCACGAGCGAGAATCCTTACGAAGGTGAGGTATACCACCAGCATCACGAGCAGCTATGCGCCGGCTCGCTTACTCGATAGCGAGGGGTGGCCAACGCTTCACCTTTCGCAGGGTTAAGATGCTTTGAGTCGTCGTAAGGTTGAAGGATTCACGCCAAAGTGAGCGTGGTTTTGAGGGGTTACACGCGAGAGGCGGCGGGAATAGGGGTGTAGGGATTCAAACGACAGTCTGGATTGGCTGATGAGACGCAAAAGTGAGCAAGTAGTATCTTTGCAAGACGAGGGCTTCGTGATGATCTAGGGGGACACGTTGTTTCCTAATTTTCAACTATGCAAAACACGAAGGTAAGCTCGGAGTCTGATTCATGGACTTCGCGGGTCGAGCTATGGGTCTCTGAGGCCGGTATTATCAGTGAGGATGTCGAATCTAACGTTCGAAACGCCTTCGCCCGAGTTAATCGAGCTCTCTTCGTGGAGCCGGAGTATCGAGATCAAGCGGAACAGGATGTGGATATTCCACTGCCACATGGTCAGTGGCTCACTCGTCCTTCTGTCCAGATTCGAATGATGGCGCTCATTAATCTTCAGCGCCGCATGAGAGTCTTGGAATTGGGATTCGGTAGTGGATACCTCTGCGCCGTGATGGCGGCAGCGGGCGCCCAGGTGTTCGGGCTCGAGACAGTAGGCTCATTCGCGCAGAGTTCTCGCAAGCAGCTCGACTCGTTAGGGCATCACGGCGTTGTCGTACGTCGAGGTGATGGCAAGAAGGGGTGGCCAGAGGTCGCGCCGTTTGACGCCATTGTCGTCTCGTATCCCGTAGCGAGTGAGTCGGATCTGCCACTAGATCAGTTGGCGCTTGGCGGTACCCTCGTCGCGCCGCTCATCGCTGGTAATGGGCAGCGGCTTACCGTTTGGCGTCGGACCCCGGATTCACTGAAGCGTGTCGTGTTTGAAGAGGTTTCTCTAGCTTAGAGGGAGTATGCGTCGCGTCGCGATTCTACTTGTTCTTGCGTATGTGACTACGGGCTGCTCGATGCTGTCGCCTAGACACGGTGGACGAGATGTCGTGCACGAGATTAAGTCTGGCGACACCCTTTCCAAGCTAGAGGAGCTCTATGGCATTCCAGCCGAGGAGATTCGAGCGTACAACGATATCCGCAATCCAAAGAAGCTGCGGATCGGTCAACGAGTAGTCATTCCGGCGGTTGGGCCCTTAAAATCATCGCCTTCTTTTCCATTACCAGAGGCTCGCCCGATTGAAACCGAGCGAGCTCAGCTAAGAATGATTAGTGTCGCTGGTGTGAGAAGCTACATAGGCGACTTGGAGTATCCAGTTCAGGCGGCTCGCTACTCGTCGCGATTTGGCTGGCGATGGAGCAAGTTTCACGAGGGGATAGACCTCGCCGCTCCAGAGGGAACTGATGTGCTCGCCGCACATGATGGCGAGGTCATATTCGTAAGCGAGTCATGGAGTGGCTACGGAAAGGTAGTCGTTATCAAAGGCGACCGATTTATGACGGTGTATGGGCATAATTCGCGCAACAAGGTTACAAAGGGAGACCGCGTCGAGAAGGGTGAGGTAATCGCTAAGGTAGGGCAAACCGGTGACGCTAGTGGTCCCCACCTTCACTTTGAGACCAGGATTCTCAATGAGCAGGGGCGCTTTGCCGCCGTTAATCCGATGGTGTTCTACCCCGAGCAATCATAGATTTTGGTTTTCGCTCCGAATAAGCCGGAATTCTCTGGAGTTGGCGCTACCGCGAGTTTTTGCTATCCTCCTCTCAACGCGCTCGTAGCTCAGTTGGATAGAGCACAAGTTTCCTAAACTTGGGGTCGGGAGTTCGATCCTCTCCGGGCGCACCAATTTCCACCTCGATGATGGGACCCAGGAGGGTCGGCGTCCCCGCCGACCGCGACCTGTGGTAAATGTCCCGATGAGCCCTCGGCGTCCCGCCGACCGCGACCTGTCGAAAAGACATCCGCCATCACCGAAAAATTCCTCACCACGGTTATTTTCCCTGTTTCAGAAGCGGCAACCTGCGCTAGCCTGTTCTCTGTGGCGCATACCGCCAGAGGGTCATTAGCCCCGACCTGTGAAACGAGAGGTCGAAAGTGTCAGAAGAGGACGTAGTTATGAGCGACCAGTTGATTAGAGCGCAGATAGAGGCGGCACTTAGCCATCCTGAGGCGGAAGACGGACTTTATTTCAATAACCTCATCGTCGTGCACGAAGAGGAGGAGCGACCGATAGTTGAGGGCAGCGAAGGAGATGTTCTGCGTGTTCTCGAGAGCCTTATCCACCAGGGACGAGTTTCGGTCGAGGGCGAAGGGGATCAGCGGATATATCATCTTGTCCGCCCATAGGTATCGTCGCAGCACTGATATCAATAGGGAGACCCACTGAGATCATTAAACTTTTTGCCCCGATGCTCGGCTGCTTGGTTAGCTCAGTAAAGTCGGTACCATATCCGTATGCAAGAGGGATTGGGTCCACATAACAGAGAACCTGAGCGGCGTGTGCAGGAAGGGACGCAAGCCGCATGTCAGCGACTGTGTCAAGAAGCCTTGGCTGCGCTCGCCATGGGGGCAGTAGGGCAAGCACAGAGGCTCGTGGACAGAGCTGTTGGTCTCGCAGAGGAATCTCTTCTGGCAGGGGAAAGTCGTAGCAAAGTTCGTTTGTCAACGCTCCGTTGTGCCGCAGCTATCTATGAGGCTTCGGGCGCGTTGGTGGAGTCGCTAAATTACATGGAGAGGGCGGTAATAGTGGCGGCGGCAGATACGCCCCAGTCGGACCGTGCGCTTCATGGCTTAAATCTGGGGTGCGTACAACTTTTAACTGACATGGGCAGACAAGCCGAGGCCGACTCTCGGTGGGCGAGCGTTATCGTCCGCATGGCGGATGCCTCGGGGGATTCGGCCCATCGGATAGATACCCGATTGCAGTATGCGTCGTTTTTACGGAGTTGTGGCCGCCACCAAGACGCGAGTCGAGAAATGATAGGCGCCTTTGGCATACTGCCACTCATTGAGCAGTCTGAGGGAGCGAAAATCGCGGAGGTACTGAACGGACACGCAGAAAAGCTCGGCGCGCAGGGCGCGTACCATGAGGCCGTACATCTCTCAGGTGAGGCTTTACGAAGGTTGCAGGAATGTGCCCCGCTGGCCGAGTCCGATTCGTTTGGAGAGTTCCTTGATGATGCGCGGTGGAGACACGCCGATTTTCTGGTCAAGGCAGGTAAGATCGGTGATGGGCGCGCGCTTTACGAGTCGCTACTGACCGCCTGGGAAGAAGATCTCGAACCAGCAGACAGTAAATTGATGCAACTTCGAGACGATATATCGAAAACTGAGGCGGAGATAGGCAATTTCGCTGGAGCGCTGCGCTTCGCGGAGGAGAACTTACGGCTCGCCATCGATGATGGTGGTGAAACCTATCAGAAAAACGCGAGAGCTAGAGTGGCGAGCATCCTTCGTTTACAGGGGCGATATCGAGACGCATACGAAATGGTAAAGCCCGCTGTAAGTGGGCAGGATGAGGATACTACAGATCATAGTTTAGATTCTGACGCCGAGTACCTCTCCGAAGATGGAGGTGAGGAAGTCTCGATAGACGATCAACTGCAGGCGGCCAGCGCGTTGCCGATGCCGTATCGAATTGTGAGGCAGGCGAGAATTCTGGCGAATGGCGCCGCAGATTTAGTTGAAGATGATCCTGAGCGAGCTTTAGACCTCGTCGGAAAGGCGCAAGATGAGCTCGACGCTCTCGCTCCAGGCCTGACAAAACACCTCGCGCATTCCCTCGGATTGCTTCGCGCTAGGGCTGTGGCGAACCTTGGTGGTCTCCCCAAACAGATAGAGTTCGAGGAGCGAAGGCTCGCTGACTTTGTCAAAGCTCACGGCTGCTCGGCGGAGATGACTCGGCAGTTTTTAGCCCGAGATTTGGCGGAGCTGCACATTCAGAATGAAAACTACCGAAAAGCCGAGGAATTGCTCCTGGAGGTAAAGGGCTTCTTAGAGCTGCGAGGCGGTAAAGAAACTCTGCTTCATGGCACGACTCTCATCGCTCTCGCTGGGCTCACGGATGATCCTCAAGAGGCGCAGCAGTTGCGCGATCAGGGAATGGAGATAGTCGACTCTCTCAGGGACCAGACGGAGTTCGATTGACCGAAATAGCTTAGAACCCAGCGCTTCAAGCCGCCTTTGAGACCAGTTCTGGCGGCCTAATCCGACTCGTCACTAGTAAAGAGCTTTGTCAGGGTGCTACGCAATCGCGCGGCCTTTCGCGGGCTCTGTTCTATGGTAATCGTTGTTCTGCAGCGCTGGCGAAGGATCGCGAGAGCGGCGTTCGTATTGAGTTCCGCTCGTTTGCTCTCCGCGAAAAGCAAACTAATCTCTTGGCTCGTCTTGCTATCCACGGAAACCGTGAGAACGTAGTCTCCGACGACATCTAAGTATCGAGCGGCTTTTGCTGGGAAGGGCTTTTTCCCGAAAGTCAGGATCTGATTGCTGTGATTGTATAGCTTTCGGACGACCGGCTCGAAGCGTCGGCTTGATCCGAACGCGCTGTAGAACTTCCGGTTCGTCATTCGGAATACCTGCTGAAGCCGGGAATCTCTATCTCCTGGCAAGAGGACAAACCACGGCGAGGGTACCCACGCGTACGAATCCACGCTAGGGGTCCGCTTTAAGAGCGCCAGCAGGAGTTGATTCCAGAAGTCGTTGCAACGACGCAGATCGGTGAACTTCCACGTTCTTCTTTTTCCGGCCTCTGGTAATAATGAATCGAGGTATTCATCGCAAAAGTAGACTTTTGAGAGCTTTTCCGCGAAGGAGAAAACGCCAAAGACCCATGTGAGGCTAAGGCTGTAGCGAGTTCCTGCCTTCACCACGACGCCCGTAGTAAGGAGCTTGTTGAGAACTTTGTAGACAGCGGCGGGGCTGAATTTACGTTTGTTGATTGAGGCAAGAGCTCGGAGCTTCTCAGCCGTCACATAAGGTCGCTCAGACATGATCTTAAGAGAAATCTGCTCGAGTGAGCCATCTTCAAGAGGTATGGGCATAGAAGTTCCCCCAAAATAATTCACTCTACTATAAGTGGAAAAACAGCCGTATGGCTAGCCTTAATGGCGACTAGGAATCGCATAAGTGATACCTTTAAAAAATCAGACGGAATGGGGCTTAAATCTCCGTCTCTGTGATTCGGATGGCGGAGCACAATCGTTTCCCGAAGAGTAGCCGGAGTATTTGAGAATGAAGTGTCAATTTGTCGGTAAAGTAGTTGTCTTAGGCTGCGGGTCAGTTTCGCAGTGCGTTCTGCCGATTCTTTTGAGAGAGATCGATGTGAATCCCACGTCGATCACCGTGCTGGATTTCGTGGATAATAGGGATCGAATATCGGATGCCCTTGAACGAGGGGTTTCGTTCACCCAGACGCGAATTACGCGGGATAACTTCAAGATGGAGCTGGGTCAACGGCTATCGAAGGGAGATCTGCTGATCGATCTAGGTTGGAACACTGGAACCGTAGAAATAGTCGACTGGTGCCGCGAAGAGGGGATCTTGTTTATCAACACGTCCGTTGAGGATTGGAATCCTTACTCTGACGCTGCGCGTAGTGACCCGCGTAAATACACCCTATACGAACGACAGATGGCTCTCCGAGCGATGGTGACGCGTTGGGGAAATAACAGCGGTCCTACGGCCATTGTGGACCACGGCGCGAACCCAGGGCTTGTTTCCCATTTTACTAAAATGGCCTTGATGGATATATCAGGCGGGCTTCTTTCAACTGACCTGGCGGGGCAACGCCGGGTCGAACTTGAGCGCTCGTTAGGTGATCGTGACTTCAAATCCCTCGCGAGACTCTCCGGCACGAAGGTCGTTCACATCAGCGAGCGGGATAGTCAGATCGCCTCGAGACCGAAGAGAGTAAACGAGTTTGTTAATACCTGGAGCGTCGAGGGGCTCTACGAAGAAGGGATCGCGCCCGCTGAGATGGGGTGGGGAACACATGAACAAGCGCTGCCGCCAGGCGGACTTGAGTTCTCCGACGGGCCGCGCAACTCGATATGCCTGAGCGCGATGGGAGTCAACACCTGGGTACGCTCGTGGGTTCCGAGTGGTCCGATCGTAGGAATGGTCATCCGTCACGGAGAGGCGTTTGGTATTTCCGATCGGCTTACGGTGTGGGAGGGAAACCAGCCAGTGTATCGACCGACGGTTCATTATGTGTACTGCCCATCTGACGCCACTATCGCGTCGCTGCACGAGCTCAGAATGAACCAATACAGAATGCAATCCTCGCAGAGGATTATGACAGAGGAGATAGTTGAGGGAGTTGACGAGCTGGGAGTCCTGCTCATGGGGCATGACCTCAACGCCTGGTGGACGGGAACAGTGCTCGACATACACGAGGCCCGACGGTTGGTCCCCGGTCAAAACGCGACTACTGTGCAGGTGGCCATATCGGTCGTCGCCGCTCTGGCATGGATGATTAAGAACCCTCGCCGGGGATTTTGCCTGCCTGATGACATCGACGCAGAGGAGATTCTAGCGTTTTCGCGTCCCTATTTGGGCAGAATTGTATCGGAGCGAGTGGCGTGGCATCCGATTCAAGATCTAGATACCGCTCTCAGTGGCTTTGGCGGGCAACGACCTGACCTATCAGAGGCCTGGCAGTACTCGACCTTTCGAGTCGGGACCTGACGGCACGTCCTTGATGAGGTTTCGCTCGGGTCAATAAGAGTTCGCGAGCGCCTGTCCGCAGATGATTGCCGAGTTTGACCAACTGCCAGGGGTGAAATTTAACCAAAAGTTTAAAATGCTACGCGTATGGAAAGCGGACCCGTTTTCTCCGCTCTTCTAACTGCGCGAAGACTGTATTTTCGGGGAAATCTTTGAAAAATAATTTGTCACTTGCTCGACTAGCGCGCGTGCCTTCGGTACAAGTAAACGCGGTTTGTTAAGAGTGGTTGAAGGAACCCGAAGGTTCACACTGTAGTTTCACCGAGAGTATGAAGTCGTGGATCTAGATCCCGAACTAATATTCCTCATACCTGCTAGAGAGAGCGCAAGTATTACCGGTTCCCGCGGTGGAGTTCTGAGGAGAGGAGAGAGAGTATATGTCTTTACGTTTGCCGATACTGATTCGTGGTAACAGAAGCGTCCTAGCACTTTTGGTGACGGCTATCGCGGCGCTGTCCCGATGTGACATCACAAGCGCCCAAGAGGTGTTTCGAAACAGCGACATTGTGATGGGCTACGCCTCCGCGACAGCCTCAGCCGATGTAGCGGGGTATTCGAATTGCTTCACCTCGATCGGAGATTCGATGTGGATTCGTTCTGACAACTCCGCTAACAGAACTCCTTCGTACAAAGTCTCTGTTGCCAATGGGCGAGTCACCGTAGCGCAGAACACCCATGTGTCGGCGCGCGCCGCTTATGTGTGTCTCAAGAACCAAACGATCGTTGGCGCCGCGATAAAAGCTGGATATGTCGCCAGTGGAACTTCTATCGGCGTGAATATGTCTTGCGTGTTGAGTGTGGCGAACTTCGTTCGAGCCAGACCTTCTAATGGCGGTCCCGCACCCGGAACGGTTACATGCTCATACAATCCGTCTACTGGAGTAGTCAGAACCAGTCAGACGGGGCAAGGTCGTCTCTCGGAATGCGGCTACGTCTGCGTAGCGCCATCGTCTTCGACGAACTCAACGGTGAGCGCATATCGGTATCCCAGCACATTTAGCGGCAGCGCCTCATTGGGCGCGAACCTATCGTGTGCTCGAGGCACAACGAATTTCAGCACAAAGTGCAGTAGCGTCGGAGTAACCGATGCATCCTACATGGCATCCACGGGACTGGCGAATAAAGGCTTCGCTAATGGATGCACGAATGGGTCATTCAGCTATCTTTGCGCTAGCGCGGCGACGGCGCAGTGTTCGGATAGTAGAGACAACGATAATGACGGATTGACCGACCGCGCCGATCCTGGCTGCTGGGCTGACCCGGCTAATTCAAATACCTATGACGCTAAGCGCGATAACGAAAGCGCTGCCACGACACAGTGTCAGGATGGTAAGGACAACGATAGCGACAC
>CAIVDM010000126.1 GCA_903904735.1 uncultured delta proteobacterium
ACATGCCCGGCTTCGGAAACGACTTTGAGACCGAAGCTCTTCCTGGAGCACTCCCCTACGGGCAGAACTCTCCACAGCGCTGTGCCTACGGACTCTATGCCGAGCAGCTCTCTGGCTCCCCCTTTACGGCACCAAGAGGAACCAACGAACGCTCGTGGCTCTACCGCATACAACCCTCGGTGAAGCACTCAGGCGCGTTCAAGCCGATCTCAGTTCCGTTTTGGAAGACCGCGCCGTTCTTCGATGAGCACAATTTTCCGATTGATCAACTACGCTGGAGCCCCCCAGCGGCGCCCGCCGAGCAAACCACATTCGTCACCGGAATTCGCACGATGACCCTCGCGGGTGACGTGAACAGCCAGGCGGGAATGGCGGCAGGATTCTACTTCGTGAATACCTCCATGCAGGATGAGTATTTCTACAACTCAGACGGCGAGATGCTGATCGTTCCTCAGGAGGGTCCGATCCGGTTCTTCACTGAGTTTGGAAAGATAGATCTCACCCCAGGAGATATCTGTGTGATCCCACGCGGAGTGAAGTTTCGGGCCGAGATCACCGGTGGGCCGGCCCGAGGATACATCTGTGAGAACTACGGCGCGAAGTTCACGCTACCCAATCGCGGACCAATTGGCGCGAATTGTCTCGCTAATCCGCGTGATTTCAAGACACCGGTAGCAGCCTTTGAGGATGTCGTAAAGCCATCGACTCTCACAGTAAAATGGTGCGGTAAGTTCTTCTCCACCGCAATTAACCAATCGCCCCTAGATGTAGTCGCGTGGCATGGAAACTACGCCCCATACAAGTACGACCTAAGAACATTTTCGCCAGTAGGAGCGCTTCTCTTTGACCATCCAGATCCCTCTATCTTCACCGTACTCACCGCCCCATCAGGAGAGGAGGGAACAGCGAATGTTGATTTTGTTATCTTCCCCGACCGCTGGGCAGTCGCCGAACACTCGTTTCGCCCACCGTGGTACCACATGAACATAATGTCTGAGTTTATGGGGCTCATTTACGGGCAATACGACGCGAAAGCCGAAGGGTTCGTTCCAGGTGGTGTAAGCCTTCACAACTGTATGTTGCCGCATGGGCCAGACACCGACGCCTTTAACAAAGCCAGTACCGTGGAGCTAGCGCCACACAAGCTCTCAAATACGATGGCGTTTATGTTTGAGACCCGCTTCCCACAACACCTGACCACATACGCGGCTACGCTCCCAGCGTTACAGTCAGACTATCGTGCGTGCTGGCAGGGATTAGAGCGCAAGTTTAATGGTAAACCCTAGGGTCGATCGCCTCCCTAATCGAAGCCGAAGCGATCGCGTTCTCGCGCTCCTCAGCGCGCATAGGAGAGAAGATAATGGAGCCAGGCGAGAGCGCAGCCGAAGAATGCAAAACTCCATAGGCGTGCTTCTTCCATATCTGTGAGTAGTGATTGCACGCCTCACCGATTCCGCCACCCAAGACAAGGCGTTCCATCGGATGACCCATCGTCTTTAAGGCCCCACCAATCGCGCCACCACAACGTCCAAGCAGCTCAAAGTAGCCGCGCCAACTCTGATACCCGGTCGTAGCCAGTGTCTCCGCCGCGCTCAGCGCCCCGGATTGAAGCTTTCGTCTGGCGTTAATCACATCAGCCGCTTCCGGGGTAAAGATAAACTGATTCACACACCGCACAATATCGCTTGGAGCCCGTTGTCCCCAAAGATGAAGCTCATGTGAGGGAAGTCTCTGGATCTCAGCTAGCCCTCTGCGAAAATGCTCATCCGACAGACCGTGCGAGTTCGCTAACGTCCGAGACAGGGAGCCGACTACCATGTCACCCAGATCCGAGACCGCTTTTACAAATCGAGTCGCTACCCACGGACCAGCGAGATGATGCTCCGCGTACGACTCCTCACCTTGCAACGCGACAAACTCGTTACGGTCAGTCAGAAATGGTGCTAGCTCATCACCCACAAGGATACGAACGGAGCGCCCCCGAGCATTCACTAACAGTCGGTGCCCCATTTCATCGAGAGCAACGCACGGAGCTCCGTTGATACAACAGATGCCACCCATGCCGGTACCAAGAATGATAAATCCTCCATTCCGGACCCCTTGTAATCCGCCGGCTTTCAACTCGCCCATGAGACCCGCGACTGCGTCATTGACGACAGCGATTACTTTTGGAGCGCACCTCTCAAATCCGCGCTGAGTGAGTTCCTGATTGATGGCACAGACGATCTCACTCGCGAGATCCTCGCGCACGATTCCAAGTGGAACATTGGTAAGCGATACGAGATTACCGTCAACGATGCCGGCGACCGAGAAGATGAGCGTATGAAGTTGAGAGAACGGGGGCCCCTTCGCGTCATTCTCCGCGTTCGCTTCAATGAACGAGACAAACCGTCGGCCGATATCCTTAAACGCCGAGCCTTTGATGTTCGCCAAATTCTCAGCTGTGTTTGTGAGCGATGAGTCGCGCAGCAAATCCTGCCAGGAGATCGCCGTGTCGATCGAAGAGTTCTGAAACGGAGCGCTCAGCGAAAAGCGCAGATTCGTACCACCGACGATAGTAGTGATACCAAACGGAAAGTCTCTCGCGATCGGCGGAGATGAGTCCTGGCGATGCTGCTGTGAAGCGCGTAACGCCGTGTTGTGGTGGCTAGACGGTAACATAAATAGATTGCCGTACTCCCCAGTTCATACATATCTCGGCCTCGTCGAGTTACACAGGGGAGTAATTGTGTCACATGGCGCAGCTTCCGCGGCGCGTTTACTCCCCAGAGGTGCGTCTGTAAGCACGAATATGCATTGACTTGGGAATGAAATCGTTGAGCAAGAACATGCCACACTAGCCCACAAATATCGATAGATCCGCGCCATCGACTCAGCAGACGATTCAGCAATAAGGTGTTCGAGGACTAGGCCAAGCGTGAACGAAGCCTGCGTGGAGCAGGGTTCTGGGACTCTTCCGTATAGATCTCATCAGCTTTGCGCATGATACGCGCCTGAGCGGCTTCCACGAGATCCGCCTGTATAGGAGGAAGCTCCCCCAACTCCATTTCGACTTGAAGTGCCCGTGTTTCAGAGAGGTTAGAGAGGATCTTTTCCTGAACTTCTGGGGTAGCGTTCTTTAGAGAGAGCACCACAT